>NZ_CP004350.1:2400000-2756744 GCF_000550785.1 Corynebacterium casei LMG S-19264
TAGCTTCGTTGGTGTCTTCTTCGCCGAAGTACTGCTCAACGTCAACTGCGTTGCCCTCATCGTCCTTAGCCTCAACGCGGCAGATAGCTGCTGCGAGTGCCTTGCCACGACGAACGTCGGAGAACAGGTTGCCGATCTGACCGTTGGAAGAGATCTGCTGGATGAACTGGTTAGGGTCCATGCCGTAAGACTGAGCGGTGAACATGATGTGGTCGCTCAGCTCCTGCTGGGAAACCTCTGGCTCTTCAATATCAGCCAAGGTGTCCAGGAACAGCTGGGTGCGAACGGACTCTTCAGCAGACTCGCGGGATTCCTTGTCGAATTCCTCGCGGGTGGTGCCTTGAGCCTCAAGCATGCGGTTGAGTGCAGCATCATCGTGCGCCATCTCGCCGAGGATCTGGTGCAGCTGTGAGTGAACCTGCTCATCGACAACAGACTTAGGAAGTTCGAAGGAAACCTCAGCCAAAGCTGCCTTCAGAACCTCGTCGCGGATTGCGACAGCCTGGTCGTTCTTCTTGGACTCTTCGAGACCATTCTTGGTGTTCTCACGCAGTTCCTCGATGGTGTCGAACTCGGAAGCCATCTGTGCGAATTCGTCGTCGAGCTCAGGAAGCTTGCGCTCCTTGGTCTGCTGAACGTGAACCTTGATGGTTGCTTCCTTGTCCTTGTGCTCGCCGGACTCGATGGTCGCGGTGAACTCATTGTCCTCGTCGGTCTTCAGACCACGAAGAGCGGTGTCGAGGCCCTTGATCAGGTCGTCATCACCAACACGGTAGGACAAGCCCTCGGTGGAGATTTCAGAAACCTTCTCGCCGTCAACTTCAGCATCAACGTCGATGATTGCGAAGTCACCGGTCTTCAGCTTGCGCTTGGTGTCCTTGAGCTCACCGAAACGCTCTGCAAGATCGTTGAGTGCATTGTCTACGTCCTCATCGGCAACAGCCAATGCTGGGACGGAAACGGAAATCTTGGAGAAGTCAGGTACTTCGATTTCCGGGCGAACATCAACCTCAGCGGTGAACTCAACGAAGTCGTTGTCTTCAACCTTAGGGATGTCGATGTTTGGCTGGCCGATAACCTTCAGGTCATTTTCATTGACTGCCTGCTCGTAGCGGGAAGGAAGCATGTCGTTGACGACCTGCTCCAGCATTGCACCGCGGCCGAAGCGGGCATCAATCAACTGGCGAGGGGCCTTACCCTTACGGAAACCCGGAATTGATACCTGCTGCGCAATCGCAGAGTAAGCCTGGTCGATTTCCTTGTCGAGCTCAGCGAACGGAACGTTGACGGTGAGCTTGACGCGGGTGTCGCTCAGCTTGTCCACGGTAGTCTTCACGAGTATTTCTCCTGATTAGTTGTCTGCATTTACTAACTGCTGCAGTGTTTAGCAATTGTCAACTGCATAATTTACCAAACGGCTGTTTCAAACAGTAAAGGGGCCTGGGAAATCCTTTACCAGGTTTCCCAGACCCCATACGTCGGGGCGACAGGATTTGAACCTGCGACCCCCTGCTCCCAAAGCAGGTGCGCTACCAAACTGCGCCACGCCCCGTATGTAGCCACCGGAGTTGCCTCCGTGCTGCGTACGTTTGATTACTCTAGCCTAGGAAGTTTTAAAGCTACAAATCCGCCCCCAATTAAACTTAAAACCGCACACTAACCGCAGGTCAAAACAGGTATGGAAATTTGGTCGCTTTAACCCGGATCGCTACACATTGCTCAAAATCTCCCGCCAGAATCAGATAAACCAGCCATGCTCAACGAAACTTATCGTCGTATTTCATCGGCAAGCTGCTAACAGCCGAAAAATAAATGTGGGAACGCAGCACACTCTCGAAGTGAAACTGCGTCCACCAACAAGGGCTAAGTAAAGAAAAGTGTGTCTGAATTAGCTTACTTCTGCCAGCTCAACAACTGTTTTTAGCCGGTTAATAGGTCTCCAAGAGCTATTAACCGGCCTTTTGCGTTCAATACCGAGATCCCGTGAAAAGTGTGCTAACCGGTTCTGGTTTGATTTTCCGGTGAGTACAAACAGACCAAGATGCCCCATCTGTACAGGGCTAATGAAGAAAAACGGATACACACAAGCCGGCACCCAACGCTGGCGATGCACACAAGGCTGCCGCGGATCCTCAGTAAGAAACAGCCAACAAGCCAGCAAAGACGCCGCAACCTTCCGACTGTTCTACACCTGGATCACCACGGGTCGTTCCCTCAACAGCCTCGCACAAGAACACAACACCACCCGCCAAACCCTGCACGCACGCATGAAATGGTGCTGGCTGATACAACCTAACGTAGAAATCGACCACAATAGGGTCTATGACCAGCTATTTATCGACGGCACCTACCTCAACAAACAGTGCCTGCTCATCGCCGCAAGCCTCGACCACGTCGTCGCATGGCTGTGGTGCGATAAAGAATCCACCACCAACTACATCAAACTCATCTCCCAACTACAGCCCCCACTGATCATCACCCTCGACGGCGGGACCGGAGCCTTATCAGCAATCAAAAAATGCTGGCCCACCAGCCACATTCAACGCTGCACCGTCCACGTTCAACGCCATATCAGACGCCAAACCACCTCCAGGCCACGCACAGAAGCAGGCAAAGCCATCTACGCACTAGCCCTGTCGCTGACCAAAGTAGAAACCCCCGACGACGCCTACCAATGGAATACAAACCTGCTGGCCACCCACGAGTTTTACAAACCCACACTCGCTAAGAAAACCTTTTATAAACGCGGTCAACACCCCAGCGGGAAAACCTGGGACTGGACACACGGTCAAGTCCGACGGAGTGGTGTTTCTGCCTTTCGTTGAAACAAGCAGTGTGATGGCCTCAGGGACCAGCACGGGCTTGGTACTGTGACTGGTTCATGCGACTTCCTTGGTGGTGGTGTCGGCGTCGATGACGTTGGCGGTGATCATTGCTTTGGTTTGCTCAAGGCTTGTCAGTGACATGTAGCGGTTTTGCTGAATCCAGTCATCATGTTGTTCTGCCAACACAGCACCAACGAGGCGCACAACAGCGTCACGATTAGGGAAGATTCCAACAACATCTGTGCGGCGCCGGATTTCTCGATTGAGCCGTTCAGTGGGGTTATTCGACCAGACCTTCTTCCACACTGATTTCGGCGTATTGGTAAACGCCAATAGTTCGTCGAGGGCTTCTTCTAGGTAGTCGGCCACGTGTGGGAACTTCTTCTCGCAAAATGCCACGACCTCTTTGGCTTGGGACCACACCGATTCCGAGTCTGGTTGTTGGAATATCGTGTGAAACATCGCCGATAACGTCGGCCATTGAGTCTTGGGCACCATCGCTGAGAGGTTCTTCGCGAAATGGGTACGGCATCGTTGCCAGGACGCATTCGGTAACACGTCACTGATCGCGTGCTGGATACCTAAGTGAGCATCACTGGTTACCAAATAGACCTCATTAAGCCCGCGGGCTTTTAAGTCACGGAAGAACCCGGTCCATGACGATGCTGATTCCGAGGTAGCAACCTGCATGCCTAGTAGCTCGCGGTAGCCTTCAGCATTAACCCCGGTAGCAAGGAGTACGGAGGTTTTAACCACTCGTCCGCCTTCACGGACTTTCATGGTTAACGCGTCACATGAGACATACAAGTATGGGCCGGTATCTAGTGGCCTGGTGCGAAAATCTTCGACCATGCAATCAAGATCTTTCGCCATCTCAGAGACCTGGGATTTTGAGAGATTATTGATACCTAGACTAGCGACAAGATCGTTCATCCTGCGAGTGGATACGCCCTTCAAGTAGCAGGTGGCTATCACGGTGGTGAGTGCTCGTTCGGCCCGGGTTCGTCTTTCCAGGAGCCAGTCCGGGAAGAACGATCCAGTGCGTAGCTTAGGTACTGCAACATCGATGGTACCCACGCGAGTATCTAGGTCGCGGTGGCGGTAGCCGTTGCGGACATTGGTGCGAGACTCAGACGTGGTGGCGTAATCGGCGCCGCAGACTTGGTCAGCTTGGGTCGAGAGGATTTGGTTAATGAAACCTTGAAGCATCTCGCGCATGAGATCTGGGGATGCTTGAGCGAGCAATTCGTCTAAGTAGGTAGTCGGGTCTATAGAATAAGGGGCAGCGGCCATCGTGGTTATCCCTTTCGAGGAAGTGTGGTTATGGAATCGAAAGGTACTACGGTGGTCGCCTCATTCATTCATAAGGGCTATCACCGATAGTTACAGATACACCAGAGAGTGTCTAATGGTTTGTGTGTGAGGGGTTTCCCTTACATGAAGGAGATAAACCATAATGGATTCTGTGGCGAAACGAGATCCGGAAGATTCCGCGAAGATTAAAGCGATCGAGCAGAAACTGCTCGCGAACCCGGAGATATCCAAGCTCATTGACGAGCTGGGAACCACAGCAACGGACGCCAACGACCTAGTCCGGGGATTACTGCAAGCTTCGGTCACCCGTGGCTTGGAAGCCGAAATGGATGCCCACCTGGGTTATTCCAAAGGCGATCGTGAGGCCAAAGCGGCCGGTGGTGGCGATAATTATCGCAACGGCTCCTATGTCAAAAAGGTTGATTCGAACTACGGCCCGGTCGATGTCACCGTCCCACGTGATCGGCAGGGCACGTTCTTGCCCACGATGGTGCCGAAAGGCTCACGCAGGTTAACCGATGTCGATGACATGATCATCAGTTTGTATGCCGGTGGCATGACAGTGCGCGATATCCAGCATCATATGGCCACGGTCATGAGGGTTGATATCTCGCATGAAACGATTTCCGCAGTGACTGATGCGGTGCTAGATGAAGTCATGATCTGGCAAAACCGTCAGCTAGACGAGTTCTACCCCGTAATTTTCTTAGATGCCCTGCGTATCAAAGTTCGCGACGGTGGACGAGTAGTTAACAAGTCCGCCTTTTTGGCTATCGGCGTGGATATGGACGGGATCAAACACATCCTGGGTATCTGGTTGGCGAAAGAAGAAGGCGCCTCCTTCTGGGCTCATGTGTGCGCGAACCTGGCAAGCCGTGGAGTCCAGGACGTGTTTATTGTCTGCTGCGATGGTTTGAAAGGCCTGCCGGAAGCGGTGGAAGCAACGTGGCCGGATTCGATGGTGCAGACCTGTGTGGTGCATTTGATTCGTGCAGCAAACCGGTGGGTGGCCTATGGCGATCGTAAGACCGTATCTGCGGCGTTGAAGAAGGTGTATACCGCGCCTGAAGAGGCAACCGCACGTGCAGCGTTGGATGAATTCGCCGACTCAGAACTGGGCCAGAAATATCCCCAATCAGTCAAGGTCTGGACGGATGCGTGGGAGCGTTTCGTGCCGTTTCTGCAGTTCCCGCCGATGGCCAGAAAGGTCATCTATACGACAAACTCGATTGAGTCGATGAATAACGAGCTGCGTAAAGCTACCCGTAACCGCGTGCAATTTACCAATGATGATTCCGCGATTAAGACGCTGTGGTTGATGATCTGCAATATTGAGGATAAACGCGCGGCTAAACGCGCAAAACAGGGCAAGAAAGCTGCTGCTACCAGCGGAAGACTCATCGAAGGCAGAAAGGTCACCAACTGGAAACAAGCCATCAACCAAATGGCCGTGGCCTACCCCGAACGATTCACCAACTACCTATAAATCACTAACCCCGAAAGCCCCACACACAAAATACTTGACACGCTCATACACCACGCTAGCGGACACACAAACGAGACCGCACAGCCATGAATTCGCTAAACAACCTCAACAGCAAAAAATGGCTATTTACCTGGATAGAACCACCCGAAGGATTCATTGGAACACCAAAATCCACCACCAACAGCCTTGAAGGTGGCATCAACTCACCGCTCAAACTCCTCGCCAGAAACCACCGCGGAATGAGCAAAGAACACCAACGCACCGCCATCGATTGGTGGCTCGCATCAAAAACGCAGCTGCCTGCCGAGCCCGTAAAGACCGCCAGGCAGCAACGCTGGGGTAAAGACGCACTCGCCAAAGTCAACGCCTTACTCGAAGCGGAATCACCCACACCACCAGAAATCGGTGGCCCAAGCGGATACGACACCGCAATCGATACCACCTACCAGCACTCTATGGGAATACAGAAAGGATGGCTAGGTAGATAACACAATGTCCGCCGGCAACACACCGACAGACACACTTTTCTTTACTTAACCCACCAACAACACGCCCTTCGACCCGACTGCTCACCAGCACTGCATGACAACGCAAACAGAAACACCCACCTACCGCTACTACTGGTAGATGGGTGCTTGAAGTTGGAGGGAATGACGGGAATCGAACCCGCGTCTTCAGCTTGGAAGGCTGAGGTATTAGCCACTATACGACATTCCCACATCGCATCTCTTTGATGTGCGTTAGCCATCTTAACCCACGGGGATACTTCATTCCAAAATGACCCCCACCACAACCATATTATCCGCTAGTAGACAGCTGTTGGACTAAGCCTACAGCTGTTGGTGCTGCGTGTAGAGATGGTTTTGTCATTTGCTTTCAAAGTGCGCTGTGGAACTTTATGCTGGTGGTAGACGTTGTTCTAAATAGACAATAAAACAATTGTGGGAAGTGAACGCCAAACATGGAATTTCTATTAGTTCTTGCTGTCCTCGGCGGCGGCGCTTGGTACCTGTCTTCGAAGAATTCAAAGAAGAGCAAAGAAGAACGCGAACGCCAAGAGTTCGCGGACGCGCACGCTGATGCGCAGCGCTGGACTGAGCGTCTTGGCGGCCAAGTCATGCAAATCTCTGGCACCGATGCAGCTTCGACCCAGGCGATGGCTGACGCATCAGAGCGCTTTACCGCTGCTAATTCCGCACTTGCGCAGGCAACTACCGCCAATCAGGCAAAGCTTGCACGCGAGTCCGCACTGGAAGGCATGCATTATGTTGCTGCAGCGCGCGACATCATGGGCATGAATGCTGGTCCGGAGTTGCCACCACTAGAAGGTCAGCGCTCCGCAGGCAAGGTGACGGAGAATCGCACCATTGAAGGCGAAGACGGTCAGACTCTGACTGCTTCTCCTTATGCCTCTGAAGAAACCCCTAACTACTACCCTGGCGGCACCGTTGCGGGCCGTCCGGTCCCAGCTGGTTGGTACTCCCGCCCATGGTGGGCAGATGCCATGGCTACTGGCGTGTGGATGATGGGTTACTCCATGATGTTCAACGCCATGTTCATGGGTATGGCTGGTGTCGGCTACTCCGGTGAAGCAGCAGCTGCCGGTGAAGTAGGAGATGCCGGCGGAGACATGGGTGACGCTGGCGCAGACTCCGGTGGTGACATGGGTGATGCCGGTGGTGACATGGGCGGCGGCGATATGGGAGACGGCGGCGGTCTCTTCGGCGGTGACGGCGGAGGAATCTTCGACTTCGGCTTTGATTTCTAAGACTTAATTTTCACACCGGTCTTTGAAGTTTAGGGGCCAGTCAAAGGAGTTCTCGCACTAAGTGCGGTTGCTTTGGCTGGCCCCTTTTCCGTTGTCATTTTCGGCGTATCCTCGTGGCCATGACCGAACACCAATCAACATCAGAATTTGATCCCTCAATTGTCCCAGTCGTTGAACTCAACGATGGCAACACCATTCCGCAACTGGGCTACGGCGTATTCAAGGTTCCACCCGAGGACACCGAAGCACTGGTTGCTGAAGCCTTGAAGGTGGGCTACCGCCATATAGATACCGCTGCCATCTACGGCAATGAAGAAGGCGTTGGCGCAGCTATCGCTAAATCGGACGTTCCACGCGAGGAGCTGTTCATCACCACCAAGCTATGGAATGATCGCCATGAAGACGTGGAAGCAGCACTGCAGGAATCCTTGGACAAGCTGGGCTTGGACTACGTTGACTTGTACCTCATCCACTGGCCATCGACCAGCACCGGCAACTTCAAAGCCGCTTGGAAGGGCTTGGAGCAGGCGAAAGAACAAGGCCTGGCCAAGTCCATCGGCGTTGCGAACTTCACCGTTAAAAACCTGGAAGATTTGGAGATGGTCTCCAAGATTCGCCCCGCTGTCAACCAGATTGAGCTGCACCCTTACTTCGCACGTTGGAAAGAAATCGACGCCGGTCGTGTGCATGGCACCAAGGTTGAGTCCTGGGGACCACTGGGGCAAAACAAGACTGACTTGTTGGAAAACGAAGACATCCTCGCAGCAGCAGAGGCACACTCAAAGACCCCTGCGCAGATTGTTCTACGCTGGCACCTGCAGAACAACGTCATCGTCTTCCCAAAGACCGCTACCCCATCGCGTATGCGTGAGAACTTTGACATCTTTGACTTTGAACTCACGGATGCTGAAATGCTCGCCATCAATGACTTGGACTTGGGCGAAGAAGGGCGTGTCGGCAGTGACCCGGATGAATTTAGCTAAGCCCTAAACGCCCCAAACGTTAGGCATCGGCAAGCAAATGCCCACAAGCTACTCTTTCACGAGTGCTTGTGGGCAATAGTTTTTAGTTGTGAGTTAAACCTTAGGCTTCAGGTGCCTCAGGAACCTCAGGGGCAATGTTGGTGCGCTCATATTCGGCAAGGATGTCAATGCGGCGCTGGTGGCGCTCAGCCTGGGACCATTCCTGGTCAATGAAAGCGTCCACGATGGCCAAGGCTTCCTCGGCGGAATGCATGCGTCCACCGATACCGATGAGTTGAGCGTTGTTGTGCTCACGGGCAAGGCGGGCGGTCTCAGGAGACCACGCCAACGCACAACGTGCGCCCTTGACCTTGTTGGCAGCAATCTGCTCACCATTGCCGGAACCACCCAGCACGATGCCCAAAGAACCTGGATCATTGACGGTTCGCTGTGCGGCTTCAATACAAAACGCTGGGTAGTCATCCTCAGCGTCATAAACATGTGCGCCACAGTCATAAACGTCGTGGCCCTGGCTGGTCAGGTGTTCTTTAATGAGATTCTTGGTCTCGAACCCTGCGTGATCTGCTCCTAAGTAAACGCGCATGCGACCAATACTAACAATGAAATGCATGCGCGTTGAGCAAAGTCAGAATTACTTGTTGCTGACCTGTGGCATTTCGGTTCGGGAGCGTTTGATTTCGAAGAAGTAAGGGTACTCGGACAAGCGAACTGCCGCGTCGAAGATTTCGCCAGCTTCTTCGCCGGTTGGGATGCGGGTGATAACTGGGCCGAAGAATGCGGTGTCGCCCAGCTTGATCACTGGGGTGCCTACCTCGTCACCAACGGAGTTGATGCCTTCGTTGTGGAATGCGCGCAGTGCTTCATCAGCGTCCTCGGTGTTGGCAACCTCAGCGTAGGAAGCATCCAGGCCAGCTTCTGCGAGAGCTTCCTTAATCAGCTCATCATAGGCGCCGTAGCCGGTCTTGCCGCCCTGCTCTTCACCATGAACCTTGTTGCCCATGATGGTGTAAAGCTCATCAACCTTGTTTGGTTCATCAGTAGCAACCTTGGCGAATACACGAGCAGGCCCCCAAGCCGCCTTCATCCCGTTGGTGTAGTTTTCCGGCAGGTCACGACCATCATTGAGGACAGCGAGAGACATTGGAACGAATTCGACGGTGATGTCGCGAACTTTCTCTACTTCCTTAATCCAGCGGGAAGTAGCCCACGCGAATGGGCAAGTTACATCGAACCAAAATTTCACAGACTGAGACACGGGTTAAACTCCTATGCATAAGATGTATGTTGTCGCCTTGTACAACTTCCGAGCATAACTTTTAATTCCACCGAAGGAGCGTTACTTTTTATGACCTCTGTAAACCTCACCCATGATGAGGCCCAGCACCGTTCAACATTGATCAGTGTCTCCCACTATGACGTTGAATTGGACTTGCGGGAGGAGAAGCAGTTCACCTCGCACACCACCGTGAAGTTTGAGGCTACCGCCACCGGATCCACCTTCATTGACTTGCGCGCGGATGAAATTGTGGAAGCCCGCCTCAACGGCGTGCCGGTTCCTCTGGACGCCTACAACCCAACTTATGGCGTCGCGCTGTCGGGTTTGGAGGTTGCAGAGTATGAGCTGAAGGTAACCGCCAAGATTTCCTATTCGCGCACGGGTGAGGGTCTGCACCGCTTTGTGGATCCGGTAGATGACAACGTGTATCTCTACACTCAGTTTGAGACCGCGGATGCCAAGCGCGTATTCGCCTGCTTTGACCAGCCGGACATGAAGGCCACCTACTCGTTGACTTTCCACACCCCAAGTCAGTGGAAGGTCATCACCAACTCCCCTGTTACCCGTGAGGGCGACACGTGGCGTGCGACAGTGGATACTCCGCTGTCCACCTACCTCATCGCACTGTGCGCGGGTCCTTATTATGAGGTCACCGATACGTGGAAGGGTGCGCTCGCCGCACATCCTGAAGGCCAGCCGGCCGCGCAGTTGGAGGTCCCACTGGGCCTGTACTGCCGTGCTTCTTTGGCTGAGCACATGGACGCGGAGCGTTTGTTCACGGAGACCAAGCAGGGCTTTGATTTCTACCACGCAAACTTTGGCTTCGCTTATCCCTTTGGCAAGTATGACCAGATTTTCGTGCCGGAGTTCAACGCGGGCGCCATGGAAAACGCTGGTTGCGTGACCATCCGTGATGAGTATGTCTTCTCTTCCCAGGCCACCCATTACATGTATGAGCGCCGCGCGGACACCATCCTGCACGAGTTGGCCCACATGTGGTTCGGTGACCTGGTCACCATGAAGTGGTGGGATGACCTGTGGCTCAATGAGTCGTTTGCCACCTGGGCTGCGGCTATCTCGCAGGCGGAAAGCACTGAGTACGACACCGCGTGGGTAACTTTCGCCAACGTGGAGAAGTCCTGGGCTTACCAGCAGGATCAGCTTCCTACCACGCACCCAATCTCCACGGATGCTTCCGATATTGAGACCGTGGAGCAGAACTTCGACGGCATCACTTATGCCAAGGGCGCTTCGGTGTTGAAGCAGCTGCAGGCTTATGTCGGCCGTGAGAATTTCTTCGCGGGCGTTCGCCGCCACTTCAGCAAGCACGCGTGGGGCAACGCAACGTTCAATGACCTATTGGGTCACTTGGAGGATGCATCGGGGCGCGATTTGTCCTTCTGGGCTGCGGAATGGCTCAAGACGACTGGTGTGAACACGCTGTCTGCTGAGACCGAGCAGGAAGGCGGCAAGTACACTTCCTTCGCCGTGCAGCAGTCCGGTGACACGCTGCGCACCCACCGCATCGCCGTAGGTTTGTACCGCCTAGAAGACGGCAAAGTTAGCCGTTTTAAGCAGGTAGAGGTAGATATCTCTGGTGAGCGCACAGAGATCCCAGAGCTCGCAGGCGCCGAGGTTGCAGAGCTAGTTTTGCTTAACGATGATGACTTGACCTACACCCTTCTAGAATTTGACCCAGAAACCGTGGAGTTTGTGGTCAACAACATTGACAAGATTGCGGACCCGATGGCGCGCACTCTGTGCTGGTCCACCGCGTGGGAGATGACTCGCGCTGGCACTATGCGCGCCCGCGACTTCGCGCAGCTGGTTGCCCGCGGTTTGTCTGCAGAAACTGAGCTGGCTGTGCTGGAGCGTATCTGCAACCAGGCGATTACTGCGGTTGATACCTACGCCGATCCGCAGTGGGCACAGGCCGAAGGTTTCGCATTGCTTGCCGATGCCTTCTTGGCCGAAGCGTCCGCTGCCGATGACAATGGAGCGGGCAACCGCTCCATTGTGTTCAAGCAGGCTTTGACCAAGATCGACTTGAATGAAGCGGCGCGTGACTACCTGGTTGAGCTGCGCGCTAGCTCCGATGACAAGGCACTGCGCTGGAAGGCGCTGGCGGCTTTGGTTGCCAACGGCGCCATCGACGATGTCGAGGCCCTCGTTGCTCAGGAGCTCGAAGCAGACAACACCGCTTCTGGCTACCAGGCATCCTTGCGTGCACTGGCTGCGTTTAATTCAGATGAGAACAAGCGCGCTGTCTGGGATGAAATCATGTCCCTGCAGTTGTCCAATCTGGAACTGCGCCACAAGCTGGAGGGCCTGACCATGTCCGGCTCGGAAAAGCACTTGATCTTTGCGCCGGACGAGTACTTCGCCAACGCACAGAAGGTCTGGGACGCCGGTTCTAGCGAGATTGCGCTGGGCACCATCCAGGGTCTGTACCCATCCTGGAATGTTTCCCAGGAGACCATCGATGCCACCGATAAGTTCTTAGAAAACGAACTTCCGAGCGGCCTGCGTCGTGCAGTTACCGAAGAGCGTGACCGTTTAGCGCGTGCGCTGCGCAACCGCGCTATCGACGCCCAGTAGAGCTTTTATAGATGCGGGTGGCCATCTCCGAGGCCCTGCTCTTAGCAGCAAGATAAAGCAGGGCCACCCACGCCAGACCGCAGAGTGTGACCGTTAAACTTACGGTCACACTCTGCGCAGGAATGAGCAATAGGATAGCTCCAGCAATCTCCGCGCCGAGTCCTGCGAACATAACAGTCAAACCGACGCTGGCATGGCTGTGCTTCCACACCGCGTCAGAAACCATCGTGTCTTCGGTACGAAAACCCCAGGTTGAGCCTAATTGCAGGCGCTTTTTGCGCATCTGCAGCCCGTTGAACATCAACGCGATTCCGACAATAAACAGCGCAAGCGCAGTGATAATCACGAGTATCTGTCCTTGTTCCTAGCCCGGACCGCAGTTAATTGCGGTCCGCGAGTTCGATCCGCGGACGAACCTGAACCTCAGTCAGCTGCGTTGTTGGACCCGCATCAATCACGGCGCGGATAGCTTTAGCTACTTCCACTGGGGCAATCACGTGGCTCTTATCGTAGTTACCATTGAGCCCTTGGAACATCGCGGTGTCCGTTGGCCCCGGCGCGATGGTGCTCACACGAATGTCGTGTTCAGACTTCCGGAGGCCATCAGCAAGCGCATAAAGCGCGTGCTTTGTTGCGGCGTAAACGACGTTGTCCCCGAATCCACCACGGCCGGCGCCAGAGTTGATAAAGATTGCGGTGCCTTCTGCCGCCCGCAGTCCTGGTAGCAGCACGCGGGTCAGTTCAGCTGGAACATGCACGTTAAGGTCCATGTGCGAACGCCAATCTTCTACCCGCGCCGTTTCAACGGAGAAAGCATTCGCAATCGCAGCTGCGTTAACCAGCACATCGACGCGTTCAAGCGCCGGCAGAACTGATTCCATCGATTCCAGCTCATTAACCAAATCAACTTCGACAGCGGTAACTGCCTCGCCGTGCGCGGCCACGAGTTCTTCAAGCTTCGCTTTATCGCGGCCCAAAGCATAAACATGGTGGTCAGCTACCAAATTGGCAACAATCTCCACACCCATGCCGCCGGTAGCGCCTGTAACAACAGCAATCTTAGATTCTTGTACTTCAGTCATGGCCTCTACCCTATCTAGGAAAAGGCAAAAGCTGCGATAGACCACATAGCTATCGCAGCTTCTGGCAACTTAAAGGATTTAATCCAAGTCGTCGAGTGCTTGCTCGAAGTCGGCGAGAAGGTCTTCAACATCCTCAATACCGATGGAAATACGAACCAAGTCAGTCGGTGGAACCAGCTCGGAGCCTTCCGCCGATACGTGCGTCATCTTCTCTGGGTGCTCAATGAGCGATTCCACACCACCGAGGGATTCCGCCAAACACACCAGGCGAGTGTTCAAACAGACCTGGCGTGCGTGGTCTTCTTTGTGGAAGCGCACGGACATCATGCCGCCGAAGCCTCGCATCTGCTTCGCTGCCAGCTCATGGCCTGGATGATCCGGCAGACCTGGGTACAGCACCTGCTTAACCTCTGGACGTGACTGCAGATACTCCGCTACCTGCTGCGCGTTAGTGCAATGGCGCTCCATACGCACAGCCAAGGTCTTAATGCCGCGCGCGGTGAGATAAGCATCGAAAGGCGAAGAAACTGCGCCAACGCAGCCCTGGAAGTACAGCAGGCGCTCATCCACCTGCTCATCATTAGTCACTACTGCGCCGCCTAGGACGTCCGAGTGTCCGCCCAAGTACTTGGTGGTTGAATGCAGAACATAATCCGCACCCAAAGACAGCGGGTTTTGCAGGTACGGAGTTGCAAAGGTGCTGTCTACAACAACCTGTGCGTGCTGCTTGATGGCAACAACACCTTCAATATCGGTCACGGTCAACGCCGGGTTGGTTGGGGTTTCCAGCCAGATCAGCTTCGTATTCGGACGAATTGCCGCAGCAACTGCATCCAAATCAGAGGTGTCAACGATGGACAGCTCCAAGCCCCACTCGCCGTAGTCATTATTAAGCAGGCGGTAGGTGCCGCCATAAGCGTCATTGCCCAAGATAACGTGGTCGCCGGGGCGTACCAGGATACGAATCAAAGCATCCGTCGCTGCCATACCGGAAGCAAATACGCGGGCATACTTAGCGTCCTCTAATGCCGCCAAGGTGTGCTCCAAAGAGCGCACGGTTGGGTTGGCCACGCGGCCATACTCAAAGCCACCGCGCAGATCCGCAAGACCATTCTGCGCGAAAGTTGTCGACGCATAGATCGGGACGTTGATGGAGCCCATGTGCTCATCTGGTTCCCACCCTGCGTGGATAGCGCGGGAGTTAAACCCACTAGCAAGTTCGCGCTTGGTTTTTCCAGACATGTGCACAATCCTCCAATGATTTAATTCGGCCTTCTAATACAAACAGTGCCCACTATAGACCAAGCTGTTCATTTTGCATGACGAATCCCCGAATATTATTCACTTCACAAGACCTGCTCATCTTTTGATTTGCCACGGTCGAAGGCGCGCCGGTTTATCTCCCCGCGCGCCAACGACCCACAACCCACAACAAAGCAGGCCGCATACCTGCGACTTTATTGCGTTGAGCTGTGCTTTCTTTCCTCAAACTAGATGAAACTTTATAGTCTCGCGACTTTCTACACAGGAAAGAATCAGACTGATTTATTACTATTGGGCAGGTACGATAAACGGCACGTTTAGACCACCCTGTCTAAGCCGTGCAGACTTAGAAACACCAGGCCAGCCCTAGGTTTAAGGCCTGTTAGATTAAAGCGAAAGTTTGTGATTACCCTGACTAATTTCTCATCACTTGCAGATATAGCGACGCTGGCTGCGGCTTCGACTTCTCCAAGTGAAGCCGTTGATAGTGTCTCCAGCTGGTGGTCTGATCCTCAAACCCAAGAATGGTTGATTAACCGTCCAATTGCTATCGCCCTCATCATTATTGTTGCGCTGATTCTGCACTGGCTCGTGCGACGCCTGATCGGTAAATTAGCTCAATCTTCCATCGAGAAGAAGACCATCCGTACCTCCCCCATCGCCAAGCTTGCTCGGCCGGGAGGGAAAAACAAGAAGCAAAAAGAGAAGCAAGAAAAGCAACTCGAAGCGATTGACAAATCGCACGAGAACCGGCGAATCTCGCGCATTAAAACTCTGGCGAATGTCGCCCGCTCTGCGGCAGCCATCGTGGTGTGGGGTTGGGCATTCCTAGCCAGCCTTGACCAGGTCGGTGTTAACATCGCTCCGCTGATTGCCTCTGCTGGTGTTCTTGGTGTTGCTCTTGGTTTCGGCGCGCAATCACTGGTCAAGGACTTCCTGTCCGGTATCTTCATGCTGCTGGAAGACCAGTACGGCATTGGTGACACCATCGACTTGGGCAACGGCATCTTCGGTGACGTGGAAGAAATCACCCTGCGTATCACCACCGTGCGCGATATTGATGGCGCACTCTGGTACGTCCGCAACGGTGAAATCCTTCAGGTTGCTAACCACTCCGACGAATTCTCTGTCGCCCGCGTCCAGGTCCCAGTTGGTCTGTCTAATGACACCGAAAAGGCCTATGAGGTCATTGAAAGCAGCGTGAAGGCTGCCGCGAAGACGCCAGAAGTTGCCGGTTTGATTCTGGATGAACCAGTAGTCAACGGCGTTACCGACTTCCAGCCGGACTACCTATCCTTCCGTGTTTCCGTGAAGACACTGCCTGGCTCCCAGTGGGATGTCCAGCGTATTCTGCAGGCACGCGTTCTCAATTCCATGAACGATGCTGGCATTGCTACCCCCTACCCGTATGGTATTGGTATCACTGCCCCACAGTTGAAGAAGGACGAGTAAGTAACTCATGTCTGCGAATAACAGCGTCTATGAGGCGATTGGCGGAATGCCGACCTTTCGAAAGATAGTGTCGGGATTTTATAAACAGGTACCGGAAGACGACATCTTGGGTCCGATGTACCCGGACCAAGACTTCGCCGGTGCTGAGGATCGCCTCCTCTGGTTCCTCGCCCAGTATTGGGGCGGGCCGGCGCTGTTTAATGAAAATCGCGGTTCACCGCGCATGCGCATGCGCCACATGAATTACCCGATTGATATGGCAGCCCATGACCGCTGGTTGAAGTTGATGAAGAATTCTCTCGATGACATCGATGAAGAAACCCTTCCGATGCCATACCGTCAAATGATTTGGCAGCACATGAACCAGCTAGCTGGCATGCTCATCAACAAAGCGCCTTAATCAGTTTCCTCGAGGAAGGCGCTAGGTACAACGATGCCCGAGCCCCGCACATCAGGTGCTGGCTCGGGCATCTTGCTGTTTTCTTACACCACTAGAGATCCAGCGCTTCACGGACAGGATCGGACAGCAACTTGCCGCCGCGGGTCATTAGGCCATCACGCAATCCGGCAAAGCGCTCGAAAGCGCCATCAACGCCTTCCGATGCAATATCGCGGACATAGCGCAACGTCGCGGTCGTCAGCGCGCGGGTGGACATATTCGCTACCGCGCCTGGCATGTTAGCCACACAGTAAAACAGGGTGTCGTGGACCTTGTAAGTCGGGTCATCATGAGTGGTCTTGGTGGAGTTCTCAAAGCAACCACCTTGGTCGATGGCAACATCGACAAACACGGCACCCGGCTTCATGCCCTTGACCATCGCTTCTGTCACCAGCTTCGGCGCAGCAGCGCCCGGGATGAGCACAGCGCCAATGACCAGGTCTGCTTCCAGGAGCTCTTCATGCAAAGTCACCGGGTCAGAAATCTGGGTGCGAACGCGGCCTTGGTACTGGTCATCAAAACGCTGCAAAATCTGCGGCTCCAAATCCAATACGGTCACCTCTGCTCGCAGCCCAGTTCCCATGGCTACTGCCGATGCCCCCACCTGGCCACCGCCAATAACCACCACGCGGGCAGGCTTGGCGCCGGGAACACCAGGCAGCAGCACACCGCATCCGCCTTGCGTGGACATCAAGTGGTGTGCACCCTCAATGACAGCCAAACGCCCAGCCACCTGCGACATTGGCGTCAGCAGCGGCAAACCACCATTCCTATCGGTCACGGTTTCATACGCCAAGGAAGTACAACCGGAATCAATCAGGGCCTGGGTCAGCGGCTTTGATGCTGCCAAGTGCAGGTACGTAAACAGCACCAAAGCCTCGTGCAGATACCCGTATTCTTCCTCGAGTGGCTCCTTGACCTTCAGCACCAGCTGCGCGGTTTCCCAGACCTCTTTCGCAGAATCCAGCACCGTGGCACCCGCCTGCTTGAATTCCTCATCCTAGAAGCTGGCGCCCACGCCGGCCCCCGCCTGAATAAAGACTTCATGACCATCCTGAACAAGGGTGCTCACGGACGCCGGAGTGGCGGCCACGCGGCTTTCACTGTTCATGATTTCTGCGGGAATACCAATGCGCATGGTGTGCCTTTCTGCGAGCGAAGATACTGGTTTTGTTGCCTATTAGAAGATAAAATCCGGCCTACGCTCGTAAAAGCAGCCCCATCGGTGATTCATCCAGAAGCTTTGCACATCCTCGTCGGGCAATCAATATCCGCGCACTGCACGATCCACAAGGGAATTGGTTCAAAATGCGCACGCCTGTACCCCGGCCGAACGCACTTTTGGGCGAAATTGCTCCATCTGTGGATAACTTGGCCTGTTGAGTGACGCGTCAACGTAGTTATCCACAGCTTTTCATGTTTGCCCTGGTGTGGGGTTGCGCTTTGGGTTTAGCGTCGAAGTTATGAAAAATTACAAAGCATTCATACAACACGCCACCCAGGCGGTGAGCGTTTTAAGAGACATGGCGGAACTATCCGTTTATGACATGGCCGCCGATGACATGGCGTTAAAGACGGCGAGAAAGTACTCCAAATTAGCGGACGTCTTCTTCGGCTCCACCGACTCACCACGCCTTCAGCGCGAGTCCGTAGCACTCGCCGAAGAGCGCGGGTTGAGTATGGAACGTCTACAAATGATTGATAGTCACGCTCAGAAGTTAAAGAAAAAGCGCGGTGCCGCGTGGAAGCTACGTGCCGAACTCATAGCGCACGAGGGCACTTATGAAGAAGTCAACGCCCTGGGCAACCAGCGCGTCGATGAGATTGTCGGCGACAAGCCGAAAGAGCCGGGTATGCGTATAAGCCGCCCAAAGAACGGCATGGTCACGATGAGCATCACCGATACCCAGCGCCGCATCACCGACTTTGAGAAGACCCTTGATGCCATAGAGACCTCATCAGAGCCGAGGTCGAAGGCACTGTTAGAAGCGTTTTGGAAACATATCGATGGTGGCGGTGGTGTGCTCAAACCCGAATACCGCACTGTTATTGCCATCGGTTTGGATCAATCCGCAACGATTATTCGCGGCGAAGGCGACGAATCCATCATCGGCGCCTCCGACGGCACGACTATGACTGGTGCTGAGATCGTTAACCTTGCGGTTTCTGGTGCCCTTGGCGACAAGATTTACGCCGGACTCTTCCATCCCACCGCCGGGCCAGTGAACTTGTACGAAGCTCGGTTCGCGTCAGGCAAGCAACGGATTCTAGCCATGGCGGAGAATCTTGTGTGCCCGTGGCCGGACTGCAAAGTACCAGCCGATAGATGCCAGGTACACCACCTAGTTGCGCATAAGAATGGTGGGCAGACGAATCCTTCGAATCTCACCACGCTGTGCGCCTATCACAACGGTGTCAACGACGACGGCGCCCGGGCAAGGCGCCGCGAGAAAAGTCGAGGGCGGATGATACGCCACCGCGGACAGGTCAAGCTTGTTACCCCAGGTAGAAAACTGCTGGGCAACACGCATGACTTGAGCACGATGGGAGCGATGGACCTGATTTAAGACCACGTCAAAGCATCACACTACACCCGGGATCTGACAAGGGTTCCCGGGCTAAAAGGCGTGCCTAAAACAGGGACAAGCGATTGGAGTGATAGACGGTGCCGAAGGGGGCATCGATACGCACCCAGCGACTAAGGCCCGAGATGCGCAGGTGGCGTGGCACGTTCATCGGCGCCGCGAAATTAGGAATGAGGCCTAAGTTCGTGCAGGCGAAAATCATGCGCATGGGAATCTCTGCGCTGACATCACCGGACTCAGCGGTGACCACGGTCTGATTCATCAAGCTTTGCGGCGGCCCCATCGGGCCGGAGAACTGGCGGGCAAGCTTTTGGCCTTCATCGACAAGACTGCGTGCAACCTCGACCGGCAAGTTATCAATGAGCTTGAAACCAGACGCTGGCGGCAGTGCACCCGGCCAAGATGGATCGCGCGGGCGGCCCAGGTTCAGCTCAATCGGCGCATCTGGGGTGGCAGCGGCAAATTCCGTGGCGTTGAGGGCCTCAAGCATGGTGTCGGCGCCGACTACCGCACCATCGCGGCTGACGGTTCCCTGGATGCGACGCGAGGCAACCACCTCAAATGGCGTGGTGGCGAAAACATCCACCACCGGTGGTTGGCCATCGGAGCCATCCGTTAATTGCCGAAGACGCACCATGGCTGATGCATCAATGCCCGTCACACGTGCAAGGAATGAAACCATTCCCGCGCCGCCGCCGTACAGCATCAGTATTTCGTCCATGGTGCGTCTCCTGATTCTTGAGTTAGGGAATTGTTTCTCTCCCTCACGACTCTAGCCCGGTTAGGGCAACGAGCTAGTTTTTCAACTAGTCGTCGTAGCCGATCTCACCCAAGCCAAGGTCCGAATTGGCTCCCGCCGCAGCATCATTCTTGCCATTTTCAACGCCGATGTTGAGCAGAATATCGCGCTCCATATCAGTCAAAGAACGTGGCGTTTGGGTATCCAAGTCAACCGCAACCTGCACGCACTCCACAACGCATGCGGTGCGACCATGCTTATCCTTGATTTCCTGGCGGGTCACAAAGGAGGTGTTGCCAACCTCAACCACCTGAGACTCGATAAGCAACTCGGTGTTGCCTTCAGGCTCAATTGGCTTGCGGAAGTCCAAATCGAGGTGGCGCACGAAAGCAGCAAACTCGATATCTTGTGAAAAGAACTTATCCTCAGCAAACGCCAAACGTGCTTCCTGGGCGATTTCAACATAATTGGCATTCATGATGTGGCCATAGCGGTCGAAGTCAGACCAGCGGACTGGAATGCGGTGTGAGTGGATGGAATCTGAAGCCATGAGGCGGCAATACTCCTTGGGTTTATATCCCCGGCCCAGCACATACAGCTGCCAACCAGGGCAAATCATAAAATGAATAGTTCATATTAAACAAGAGGCGATAGTACACATTTACCGTGCACTATCGCTTCAAGTCTATCGATGTTTAACGTGGTGGTGAACTAATCCCCACCCACGCCACATTAACGCGTCAGCTTGCGGTGGGTCACGCGGGAAGGACGAGCGGCATCTTCACCGAGACGCTCAATCTTGTTCTTCTCGTAGTCACCGAAGTTGCCCTCGAACCAGTACCACTGGCCTTCTTCAACGTTGCCTTCCCACGCAAGAATGTGGGTACAGGTGCGGTCCAGGAACCAGCGGTCGTGAGAAATAACCACGGCACAGCCAGGGAACTTCTCAAGCGCGTTTTCCAAGGAACCCAGGGTTTCGACGTCCAAGTCGTTGGTAGGCTCATCGAGCAGAATCAGGTTTCCGCCCTCTTTCAGCGTCAGCGCCAAGTTCAGGCGGTTACGCTCACCGCCGGAGAGAACCTTGGATGGCTTCTGTTGGTCTGGGCCCTTGAAACCGAACGCGGACAGGTATGCACGCGATGGCATTTCGTTCTGACCAACGTGGATGTAATCCAGGCCATCAGAAACAACTTCCCACACGGTCGCATCCGGGTCGATGTTCGCACGGTTCTGGTCAACGTAGGACAGCCGGACGGTATCGCCAACCTCAACCGCGCCGGAGTCAGCGTCTTCCAAGCCAACGATGGTCTTGAACAGGGTGGTCTTACCCACACCGTTCGGGCCAATCACGCCGACGATGCCGTTACGAGGCAGGGTGAAAGACAGGTCCTTGATCAAGGTACGGCCATCAAAGCCCTTGGTCAGGTTCTTGGCTTCAACAACCTTGTTGCCCAGACGTGGCGGAGTAGGAATCTGGATTTCTTCGAAGTCCAACTTCTTGTACTGTTCCGCCTCAGCCGCCATTTCTTCGTAGCGTTCCAGACGAGCCTTGTTCTTTGCCTGACGTGCCTTAGCACCGGAACGAACCCACGCGAGCTCATCCTTCAGACGCTTGCGCAGCTTCGCATCCTTCTTGCCGGCAATCTCCAGACGCTCAGCCTTCTTCTCCAAGTAGGTGGAGTAGTTGCCTTCGTATGGGTAGAGCTTGCCGCGGTCGACCTCACAGATCCAGCCCGCAACGTGGTCCAGGAAGTAGCGGTCGTGTGTCACGGCCAGGACAGCGCCTGGGTAGTTTTCCAGGTGCTTTTCCAGCCACTCCACGGACTCAGCATCCAGGTGGTTAGTAGGCTCATCGAGCAGCAGTAGGTCAGGCTCACTCAGCAGCAGCTTTGCAAGTGCTACTCGGCGACGCTCACCACCGGAGAGCTGGGTTACCGATGCATCGGAAGGCGGGCAACGAAGAGCTTCCATTGCCTGCTCAATCTTGGAATCAACTTCCCACGCGTCAGCTGCGTCGAGTTCTTCCTGCAGCTTGCCCATTTCATCCATGAGCTCATCGGTGTAGTTGGTTGCCATTTCTTCGGCGATTGCCTCGAAGCGCTGCTTCTTTTCGAAGATGTCTCCAAGACCTTCTTCGACGTTTTCGCGCACCGTCTTTTCTTCATTCAGCGGTGGTTCCTGCTGCAGGATGCCCACGGTCGCACCTGGATCCAGGAATGCTTCACCGTTGGAAGGCTGGTCCAGACCAGCCATAATCTTCAGAATCGAAGACTTACCCGCGCCGTTGGGTCCAACGACACCAATCTTTGCGCCTGGGTAGAACGCCATGGTGACATTGTCCAAAATGACCTTGTCGCCAATGGCTTTACGCACGTTCTTCATCGTGTAGATGAACTCGCCCATGTCACTCCCTTGTATTTCGAGTTTTAATCACCACAAAGCGTACCCGACTGGCACAATAAATGAACGCCTGCCACCAGTTTTAGCCAGCGGCAGGCGCACGATGTGGCGATGACTAATTTCTTATTCTGAAATTCGTACTTCCCACTCTAAATTATTGGGAGCTTAAGTACTAAGCACCAATGAAATTCACTGTCCTAAAAGTTCGCCACGGCGTCCTCCTCGGTTGCCAGTTCCGATTCCCGGTCAGAGTTTTCTCGCACCGCGTCTAGGGAGACTGGCTCCACGGGCTCGAGGTCGGTTTCATCAATGACTTCGTCATTGTTCACGGTGTAGTCCTTATTAATGTGCAGCGCTTCCGAGCCCGCGTTGAGCACAATACCTTCCGGAGTGTGCGTGGCATCCATGCGCTGGGAGGCAAGAATGTAGCGGTTCATATCAATGCCCACCTGCAAACCGCGCAGGTAGGTGCGCTCGCGCTGCTTCTGAGTTTCATTATCCGTCCAGGTATCAGTGCACACAGATCCCAGCGCGATAACAGGCATGCCCTTCTTCAAAGACTTCGAAGCGTTGATCGCAAGCTGACCCCAAAGTTCCACGTTCATGTAAACGGTGTCGCTATCGCGCCATTCAAAATCGCCCTTGGCGTTGGTAAAGCGGGTTCGGCGCGAGGAAGCAATGCGCAAACGGGTGTTGACCTTGTCCCCGCTGAACTTGGTTACGAATGGATCGTCGGTGAGGTTGCCGGTGATGGTTACGGTGTATTGAGACATGATGTGTCTTCTTTCTGTTTCTTGAGATTTGAGCTTATTTTTTCGAGCGGTTGCTCTAAAACTCATCTTGTAGGCATCGTCAAGAAAAGAAAACAGAAAACTTGAAAACCTGTGGATAACTATGTTGACCCGTCACTAAAAGGACCTAGTTATCCACAGGCTAATGTAAAACCCCTAGTCGCCCGGCTAATCGCTCGGCTAATCGCTCGGCTAATCGCTCGGCTAATCGCTCGGCGCATCGCCAAGCCCATCGCCGAGCTAGTTGCCGCGGTTGTTCCTCCGGCTAAGCTCCGCCAGCATCTTGTTATATTCCTCCATATCCACGTCACCATCGACCTCTGCCTTGGCGTCATAGAACTTGGATTCAGCACGGTCTTCGCGCAGCCACTCAACAAAGAGCTTGCCAAAGACAATGACCAGCGGGAATTGCCCGAAGCCCCAGGCGATGCCACCGCCGACCTTTTGGTCCTGCATGAGGTCATGGTCCCAAGGGATTTCCAGAGAGAGGTAGTACTCCAGCCCCAAAATCTCATTGAGCTGCATGAGGTAAACACCCATGAACAGGTGAATCGGCATGGAGGCAAACAAAATGCCCAGGCGGATTAGGGTCTTGGAGCGCTTCGGAATTGGGTCTGGTCCCACCACTTCCCAGAAGTAGATGTAGCCGGAGATAAGGAATGCGAAGTTCATGAGCACGTGGCCGGCGTGTTCTGAGATTGCTAGTTGGTACAGGCCGAAGGACAAGTACAGCACGTAGAAGAAGAACAGGAACTGCAGCACGTTGACAATTGGGTTGGTGATAAAGCCCAGAATCTTGGACTTGGTCAGCGCCACGGCCCAGTCATGGATGGTGGGTTTGCCGGGGCGTCCGGATTCGAAGGCTTCCATAATCAATGTCAGCGGCGCGCCCAGCACCAGCATAAGTGGGATGACCATGGACAGCACCATGTGGCCGAGCATGTGCATGGAATAGGTCGCTGGGATGTACATGCCGGTGCCGGTGGACATGAAGACTGTCAGCCCCAGCGAGCCCAGCATCCACCATGTGGTGCGCCATCCAGACCACGCGAGGCCGCGGCGGCGAACATGCCACAGCGCGTAGGCGTAAAGCGCGGCGAGAATCAGTCCGATAGTGCCAAACATGACCTCGAAGCGGAATTGGGTGAGCATGTTGCCCCAGGATGGTGCTTCGCTGAGTTCAAAGCCCATGACAATCTGCATGGAGTTCAGGTTCGGGTCGCGCGGCGGTGGCGGCGGGGTGCGGCCCATGGTGATGGCCACACCAGCGGTGGTGGCCATGACAGCGACTTCGATGATGGCAACGCGCAGAAACAGCTGTGGTTTCTTCCCCAGTTGCGGGATGGTGATTTGGCGGTGGATAAAGCCGAAGAAGACCAGCAGCAGGGTCAGCGCGGTTTTCGCCACGATAATCAGGCCGTAGCGGGTGGTGAACCAATCGGAGAATTCAATACGAATAGCAGCGTTGACCAGGCCCGAGATGGTCATGGCACCGGCAGCAACCAGCGCGAGGGTGGAATAGCGGCGCACCGCCATGGTCATATCCGGGCCAAGCCGACGTCCGTGGGCGATGAGCCCCAAAATGCCGCCAATCCACAGCACCATAAACAGCAGGTGCCACAAGAATGAGTTGGTGCCGTAGTCATGGTCGCCGCCGGAGGCCGAGTGACCTTCCATGCCCAGCGGCACCACCATGAGAACAGACAGCACAAACAGCACCGGCTGCATGGTCCATTTATTGCTCACCAGCCCCAGCACGCCGACAGCAGCAGCCATCACGGCGGTCACCACCCAGACCTGGGCAGTAGCCACTTGGTCCAGTGCCATGGACATCATTTGAACGTTGAGCACCTGCGTCAGCGGGGTACCAGAAACATCCGACATAACCAGTGGGGCTTCAACCAGCGCAACCAGTGCAACACAGAAGGCGGCAAAGGAGCCAGTTCGCCTTGCGATGAACCCATCAACCGTCAACGTCGCCTCATTCAGCCGCGCATTATCTTTGTCCGGAACAACCGGATTGATAAAGAAGGCTGAGGTTAGAAATGACCCGACTGACAACGCCATGAGAATCCACGCAATGGCGCGGAAGAACGGAAGGCCGAAGGTGGTCAGCCGCCCGGGGTCAGGAATACCCAATGCCGCGAGGGAATCTGCGAGGAAGAAGAGCGAAATAAAGCCGCCGACAAGACCGGCAATGATCGCCGCGCCCACATAAATGGGCCAGGTGGAACGAACATTACTTTTTGGTGGTACGGCGGGGGGTGCCGGCGATTGCTGCGAGGTCATCGACATGGCCCTTAGTCTACTTCCGCCGCGTCAGGGCACATAAATGAATGCCTACGACTCGGTCACACCTTTCAGACACCCTGAATGACACCCGCTAGTTCAAGATTTGAGTGACCATAGGCTAAAATCTCCAACTGTTAATCCCCTATGATTTTGAGAGCTTATTCTAAAATCACGGGCATTAATTTTAGCCTCCATAGCTCAGCGGATTAGAGCAACGGGCTTCTACCCCGTGTGTCGCAGGTTCGAACCCTGCTGGGGGCACACAGTTCAGAGCACGTTTTTAGGCCTATTCAACAGGCTTAGATGCGTGTTCTGATCGTTTTTGGGCACCGGTCGGGCTCTAAGCTAGTTCACGGTTAAAGGATGCGATGAGCTCCAGCAGGGAGTTCCACGAAGCAGTTCCGGGGATGGTGGCCAGTCCGTGGACTGTGCCGGAGAACAAGTGCAACTCCGTATTGACGCCGTTGTCAATGAGACGGCGTGCCCAGTCGATTCCTTCATCGCGCAGCGGATCGGCTGGGTTGACCACCACCAGGGTCGGCGGCACGAGTACTTTATCGGCGGGAATGAGCTCGGCGAAAGAAGGCTTGCTGTCTGACAGATAGCCTGCCCAGGAGATCTTTGAGGAGCGGTGGAACCACGCGGGACCGGCCGCGTAGGTTTCCCAAGACGCCGTGTTCATGGCCGGATCCAGGCAAGGTTCCACGGCGATGAAAGAATTCACTTGCTTCCTAATTTTTGCAGACTTCTCTGGGGCAAAGTCTTCGAGACGTGCGAATACTTGAGCCAAAAGGCCTGCACCAGCGGAATCGCCATAGGTGATAATCGGTGAATCTGGGAAGCGCTCAACGGTGTCCACCAGTGCGGCGACGGTGTCAATCACCGCAGCCGGGTAAGGGTGTTCCGGGGCAAGGCGATATTCCGGGGAGACAACAACCACGGGATGAAACTCTTGCACGAGCGCTTCGTGGCGAACATCGTCATATTCTGGCTTGCCACCAACATAGCCACCACCGTGCACACTAAAGAACACCAGTTCAGGAGCAATCTCTCCACGCTGTAACTCATCGCGGGCTACCTGGCGCACCGTCACATCACCAGCTTTGATGGCGAACTCGGTGGCGCTGATACCAGGGAGAAAACCATAGGGCTGATTACGTGTGCGGGCAGACTCGCGCATAATCGGAATGTCCCACGTATCCTGCGGGGGCAGCGCTTCGGTGAGCAGCTTGTATTCCTCGCGGATAAAGGCGCTTACGCCTGGGGTGCTAGGTGTGTGGGGAAGGACGCGGTCTAAGAAGGCATCGACAGTAGCGAAAAACGCCTCTGGCTGATCACGGCGCACCGTGTGCGAAGCCCCACGAATAATCGCGCCTTCTACCTTCGGTGAGGAAAGTGCTTGGTTGAGCCGTGGGACATCGAAAAGCACATCTGCTCCGTCGCCGGTAACCAGCAGCGTCGGCATGGTGAGGTGAGGCAGAATATCTTCCTCATCCATGTGCGACGCTGCTGTACCGACCACCCCGGTTTCTACAAGACGGTAATCAACAAGTGCTTTTGCTTGTGCCCATCCGGTGTACTCGGCAGTAGACCACGCCGGATAATCAGGTCTTAATTCAGTTATAGCGGCTGCCGGATCGCTTCCCTGCTTACGCATGCGAGCGGCCAAGTTTGCTGCATCCTCGCGGTAAACCTGTGCCTGTGCGGCGGTGAGGATGGCGGGGTCTTCAAACACTAGGGCATCAACAAGTTGCGGATTGTGCTGCGCAACATAGGCAGCCACCGAACCGCCAAAGGAATGCCCCATGAGCACCACCGGCAATCCGCCGGGCGCGGCGGTGATGATCTGCTCGAGGTCCTGCGCAAAATACGCGGCAACCGCAGCAAAGGGATCCTCCAGCTGCTCATCTGTTAACCGCGGCGCGTGGCCATGGCCCAACAGGTCAACCAGGTAAATCCGGAACTCATCACCAAAGTGGGTGGCAATATCCGCCAAGCTGGCAGCGCTATCTCCCACTCCATGCGTGGCAATGATAGTCCCGCGAATAGCTGTGCCACCTGAAACCTGAAAGCTCATGACCGCGCCCGCTGTTCCTACTCCAACTCCACGCTGGCTGGGTGCAGCAATGATGGTGCCGCCCCCAACAGCGTGCGGGTGTATTCATCCCGCGGATTGCTCAGCAGGTCATCTGCTGGGCCTTCTTCCACAACCTTGCCGCCGTTCATGACCACCAAGCGGTCTGAAATATAGCGCACGGTTTGAATGTCGTGGGAGATAAACACCATGGAAAGCCCCAGGTCATTCTTCAGATCCATGAGCAGGTTCAGAATCTGCGCGCGAACGGAGACGTCCAGCGCTGAGGTTGGCTCATCCGCGATAATGACATCTGGGCTCAGCGTCAAAGCGCGGGCGATGGCCACGCGTTGACGCTGACCACCAGATAGCTGACCGGGCATGGCTTCCAACGCGGAGGTTGGCAGACCCACGCGCGAGATGAGTTCTTCCACGCGGTCTTCGCGCTCAGCTTTGGTGCCCACCTTGTGCATCTCCAGCGGGTCAATGAGCTGGTCATGCACGCTCATGCGCGCATTCAATGCGGTGGACGGGTCCTGGAAAATAACGGATACCACGCGGCCAATCCGGCGGCGGTCCGCGGCAGAACGCTTGGACACTTCCTGCCCGCGGAAGAATACTTGCCCCGCGGTTGGGACTTGCAGCCCACACATGACATTCGCGGTGGTGGACTTGCCGCAGCCCGACTCACCCACGATGCCGATGGTTTCACCAGGATTAACGGCAAGAGAGAGCCCCTGGACAGCGTGGACGTACTTCGGCTTGAACAAGCCACTGTTGCGGGCTCTAAAGCGCACTTCGATATCGCGCAGCTCAATGATGGGGCCTGCCGCGGTTGGATTGGTCTGATCCATGATTTACGCTCCTTCCTTGGTTGAGCCGGTTTCTTCCACTGGCGTGCCAGGAGAAATGACCCCGGTTTCGCGGTCTGGAATGGCTGCATAGGTGTGGCCGGTCTCAGGTGGGCCAACCTTCGTGCGTACCGGGGTGATGTCCTCGCCGTAGCCGGCGTGGGAGGAACGTGGCGCGAAGCGGTCACCTGCTGGGAAGTCACGTGGTGAAGGCACCACGCCAGGGATCTGGTGCAGGCGTCCGGATGAAGCCTCAATGGACAGCACCGCACCGAGCAGGCCACGGGTGTATTCGTGGACCGGGTTGGTCAAAAGCTCCACGGTTTGTGCTTGCTCTACCACCTGGCCGGCGTACATGACAGTGACCTTGTGGGCGACTTCTGCCACCAAAGCCAGGTCATGGGATACAAAGACCATGGCAAATCCGAGCTTGTCACGCAAGTCATTGAGCAGTTCAATAACCTGCTTCTGCACCGTGACGTCCAACGCAGTGGTTGGCTCATCCGCGATAACCAGCTTGGGGTCACGGGTTAGCGCCATCGCGATGAGCACACGCTGACGCTGACCACCAGAAAGCTCATGCGGGTAAGAGTCCAAGGTGCGCTTTGAATCCAGGCCGACTAGCTGCATCAGTTCCTCTGCGCTGCGGGTGCCGCCGCGGGAGGTCAGCTGCTTCATCTGCGCCTTGATCAGCATGCCCGGGTTCAAAGAGCTCAACGCGTCCTGGTAGACCATGGCCAGCTCGTGTCCAAGCAGCGCCTGGCGTTCCTTCTTCGGCATGGACAACAAGTCACGGCCTTCGTAGAGGGCCTCGCCGGTAACTTCGGCC
This sequence comes from Corynebacterium casei LMG S-19264, assembly GCF_000550785.1. Classification (NCBI taxonomy): domain Bacteria; kingdom Bacillati; phylum Actinomycetota; class Actinomycetes; order Mycobacteriales; family Corynebacteriaceae; genus Corynebacterium; species Corynebacterium casei. The sequence continues at coordinate 2,429,048 of NZ_CP004350.1, forward strand.
TTCGGGTCAATCAGACCCATGATGGCGAAAGCGGTGATGGATTTACCACAGCCAGACTCGCCCACCAGCGCCATGGTTTCGCCCTTGCGCACGGTGAAACTGACGTTATCCACCACGTTGACATCACCATGGCGGGGGAACTTGATGCAGAGGTTTTTGACTTCCAAAAGCACCGGGGAATCATTCGGTGGTGCCTGGCGGTCATCACGAAGCCCTTCTACACGCTGCAAATCAGCAATGCGCTTATCCAGGCTCTCTTTCTGTGCTTCATGCGCAGCGACGGAGTCAGCGAGCAACTTGTCTTCTTCGCGCTCACCGTTCTTAGAAGGCTTGGTCTTGGCTGGGCCGGTTGGCGCAGCCACCATGGCATCAGTAATGCCTTCAGAAACAATGTTCAGACACAACACGGTCACCATGATCATCACGCCTGGGAACAGTGCCTGCCACCATTCGCCGCGCAGAACTCCCGGCTGGGCAGCGGACAAGATGTTGCCCCACGTAGCGATAGGCTCTTGCAGGCCCGCACCGATGAAGGTTAGGGAAGCTTCCAAGATGATGGCGTCCGCCACCAACAAAGTTGCAAACACCAGGACTGGTGCAGCGCAGTTGCGCATGACGTGGCGGGCCAGAATCCATGGCGCACGAGCGCCAGCAACAACAACAGCGTTGACGTAATCCTTGCCGTATTCACTCAGCACGTTTGCGCGAACAATACGAGTGAGCTGCGGGATGTAAACAAAGGCGATGGAACCAATAATCACCCAGATGAGAGACTCGGGGTTGGATGGGTCCCTGAAGACCACCACGGTTACCGCTGCCAGCGCGATGGCTGGAACGGACATGATGACGTCCATGATGCGCATGATGAGCTCATCCATGCCTTTGCGCGAAACGGCTGCGATGGAACCCAAAATGACAGCAATCGCGAGCGCAATACCGGTAGAAGCCAAACCAACCAGCAGTGAGTAGCGGCCCCCGTAGAGTAGGCGAGATAATACGTCACGGCCCAGGTGGTCAGTACCAAAGAGGTTTTCACCGGAAGGCTCAAGCCCCTTCATGGTGATCGCTTGCGGATCATGCGGCGCCAGCAGCGGCGCGAAAATCGCGCTGAGGGCAATGATGCCAAGGACGATGATCGATAGCTTTGAGCCGAAGCTCATGGCGTTCCACCGGCGGAAGCGAACCTTGCCCGCGTTATCTTCCATGGCTTGGAGTTTTTGCTTCTTAGAAGTCATGTTTTACACCGCCCGAATTCGAGGGTTAATCAGTACGTAGAGCACGTCAACGATGATGTTGACCAGGATGAAGGAAATCGCCACAACCAGTGCGGAGCCTTGGACAACACTGACCCAGGAGTTGGTGATGCCATCAATAAGCACACGCCCCATGCCCTGCAAGTTGAAGATGATCTCAATGACCACCGCGCCACCAATCAGGTAGCCAACGCGCAGACCCAGCACGGTGACTGGGGTAATTAGCGCGTTGCGCAAAACGTTGCGGGAGACAACCACGCTGCGCGGAATACCCGCACCGATAGCGGTTCGGACATAGTCAGAGTCCAGCTCTTCGACCATGGAGGTACGAACAATGCGGGTCATCTGACCAATCACTGGCACCCCTAGGGAGATAGCTGGAAGCAGCATGCGCTCAAACCAGCCGAGGGGGTCTTCGCTCAACTGCGGGAGGCCACCGGCGACAGGCAGCTTGCCGATGAATGCCATGACCAGCAAGATTGCCAACCAGAAGGATGGGGTTGCAATGAAGATCACGGAGAAGAATCGGATGACCTGGTCTGGCCAGCGGTTGCGGAACAGTGCCGCGATGATGCCCAGTGGGAAGGAAATCAGAATTGCAATGATCAAACCGAAGAAGGTCAGCTGCAAGGTAATTGGCAGTGCAGCGAAGACTTTGTCGGCCACCGACAGTCCTGCTTGGCCGTAGACGCCGAGGTCGCCTTGGACCATGCCGGCGATATAGGAACCGAACTGGACGTACCACGGATCATTAAGACCGTTGTTTTCGCGATACTGCGCGAGCGCCTCCGGTGTGGCAGATTCACCGAGCGCAGCATAGGCAGGGTCAATTGGTGACAGTGACATCAGCACAAATACCAGGAATGTCACCCCCAACACCATAATCGGCAGCAGCAAGAGGCGCCTACCGACGAGCCGGATGAGATTGTTCATAAGCTTTCCGAGTTCTTCTTCCTAAGATCGAATTAAAGGGCTAGGCCTATTTGCGCCTAGCCCCTTAAGATCAACGGTGTAAAGCGAGGACTGCGCTTTGCCTGATTATTCGTTCGAGGTCGCGTCCAGCAACTGCAAGCCAGTGGTGGAGATTGCCTTGAAGCCTTCAATCTTTTCTGGGTTGTATGCAGTCAGCAGGGTGCGGTGGAACAGTGGGTAGATAACCGCATTCTCAGCAATGATGTTCTGAGCGGTATCCCAGTTCTCTTGTGCCTCAGCAGATGGCTTCTTCACGCCTTCGGTGATGACGTTTTGCAGCTCATCGAATGCTTCCTGGTCAGATTCCTGCCAGAAGGAACGCTGCTGGGTCCACACGTTATCGCCGTACCACCAGTTCATCAGCAGAGCCGGGTCCTGGCCGAAAACCGATGGGTCACCAGGTGCCAGTGCTACGTCGAAGGATGGGTCTTCAACATCGAGGTAGTCGGAGTAGAGCGATGCCGAAGCCTGGGACTGAATGTTGACGGTGATGCCCACTGCCTCCAGGTCATTCTTGATCTGTGGCGATAGCTGCTCAATCCAGGTGTGATCAGTGGTCAGCAAGGTAACGGAGATATCTTCCGCACCGGCTTCTTCCAGCAGAGCCTGTGCTGCCTCTGGGTCGTAGCTCAGGTCAGTTTCGGCCTCGCTGTAGTTTGGGTGGCTTTCAGGCAAGAAGGAGGTTGCCTCCACTGCCTTGCCGGACATGTTGTTGTCCACCAGTTGCTGCTTGTTGATAGCGCGGTGGAATGCCTGGCGGACGCGCTCATCATTGAACGGTTCTTTCTCCGTGTTGAAGAGCAGGAATGGCAGATTGAAGCCGTCCTTTTCCTCAACGGTCATGCCAGCGCCTTCCAGAAGGGAGGCGTTGTCTGCGGAGACGTTTTCGATGATGTCAGCCGCACCGGACTGACCAGCGTTGGTACGTGCGGTGTCATCCACCAGAACGTCCCAGACCAACTTGCCGTTGGTGGCTTCCTTCTCACCGTTGTAGTTCTCATTTGGAACCGCAACTACCTGAGCGTCAGTAATGGACTCATACTTGTATGGGCCCGAGCCGATTGGCATGGAGGTCAGCTCATCATCGGAAGCGGATTCCGGAACAATCTTGACCACGGAGAGGCGCTCTTTGAGCAGCTCGAATGGGTACTGCAGCTTCAAGGTGACAGTGGTGTCATCCTTAGCTTCAACGGTGTCAATGAAGTCCACCATCGCAGCGTAGATGTTGCCCTCAGCCATTGCGCGGTCGAAGGAGGAAACCACGTCGGCGGAAGTTACGTCAGAGCCATCGGAGAACTTTGCGCCCTCACGGATGGAAATCTCGTACTCAGTGTCTGAGATTTCAGTTGGCTCATCTTCTGCTGCCAGAGCCTTGTATACGGAGTAATCCGAAAGGTCCTGCTCATATAGACCTTCAACCACGTGCCAGTTGGTGCCCATCGCCAAAGCGGATGAGGTGGAGGAAGGGTGATAGTTGGTGGTCGCGTATGCAACACCGGAAATGATGGTGCCAGCGCCATCGCCACCGGTGGCGCCGACTGCACCACCTGCTGCATCAGAAGTGTCATTAGAGCTTCCGCATGCCGTGATGAAGAGTGCGGCAGTGGCCAACACTGCGGTCAAAGCCTTCGCGCGGCGGTTTAGGTGTGCCATCTTGAATACCTTGTCTCTCTTGAGGGGGAGGAATATGGAAACAGGAATATGAGCGCAGGAACGCTTACATAAATCTGTACGCTGCGGGCCGTTAGTAAATTGGGTCCGAGAAGATCCCTAACGAATCGCTTATCAGACATCTTATAGGTTGCTTGGCTCACACTGTTAGCGATTGTGGTGCTAAATCTCCAAAACTATCCAGGAGCAGCACGGGACACGTCCACAATCCCGCCGTTCACACAGGTCAAACACACCACAACCGCACCCCACCCTTCAGACAAGTTCCACATTTTCCACTCGCCACCAACCCGCAAGAGTACCCCCAACAACCACCCCCACAAATTCCAAAAGCGGTGCGAATTCACTTTCAAATCTTCAGCAGGTTCACCCAATAAACCTGCAGCTCACCCTAGTTAAAATTAATTATCGGCAAAGCTTGGCGGGACCCCGTATCGCCTGCTATAATTTCAATTTCAACAGCTAAACCGCACTTGTCTGACATCAGTGTTCAAAGTCAAGTACATCGAGCAGTTCTTATCCGCCAGAGATTGAAGGCATAATGACTCAACCTAACTCCGCGGGCTCACTGGCAAATAGCTTTGCCCCTCTTCCGCCGCTTAACCGCACTGAGAGCGCCATCCAGGCCATCAAAAGCTACATTGTCAACCACAATTTAAAGCCCGGCGATCCTCTACCTTCTGAGCATCAACTGTGCCAGGAGCTGCAGGTTTCCCGCTCCGCTGTGCGTGAGGCTGTTGGCCAGCTCCAGGCACTGGATATTGTGCGCGTAGAACGCGGCAAGGGCAGCTTTGTGGGCGATATGTCCCTTGCTCCCCTAGCGGAGACCATCTTGCTGCGTGCTTCTTTGGAACCTAGCAGTCTCAACACCCTGCGTGATGTGGTGGAAGTTCGCAAGATGCTTGATATTGGCTCCGCCCCGGCAATCGTCAAAGCACTGACCGGCACCACCAATCCCGCGCTGCGCGCGTTGGTGACCACAATGGAGAACAAAGCTGAGGGCGGCGAGCCTTTCTTGGAAGAAGATAACGCCTTCCACCAGCAGCTTTACACCCACACCTCAGCTTTGCTTTCGCAGCTTGGAACCACCTTGTGGAGCATTCACATGCAAGCATTGCGCAGCGCCGAAGTCGGCACTGACAAATTAGATGACACTGCGCGTGCGCACCGCAAGATGCTCACCGCCGCCGAGAAGGGCGATTTGGACACGTACCTCGTGGCCATCGATGAACATTATGCCCCACTGCTAAGCTCCCTGGCTTAGGGCAGAATCTAGCACTACGTAGACATAAACGGCCCGCACTGAGCATTGCTTCAGTGCGGGCTTTGCTTTGGGAAAGTTCTTTCTAGAGCAGTTTTACAGACTCCAGAACAGAGCGGACTGCTTCGACGTTGTCGCCTTCTATGCGTGCAACTGGCAGCGGCATCTGATTGGTCTTAATAACGTTGAGCAGCTGCAAAGCGGTCTTGAATCCACCGATACCAGCACCAAAGCCGGAGACGCCGCTGGTGACGGTCACAATGTGCATCAGACGCGCGAGGCGATCTTGCTCAGCGCGAACGCCATTCCAATCGCCGCGCTGGAATGCATCCCACTGGCGAACATAAGCATCTGGGTCAACGTTACCGAGGCCTGGCACGCTGCCATCAGCGCTGGACAGGTAAGCGCCATCAACTACAACTTCGTGGCCAGTGAACAGACGCAGTGGGTGGCCAGCATCTTCATTTGCCTGAGCCAACCAGCGGAATGACACGTCATCACCGGAAGAGTCCTTAACACCAGCAATTACGCCTTCGGTACCAAGCTTCATCAGCAAATCAACCGGGAGCTTCACATTGACACAGACTGGGATGTCATAGGCAAACAGCGGCAAGTCGGTTGCGGCAGCGATTGCGCGGAAGTGTGCTTCGACAACTTCCATGCCTCCAAGCGCATAGAAAGGCGCAGTGGCAACCAAAGCGTCGACACCGGCTGCTTCAGCATCACGAACATGCTCCAGCACGCGTTCGGTCTGCATATCCACAACACCAGCGATGACCGGCAGGCGGCCATTGACAATACTCATGGTTGCTTCAAGAATTTCCTGACGACGCTCACGGGTGGAAAACGCAACCTCACCTGAGGATCCCAAGATGAAAAGGCCATGCACACCAGAAGCAATAAGACGCTCCACGTGTACTTCGTAGGATGCGCGGTCGAAGGTGCGGTCCTCGTTGAGCGGAACAATGACTGGTGGGACAACACCGGAAAGGTTTGCAATGGTCATGGGGATAACTCCTTTGAGTATTTAAATCAGAAATGAGTAGAAAGGAAATAGAGCATTCTGGAAGTAGCCAGCCTGCCTGCAATTCGGCAGCTGAATCAGCCAGCGGTTAAATCACCGAGGGTGCATTGCCCGCCCGGCAACGATGGACACTTCAGGAGTCGCATCACCACACTTGGCAAAGACAACCAGGTCAGCTTGGTCACCGACACGTAGCGTGCCGGTCTTGCCGGCGATCTTCGCTGCGTTGCCGGTGACAAACGCGCTGGCCTGCTCAATGGAAGCGCCACGGTTGACGCGTCTGGCAAATTGCTCCGCCAAAGTACTGGTACCACCGGCGATGGCACCACCATCGGTCAAACGCGCAACGCCACCCACAACGGTTACTCCCAAGGCACCAAGAACGTATTCGCCATCGGGCTTGCCGGCCGCGGCCATCGCATCAGTAATCGCAAATGCATTATGTGGTGCCGCGTTAAGGACCATGTCAACCGTGCCATCGTCCAAGTGCACGCCATCAGCAATGACTTCTAGTCCAATGTCGCGGTGGGCACCGGCGCTAATCAAGGCAGCGGCAGCACCGGGGTCACGGTGGTGAATCTGCGGCATGGCGTTGAACAAGTGCGTCGCGGTCACCGTCGCACCAATCGCGCGCCCGCGCTCAATCCCGTCGGCCATAGTGGCGAAGTCAGCATCGGTATGCCCCAGGGAGGCAACAATGCCGTGTTCCGCGCATAGTTTAAAAATCTCATCCGAGTTCGCCGTCTCCGGCGCGAAAGTAATGGACTTTAAATATCCCCGGCCAGCCGCGATAACCTCAGCAAACATGTGCGGGTCACCATCGATGATGTTGACCGGATTCTGTGCACCACACCGGCAGGCGGAAATGAAAGGGCCTTCCATGTGGATGCCATCGATAAGCCCTTGCTCTGCAAGCCCAGCCAAAAGCTCTGCCTGCGCAACGAGCTCCGCGCCCGGCGCGGACACCATCGATGCCCACAAGGTAGTGCTGCCACGCTCCCGGTGATACAAAGCTGCATCAGTGCATTCGCCTACCGTGCCGGTTGGAAATCCTCCGCCAGCACCACCGTGATTATGCAGGTCAATGAAGCCTGGCACAATAACCGGACCATCCCAGGACTCTGCAGAACCTTTGTCACCGTCGTCCGCAATGTTGGCAATAACGCCATCGCGCACTGTCACCGTGGCTGGACGCGGGGTTGTCTCACCGTCATAGAACAAGCCGGAGATGTCACCGGTGAACAATTCTGCCGGTGTCGAGCTTGGTGGTTGCACCGTCATAGCCTGTTTATCCTCATCTTTTTTAGCCAACGCGCTTCACGCCCGCCGCCAACCTGTATGATGTCTTATAAGTAATGTAGCTCATAGTAGCAAAGTGGAGACTCCATGCCTAGCTTTTGCACAATCGCACTTGATATCGGCGGCACAAAGATTGCCTATGGTCTCATCCCCGACTCATCCCCGACCACAGTTCTCGCCTCGGGCCGCATTCCCACGCAGCCCGCTGATTCCACTGCACAGCAGCAAGTACAGCTGGCACTGCGCACGGCGTTAGAATCTGCTGCGGCGGAGGGATTACAACCAGTGCGCGTGGGTATCGGTGCCCCCGGTGTGGTGGATACCGCAACGGGTTTAGTCACCTATGCCGGGCCCACCATGGCTGGTTGGCAAGGCACAGACTTATACGCATTGGTACAGCAGGCAACGGGTCTTCCCGGTATTGCCACCAATGACGTCCGTGCACTGGGGCTGGGCGAATACACCCACGGCGGGCACGATGGTTTTTCCCGGGTGCTGTTTATCTCCATCGGCACGGGCCTAGGCGGTGCCGTGATTGATCGACGCACGCTGCTGGATTCCCCGCGCGCAACGGCCGGTGAATTTTCGGAACTTGTCGCCGCTGATGTCTTCGGCTACGCCCAGCGGGCTGAGACCATCGCCTCCGGTTCGGGCCTGACCATCTACTACAACGATGTCGCTGCGGGCCATGTCCCAAACGTCGGCGAGATTACGTGGCGCGATTTGCAGCCAACGGATATTCGCTTGGAAGATGTCGCGGCAAACGATGAACACTTCACCAAGATTCTTCAGGGCAACCTGACCGGACTGGGGCGAACCCTAGGCGCGATTGTGACTGCTTTTGATGTTGATGCACTGATCATCGGCGGTGGCATGGCCGCGCTCGGGGAAAGAGTTCTCACCCCTATCCGGGAAGGCCTCACGGTGGGAGCACTTGCCCCGAATCAGTCCACCCCGGTAGTCCGGGCGAATCTGGGTGACAATGCCCCGCTAATCGGTGCGGGCGTACTTGCCACGACGAACCTGGATTGAATCTTTGCAACAGTCGGCCATAGAGAACCAGAAACTATAAGAAACAATAAGGAAGAGAAGCCATGCAGATTACTTTCGAAGAACTTCGCCCACTGATTGAGGGACAGGTTATTGTCTCTGCCCAGGCACCAGACGGACATGCATTGCGCGATACTCACGCGCTCACCGCTATCGCGCGTGCTTGTGTGGATGGCGGGTCGCCGGCTATTCGCTGTGGTGGCTACGGCGGCGTGGAAGATATCGCGTCCATCAGCAATGCCGTTGACGTGCCAGTATTTGGCCTGACCAAAGAAGGCACCACGGGTGTGTATATCACTCCCACCAAGGAATCTGTGCGCGCGGTAGCGAAAGCTGGCGCTGCTGTTGTCTGCGCGGATGCCACGTTCCGTGAGCGCCCAGATGGCTGCACCGTGGCTGAGCTCATTGAGGTCGCTCATGAAGAAGGACTGATGTTCATGGCAGATTGCGCGACCCCCGAGCAAGCAAAGTCTGCGGCCGATGCCGGCGCGGACATCGTGTCCACCACCTTGGCTGGATACACCGAGGACCGCCCGAAGACGGACGGTCCTGATTTTGAGTGCCTTGCGCAGGCACGTGAGTTGATTGGCCCTGACGTATTCCTCATCGGCGAGGGCCGTTTCGCATCACCAGCGGATGCGCAGCGTGGCCTGAATTTGGGAGCCAACGCCATTATCATCGGCACCGCTATTACTGATCCAGGCTGGATAACCGCCCAATTTAAGGCCGCAATCCAGTCACGCTAACCAGATCTATCCAGGTCTAGCCAGTTGGTTGCTTAAACGCGCACCATCGCTGGGTAGTCGGTGTAGCCCTTGGCGCCGCCGACGTAGAAGGTGTCCATGTCAGGCTCGTTGAGCTCAGCACCGGTTTCCCAGCGCTCAACCAAGTCAGGGTTAGCAATGAGCATGCGGCCCACCACAGCAGCGTCAGCGCCCAGGTTATCCACGATGTACTTAGCTTCATCCAGCTGGGTCACCACGGCGAAACCGGAGTTAAGCAGCAACGGCCAGCCGTGGTCCTGCTGGATTTGGCGGCGTAGTTCAGTTACGACTTCGCCTTCAGGGTCATTGGCTAAAACTGAGATGTACGCCAGCTTCAGGTCAGAGACTGCCTCAAACAGCGCTTGGTAGGTAGCGATGGTCTCCTGCACATCAGTTTCAGCAATGCCCTGAATGTTGTGCTGTGGGGAAATGCGTAATGCGGTGCGCTCAGCACCGATCTCCTCGGCCACTGCGCGAATTACTTCTGCCACAAGTCGTGCGCGGTTTTCTGGGCTACCGCCGTACTGGTCCTCACGGATGTTGGAGTTCGGCGCCAGGAACTCATGCAGCAGATAGCTGTTAGCGCCGTGGATTTCCACGCCGTCCAGACCAGCGTCCACTGCCCGGCGCGCGGCCTCGCGGAATTCGTCCACGATTCCAGGAATCTCTTCCGGGGTCAGTGCTTCCGGCACTACGCCTTCGGTCTTGCCGCTAAAGCCACGCACGTCACCGCCGGTTGGCAGTGCGCTTGGCGCCTTGACTGGCGCATCGCGCAAAAGGTCCGGGTGGGAGGTGCGCCCACCGTGCATAACCTGGGCAAAGATTACGCCGCCGCGGGCATGGACGGCCTCAGCAACAGGCTTCCAGGCTTCAGTGTGTCCATCGGTCGCAAGTCCTGCCTGGCCTGGGAAGGAACGGCTGCTGTAGGCCGGAAAGACACCTTCGGTGACTACCAGACCAGCGGTGGCACGCTGGGAGTAGTACTCCACGTGCAGCTTCGTGGGCGTTCCATCTTCGCCAGCGCGCTGGCGGGTCAACGGCGCCATGGTGACGCGGTTCGCCAACGTGTGCTTTCCAATCTGCACGGGTTCAAAAAGCTTGGTCATTATTTCCTCCTGGCTGAAATTAGTACACCCGCTTCAACCCACGCCCCCTGCGCTATATTCCAGAAGAAACTAATTCCTCCGTAGTCTCCTTGCTCACAGGGCGTTTCACCAACTCCTCCGCCGTAATGGTGAAGTAGATTTGGAACCTACAAACAAACGCGGAGTTAGCTTTAAATTCTCATTGCCTGAAGTGAAAGGATTTCCACCCACCATGGCACTTCCCTCCCCCGCTAAAGATTCCTACGCTCTCATCACGGGCGCTAGCCAGGGAATCGGTGAAGCTATGGCGCGCGATCTTGCCAAGCTGGGCCACAATGTCATTCTCGTTGCCCGCAGACAAGAGGTTTTGCAGTCGCTTGCCGACGAGCTCGTGGGCAACCACGGCATCGACGCCTTAAGCTGGCCAGCGGACCTGTCCAAGAAGGAAGATGTGGACGAGGTCATTTCTAAGATGGCTAAGACCAGGATCCACGTCATTATTAATTCCGCCGGCATCGCCAGCTTCGGCAGTTTCATGGAGCAGGACTGGGAGTATGAAACCAACCAGTTCCAGCTCAACGCCACGGCCGTACACCGCTTGACCCGAGCCGCGCTGGAGCAGATGCTGCCCCGACACTCCGGCGCTATTTGTAACGTTGGCTCCGCCGCCGGCAACGTCCCAATTCCTTATAACGCCACCTATGTCTTCACCAAGGCCGGCGTCAACGCATTTACCGAAGCCCTGCACTACGAACTTAAAAAGACCGGCGTCACCTGCACCCTGCTAGCACCCGGCCCCGTGCGCGCCGCAGTCATACCCGAATCCGAGCAGTCCATCGTGGACAAAGTCGTTCCCGACTTCCTTTGGACCACCTACGAATCCTGCTCTGAAGAAACCCTCAACGCCATGGCCAAGAATCAACGCCGCGTCGTGCCGGGCCCACTCTCCAAAGCCATGAACACGCTTTCCCAAATCCTGCCCACCCCAGTCACCGCACCACTGATTGGGAAGTTCTATTCCAAGATGGGGTGAAAAGCTTCGCGCGCTCGCTTTTCACGAGATTAGGCGGAGAGTTTTCACCAGAAAGTGAAAGCATGCAAAAGGCTCGTTATGAATCAACGTTCATAACGAGCCTTCTGGTTTCAGCGGGTTTGCTAGTCACCCAGCTTACTAGCTACTCATTAACTGGAGCGGTGGTTGGGTTAGCTGGAGCGTTGCCGTACAGCTCTGGCTTTTGCAGCTTGCGCTGCTCCCAGAAGGTAGCGTTCTTGATACCAAGAGCTTCTGGATCGAACTGTGGATCCTTGCCAGCCTTCTTCTGCTCGTAGTAGTCCTTCATAGCCTTGAGAGCTGGGACCTGGAGGAACAGAATACCGATGATGTTAAGCCATGCGGTCGCACCCACGCCGATGTCGCCCAGTGCCCAAGCAGCACCAGAAGCAGAGGTTGCGCCAACAATAACGGAGATAATAACCAGAACACGCAGTCCCCAGATGATGCCGCGACGAACGGTGGAGTTTGGAATCCAGCGGTTGAAGTACGCCAGGTTGGTCTCAGCCATGTAGTAGTAGGCCAGAACCGTGGTGAAGGCGAAGAACATAATTGCCAGCGCCACGAAGCTTGGACCGAAGCCGGAGAAGTGAACATCCATGCCCCCCTGGACGAAGCCAGGACCAACAGCGGTGTCGGACGGAAGTAATGGACCTTCGTATACTACGGCCCCGTCTTCGGATCCGCCCTCGAACACGCGGTACATGTCGGTGGAGATGATGATGAATGCGGTTGCGGAGCACACGAACAGGGTGTCAACGTAGACAGCGAATGCCTGAACAAAGCCCTGCTTTGCTGGGTGGGAAACCTCAGCCGCAGCAGCGTGCTGTGGGCCGGTACCCTGGCCAGATTCGTTGGAGTAGATACCACGACGAACGCCCCACATGATTGCAACACCAAGCATGCCGGCGAAACCAGCGTTGAGGTTAAATGCAGAGGTGAAGATGAGACTGAATACCTCAGGAATGTCCTGGTAATTGATGAACAGGATGATGATGGCGATGATGATGTAGATAACCGCCATGAACGGAACAACCATGGACGCGAAGGATGCAATTCGCTTCACGCCACCGATAACGATGACAGCCAGAACAACAGCCAGAACGACACCGGTGATGGTGGTAGATACACCCCATGCATTTTCAACAGCGTTGGAAACGCCGTTTGCCTGGATGCCTGGCAGGAAGTAAGCGGTTGCCAGAATCATTGCGACTGCGAAGACAATGCCGTAGATAAGCATGAATGGAGCAGCCTTGGTGTGCGCGTATGCCTTTTCGATGTAGTACGCAGGGCCACCACGGTACTCACCGGTGTCCTTGTCCTGCTCTTTGTAAATCTGAGCAAGAGTACATTCGACGAATGAGGTTGCGGAGCCGAGCAGTGCCACGGTCCACATCCAGAAGACAGCGCCTGGGCCGCCGAAAGCAATTGCGGTGGCAACACCAGCGATGTTGCCAACACCAACGCGTCCGGCCAGGGACATCATCAGGGATTCGAAGGAAGACACGCCGTTTTCAGACTTTTCGCCGCGGACAAGCTGCTTGAGCATGTCTGGAATGCCGCGAATCTGGATGAACTTGGTGACAATGGTGAAGTAGACGCCGGCCGCCAGGCACAGGAAAACCAATGCTGGTGACCAGATAACGCCGTTTAGCCAATCTAAGAAGGCTGCCATGTGGGCTCCTTTTGTTTGAGATTATTCGCACACACCCAACGCGAAGGTTCGTGTCAGATGAGGAGAATTCTGCCCTAATTCCCTCGCGAAAGTGAAGTTAATCACCACTTTTATTGTAAAATTATTTTGGTCACTGTTTCTATCGATCTATAGAATTAGTGTCCACCTGCATTATCAGGCAAAGTTTCGCCCTTGTCAACGTTTTATTAACCACCCCTATCCGGGGGCTGGAAATTCCAAGAAACAGCAGGGGTTAAGATGATTGCTATGTCTTCTACGCACACTCCCGCGAAACATGACCGCCTCGTATGGATTGACCTTGAAATGACAGGCCTCGATCCAAAGCGCCATGTCATTGTGGAAATCGCCGCGATCATCACGGATGCCGATCTCAATATCGTCGGCGAAGGGCTCGACATTGTCGTTCACGCCACTGAGAAAGAGCTGGCAGAAATGGATGATTTCGTCACCAATATGCACAACTCATCGGGGCTCACCGAGGAGATCAAGGCCGCAACAACATCGCTAGCCGATGCCGAATCAGCAGTACTCTCCCTTATTGAAGAACATTGCGATCCGGAACACCCAGCACCGCTAGCAGGCAACTCCATTGCCACTGACCGCACCTTCATCCGCGAATACATGCCTCGCCTGGACGCAGCCCTGCATTACCGCATGGTGGATGTCTCCACCATCAAGGAACTTGCACGCCGCTGGCACCCACGCGCATACTTCAACCAACCCGAGAAGGGCATGGCCCACCGCGCACTCGCCGACATCGTGGAATCCATCCGCGAATTGGACTACTACCGCCGCTCCGTATTCCGCTCAGATGAAGGCCCAACCTCCACTGAAGCAACCGAAGCAGCGAAGAAGTCAAACGCTTCTTACCAGGCGTTTTTGTAAATTCGCATTAGTGGGTTAATCTTTAATACGCTGCTTTAGAGCGGCAATGGTGGCTGTAGTTCAGCTGGTAGAGCACCAGGTTGTGATCCTGGGTGTCGCGGGTTCGAGCCCCGTCAGCCACCCCAAAGAAATAAAGGGTCAGGGCACGTTTCCACAAGAAATCGGTGTCCTGACCCTTTTCGTGGTCACCTATTGATCACAGCCTTATGAAAACAGGGCGGGCATTTTAGCCGTAAACGTCTCATAGTCATCTGAGAATGGGTGCCCGTGCCGGTCAGTCGTAAATGCTGCTGAATGGTGGCCGAGCGCCGCTTGAATCGCTTTTATCAACGCGCATTGCGGGGACCTAGTGGCGTATTGCTCGCAGTGATAATCACCAGCACTTTCGATTTTTGCCGTCAATGAATTTGGAAGGGGCAAATCCAATAGAGTGGTATTCGTGAGCAACAAGTGTTCAGCCCCATGGACTCAACGATTCTACTGAGTACACAGCGGCACTACTTCACCTCGACCTTTGGCCATAGGTACAGTGAGGAATGAGCACGACCACCATCCGCGCTGCTCAACAATTTCGCGAACTTGGGACCATTTGTTGGCATCCAGGTTCGGAGTACGTGACAGTACAAATCCGGATCGACGCTGCGGGTCTCCCACAATCGCCAAGGAGTAGTCAGAATCCAGGTAGGTTACCCGGTAGTTCACAGGACCATTTGGGTCCTGGTATGGAATGCCTGAGAAATTAACCCTCAGTGAAGCATCGGAACGAACTGAAGCGGTGCCTTCAATACTGGAATCTGGGCCAACTAGGGTCCCACAGGAGTTCTTGACCGAAATCTTGGTGTCACCAATAACCTTGTATTCAGCTTTAGTGTCATGCGCACACTGCAAGCTAAAAGGCTGAGGAACGGCAGCTACTTGGTACCAGGTTCCCTGATAGCGCTCAAGGTCTACCGGTTCAGAGGTCTCTGGGAGTTCATTGCCTGAGGTCGATGATCCCTGAGGAACAAGCTGGGAAGATGCACCACCTAATCGGCCGCCATCAAACACGTCTGCGGCAGCAACCGCAGGTGTCAACCCGCCTATTCCTACTGCCAATGCAGCTAGTACTGTAACGATTCTGCGCCTCATGTTTCCTCCAAGGAGTGTCGGCCAGCCCGGGTTTGAACTGTAGTTTTCAGGTTATAGCAATATCTGCAACGCTGAAATGGCTTGGGAAAGTTACTTCTCCCAGAAAGTGGATCCCCAAAGAAGCTCTAGGGAAACTATGCTCGTGAAATGAAAATTGATGGTGAAGCGTGGCTAACATTCGATGTCCAAGCCAACGACAATAGTTGCACTTATACCCAGCGAGCTTCCTATTCACCAACTGGCTTATCAGGAAGAATATACTGGCGGTCAATGGCACCATTCCATGCATTCATTTTTCCCGCAATGATGCGCAGCATTCTCAACACCGCAGAAAAATCTGCACACGACGGTAGGAAATAGATGCGAAGAACCGATTTAGCTCTGGATGCCCTGCAAGTCTTCAAGACGGCCATTGCCACCACAGGCACCTGGTGGATTTGTGTAAACCTTTTAGATTCACAGATGCCCTTCTTGGCACCATGGATCGCATTCCTTGTATTGCAACCGACCGTCTCTGGTTCTATCACCAGTGGGTTTCAAACGGTCATTGCATCGGGGTTAGGAGTCCTTCTCTCCTCTGCGATTGGAACATATATAGGTGTCGAGGTATGGAGCTATGCATTGGCATTAGTACTGGGAATGCTGGGCTCACGGATCCCAGGGCTACGGCAAGAAGGTGCGACTATTGCCACCACCGCGGTATTTCTTCTTTCCACTGGGTTTACCGAAGATGGCCCGGCATTGCTCGACCGCATGTTAGAAATCAGCATCGGAGTGGTCATTGGTGTCGGGGTCAACCTACTTATCGTTCCTCCCCTTCGAGAAAAACAAGCCGCACAAACCGTGGAATCCCTCCGGATTCGTATGGGCGAGATAATGGCCGAAATCAGCGATGATTTCAAGGAAGAATGGGACCGCGACAAAGCACTGGAATCTTCAAAAGCTATCCAGCAATTACGTAATGATTTGGACCAGTCCTGGTCAACCGTTCAGTTTGCAAGAAACAGCAGACGACGAAATCCACGTCTACTATTCCAAGGAAGCAGCAGTGAGAAATACGAACAGGTTTTAACCGGACTCGATGAGACCGTCGCACACCTTCGTAACCTCACACGCACGTTGGAAACTACAAGTTCTTCAGAATCACCCAGAGAACAGCGTTTCCGTGAGCGCTGGTCAGCGATCCTCAAAACGATTGCTATGCGAATCAGTGATCCCAATGCAGATGTCGAACCCTCTGTTGACCAATTGGACCGACTGGCGCCAGAAATGGTGGCAGAAAATCAGCTTTCTGAAACAAGCTGGCCACTTTATGGTGCGCTTATTTCTTCCACTCGCAATATTTCCGTACTCATCGATCAGATGTCAACTGCGACAGAAGAGCAGCGTACTTAAGAACTACATGATGCCAGCCAGCAGTTCTTCGCTGCGGCTGCGACCCTCGCGGTGTGGAATGTCGCCTGTGACGAGGAATTCATCAACTCCGAGCTGCGCGGTGGCATCGGCAAGCAATACTCCCACCTCTGCCGCTGTGCCGTAGATAGCATTGGCCAGCGATTCATCAATGCGCTTCTTTTGCTGCGAGGTCAAGGAATCAATGTCCAACTCCGAGGCCGTCCTGAGCTGCTCAAACACGCCCGTGGATCGCGAAAGCACTTGCGAATAAGCCTCTGGCAACAGCAAGTTCCGTGCAGCCTCCGTGGTATCTGCTGCGGCGATATTCATCGACGCAATCACGTGCGGGCTATCCAAGACCTGGGAAGGCTGGAAGTTCTCCCGATAGGCCTTAATAGCATCTGCCTGCGTGGACAAAGGCCCACCCGTAATCACTCCAATGCCCAGCCTTGCCGCCGTGAGCGCTGAGCGGAACCCAGCGAGCATATAGATGGGTGTGCGCGCATTATCTGCCGGGTACGAACTCACCGCACCCGTGCCGGCGAGGTACCCCAACAGCTCCTCTATGTCATCCTCCAACCGTGCCTTGAGCTCTTTCGGCTCGCCCTGCCGCAGTGCCTGGCGAACCGGCTTGGTAAAGCCCACCGACGAACCTAACCCGATATCAATGCGATCTGGGAACAGCGACTGCAACAAACCAATCTGCTCCGCGATGAGATACTGCGGATGGTTCGGCACCATAATCCCACCTGTGCCCACTCGGATGGTGCTGGTATTGGCCGCAACATAGGTTGCCAGCTGCGCCGGCTGCGAACCTGGAATCCCCGGCACACCGTGGTGCTCTGCTAGCAAGAAGCGTGAAAAGCCAAGCTTCTCCACGTGCTGCGCATGGTTTGCCACGCCTCGCAATGTCTCATCTGGGATCTCATTGCGGGTGCCGGCTGCCCGGTCAAGAACAGAAAAGCGCATAAGTACGACTGTACTCATGCGCTTGTAAACCCGGTAAAAAGTTCGCTACCAGCTTAAGCGTTTCCGGCTGACCATTCTTCCCAGGACATATTCCAGTCCCCCAAGCCGTCATAGACCGGCAAAGTGCCCGCCGTGGTGTTTTTCACCAGGACGATATCGCCACGCTTGGTGTTATTCATAAACCACTGGGCTGCTTCTTCCGTGACGTTGATACAGCCGTGGGACGTGTTGGTGTTTCCTTGCGCCCACTCTGACCACGGTGCGCCGTGCACGTAGATGCCAGAGTAAGACATCTGGGTGGCGTAATTGACCATGGTCTTGTAGCCACCATCTTCAATGGAATAGCCGAAGGTCTCAGAGTTCATCAACAGGGACTCATGGCGATCACCAATGATGTAGCGACCGTTCGGTGTTGCCCAACGTCCACCGTCTTTGCCCAAGGACACTGGGATGGCGCGCAGGACCTCACCATTTTTGTACACGGTCATCAGCTTCGTGGCATCATCCACGATTGCTGTCACCCGGTCACCGATGGTGAAGTTGGTTTCATTATTCTCACTACCGAACACACCATTGCCCAGGTCAACGCCCTGGATATCAACTTCAACAGCTACCTCAGTACCTGGTGCCCAGTACTCTTTCGGGCGCCAGCGCACCTCGTAGTCATTGAGCCAGTAGAACGCGCCCTCTACCTCTGGCGCGGTAGTCACACTGATAGCTTCCTGGGCTGCCTCACGGTCCGGGATAGCAACCCCGAAACGCACACCGATAGTCTGGCCAACGCCCACCTCTGAATCTGGCAGTGGGGACAGGGACGCCGCGGTGGTGTTCACCATCTCTGGGGTCTTAAAAGTAATGGAGGTGGATTCACCGTTCTCATCTTTAGCTTCGACTGTATAAGTGCGGTTGAAACCAAGAGTCTCTGCCGAAGACCATTCCATGCCGTCTTCCGAAAGCTCTTCTAAGACGACATAGCCTTCTGCATTGGTCATGGTGACTTCATCGAGCCCCTCCCCAAGAGAAGTCACGGTGACCGGCTCATAAGGGTTGTGGTCATCCATGCCATCTTCTACAGAGATTTCCGGCGCGAGTTTCTCTTCCTCAGCCTCCGCGTCCTGCACCTGGCCATTGCCGTCGGAAGAAGCCGCATCAACCGCCTGCGGATCAGATTCATCCGTGCCGCGGTCAATGGTGCAGCCAGCCAACCCCAGCGCTGCGACGACTGCAACTGCTACAACCGAGCGGCTAAAGCGGCGAGTATTTATTTTACGTAGACCGAACAACTGAAAAGACCTAACCCTCTCACACCAAACAACCCTTTCAATCTATCCACAAAGCAGCTAAAACACTAGCTAGAACCCACCCAACACGCACTTCGTTACCGAATTAATACCAACCGGGAACGCCGCAGCACAACACTTCAAAATCAATACTATTTTGGCCCCGAACCACTCCCCGATTTTTCGCCCAACACGACCAATCGGATCCACGGTTTCCCTCGCCATGCGACTCGCCTGATGCTCAACTAGCTCACCACTGAATTGAGGCCAACGATGATTAATAGCGACTCCCAAGGCACCGTGCGGAGCTATGAGAAATACTTAGATTCAAGACCTAGAATCTTGCACTCAAAATGGCGTAGAATTGTTGTCTACCTGCAGATTTTTTGTTTAACGCAATCTGATGTTAAAGTTAATTCTCGTTGCACAGGCCAAGGAAACGCCAGAGCCAAGCTTTAGCGGTCCAGCCAGAAACAACAATGCGCCATTAGCTCAGTTGGTAGAGCAACTGACTCTTAATCAGTGGGTCCGGGGTTCGAAACCCTGATGGCGCACAACAAGACCAGGTGAGAAGCTTTCAAAGTTTCTTCCCTGGTCTTCTTGGTTTTGTCCAACCCCACTGCGGCCTATATGCCAAAAGTGGTGTCTGGCGGCGTGTCGGGGTGGGATGTTTAGCGGATGGTTCCTTTTCTGATTCCTACTGAGTGGTTGTATTCGGTTGGGATAGCATTGTCGTAGAGGGCTGGCCTTCCGGTTTCGTGGTTGGTGTGGTTCTCGGTGTGGGTTAAGACGTGGACTTTGGCGAGTTGGTCTTTTCCCCAGTTCTGCTGTCTGGCGATCTTGTGTGGGTCGCCAGGCAGTGGTGTTTTGTTGTAGAGCCACCATTCGAGCATTTTTCTTTGCCGTTCCCCGCCGCGCCCGCGGTGGCAGCGAGCGATGAATTTCAGTTGCGAGTTGATGCCGCCTTCTAGTCTGTTGGTATTTGATGCCCAAGATTTTTTGTCTATCGCTTGTTTTGGTGGGGTGAGGTAGATAAATAGGTGTCCCTTTTTGTGCAGGTTAGTCAGCGAGTTATAGGCGCTGCGGACTCTGCGGTGGGTGAATTCATAGCGTTTGCCGGTGCGGTTTATTTCTGGGGGCAAGGGGGTTTTCTCGTTGAGGAAATCGTGGTGTTTGATTCCATATTTGTGGAGGTCGACGGCCCATTTTCGGGCTTGTTGCACGGTTTCTCTGCTTGTTAGTTCTAAGGCGAGATTATAGATTTCGCGTCCGGCTTCGGTCCGTGGCCGGGAGGTGACGTAGCGGCGAACAACTCGTTGGGCGTGGATGAGGCAGCGTTGGATCAAGGTGTTAGGCCAGAGCTTTTTGATGGCGGCTTGAGCACCTTGTCCACCGTCGAGTACCACGCATAAGGGTGCTGCGAGTTTAGAGAGTAGCTGTGTGTAGGCGTGGGTGGTTTCGTGTTTGCACCAGTGCCAGCACAAGACGTGGTCGGAGGTTGAGGCTATGAGTAGGCATCCAGCTGCGGTGTAGGTGCCGTCGATAAAGATTTGGTCGTGGATGCGGTGTTTGTCAGGGTTGTTGGGTATTTCGATAAGCCATAGTGGTTCGAAGTATCGGTATACGGTGCGGGTGGATACTTTCATCAGCCTGGCGCATTCGGTGATTGGGTAGATGCCGGTGACGTGGTTGTGGAAGTAGGTGAAGTGGCGCTTGGCAGTGATGTCTGGTCGGTGGGTTTGTTCGGATATTCCGCAGGTGGTGTTTTTACAGCGCCATCGGGTGCGTGCGTTTCTTTTCCCATTTTTCTTCATTTCCCCAGTGCATAGTGGGCATCGTGGTCGTATTTCGGGCATGAGAAATACAAAACCGCACCTGTTAGCACAGGTGCGGTAGAAACTTCGGGATTGACCGAAAAACTCGTGTGTGCAAGCTTTTTGACCTTGCAGAGTATTGATTTAGCTATTGAGAGCTGCGGAGATTGCCGGATCTAGACACCACTTTTGTCACATAGCCCCCCACTGCTGCGCGTCAGCGACGGGTTAAGTAAAGAAAAGTGTGTCTGTCGGTGTGTCGGGCAAGAATTCGACTGCTCTCGCTATGACGGCACGTACTTACTGGTAGACGAGCTATCGCTGAGTTTTAAGGCCGCGCAAGGGCATTGTATTGAGATGCGCACCCCACGGCAAAGAAGTGCTCTCGAGGAGCTTTCCATTTGATTCTTCGGTCCCTGTAAGCGAAGCTAACTGGCTGTTGTACAGGCCTTATGCTCCTAAGTGTGTGCCGGGGCGGTGTCGCTGCTGTTCGTACCATATTGAAATCTCCGTCGTGGCATTGACGTGAAAATGCCGGTTTATAGCTCCTGAGGAACTATAAACCGGCTAAAAACAGGTGATGAACTGGTAAAAGAAGGCCAACTCAGACACACTTTTCTTTACTTAACCCTCAGCGACCATGTCAAAATGGTATCCGATGTCCAGGTGGGAGCATTCGGAAAATACATTTGAAAAAGAAAAATGCACGTCAAATAGCACTTCTCCAAGCGCAGCAGATTACATAAATGAAAGCGCAGAATGCCCAGCCCAATATGGGAGGTACTTCATCAGCTTTCTTCCTGCGTCTGGATCCTTAGGCACAATCTTCTTTGCATCTAATGCCAACTTAATGAGACTACTTGCCTTTTGTGATTCCTTATCCGTTAAACCAAATCGGTTGCGAATGGATTTATTGTTCGTATCCTGGTTGCTAACCGCCTGAAGACAAGAGTGAAGATATACGGCCCGAACCTTCTCATCATCATCCATTTCTGAAAGTGGTTTAGGCGAACTTAATGTCACAATGGTATTGCTCTCAGCACTTCTGATTGATGGTGCTGGCAATTGATGAAATTCAATAGACTCAGCGATTCGGTCCCACCCACTGCCCCTCTCTTCACAGATGTGGGAACGCCTCATCATATACGCCAACTTTTGAGCGTGTCAAGTATTTTGTGTGTGGGGCTTTCGGGGTTAGTGATTTATAGGTAGTTGGTGAATCGTTCGGGGTAGGCCACGGCCATTTGGTTGATGGCTTGTTTCCAGTTGGTGACCTTTCTGCCTTCGATGAGTCTTCCGCTGGTAGCAGCAGCTTTCTTGCCCTGTTTTGCGCGTTTAGCCGCGCGTTTATCCTCAATATTGCAGATCATCAACCACAGCGTCTTAATCGCGGAATCATCATTGGTAAATTGCACGCGGTTACGGGTAGCTTTACGCAGCTCGTTATTCATCGACTCAATCGAGTTTGTCGTATAGATGACCTTTCTGGCCATCGGCGGGAACTGCAGAAACGGCACGAAACGCTCCCACGCATCCGTCCAGACCTTGACTGATTGGGGATATTTCTGGCCCAGTTCTGAGTCGGCGAATTCATCCAACGCTGCACGTGCGGTTGCCTCTTCAGGCGCGGTATACACCTTCTTCAACGCCGCAGATACGGTCTTACGATCGCCATAGGCCACCCACCGGTTTGCTGCACGAATCAAATGCACCACACAGGTCTGCACCATCGAATCCGGCCACGTTGCTTCCACCGCTTCCGGCAGGCCTTTCAAACCATCGCAGCAGACAATAAACACGTCCTGGACTCCACGGCTTGCCAGGTTCGCGCACACATGAGCCCAGAAGGAGGCGCCTTCTTCTTTCGCCAACCAGATACCCAGGATGTGTTTGATCCCGTCCATATCCACGCCGATAGCCAAAAAGGCGGACTTGTTAACTACTCGTCCACCGTCGCGAACTTTGATACGCAGCGCATCGAGGAATATTACCGGGTAGAACTCGTCTAGCTGACGGTTTTGCCAGATCATGACTTCATCTAGCACCGCATCAGTCACTGCGGAAATCGTTTCATGCGAGATATCAACCCTCATGACCGTGGCCATATGATGCTGGATATCGCGCACTGTCATGCCACCGGCATACAAACTGATGATCATGTCATCGACATCGGTTAACCTGCGTGAGCCTTTCGGCACCATCGTGGGCAAGAACGTGCCCTGCCGATCACGTGGAACGGTGACATCGACCGGGCCGTAGTTCGAATCAACCTTTTTGACATAGGAGCCGTTGCGATAATTATCGCCACCACCGGCCGCTTTGGCCTCACGATCGCCTTTGGAATAACCCAGGTGGGCATCCATTTCGGCTTCCAAGCCACGGGTGACCGAAGCTTGCAGTAATCCCCGGACTAGGTCGTTGGCGTCCGTTGCTGTGGTTCCCAGCTCATCAATGAGCTTGGCTATCTCCGGGTTCGCCAGCAGTTTCTGCTCGATCGCTTTAATCTTCGCGGAATCTTCCGGATCTCGTTTCGCCACAGAATCCATTATGGTTTATCTCCTTCATGTAAGGGAAACCCCTCACACACAAACCATTAGACACTCTCCAACTTTTCATTCCTAGACCGTGGAGGCGCATCAACGAATCTGTTGGGGTCAATCAACGGCGCACCCGGATTCGAAATTTCTATGCGGTCTTCATATATCTCAACTAGCGGCCCAGTCCCTGAAATAGAGAAGTCCTGATGGATCAAAGCATTCGCCACAAGCTCCCTGAGTACCACCATTGGATACGCAGAAACTTCAACACGCAAAGCTGATTCAATATGCTCATTTGAAGGCAACAGTCCTGAGATGTAATTCATCAAGCCTTCAAACCCCGTCGCATAGCCGTAGACCCCTTGCTGTTCTTTCTCAGCATAGATTTTGTTGCGACCCTTGTACTTAATTACGCGAACAGACTTTCTTGCAAGATGACTGAATTTCGCGAGATTCTTTGCGTACAGGAGAGCACCAAGGTTAGTTATGGCGCATGCTCCATCAGACGTAGAAATAATAAGTCTGTCATTTAAAAAATGGTCTAAAATCACATCGAACTCGGTTTGCACTGACATGTTCTGCAAGCGGTAATAAGACGGAACGTCTAAGAGATTTAGCGCATCGCTTTCTGTGAGCCCTACCAATGCACTCTTGTATTCAAAAGGTGTTCCATCTAGCTGCTTGTATAGTCGCGATTCCTCAGCAGGGTGATCATGGAGTTTTTTGAGATGACTCCCCAATCTCACATACGCAATATTGTCAAAAGCGACCGCATTTAATACCGCGGCAGAAATCCGCAATACTGCTACGGGTAATCCATCTATTTCCGTATAAAAGAAATTGAAAGAGGGGACCGGCTTTAATCTTGACGCCAACCATGGCTCAAGAGACTGGTTAGACACCTTAACCGTATGATGGTCGAATCGTGTCCCTACAATTTCATGAGCGTCGTCCTCAACTCCCCAGACCAAGAACCCATAGTCCTCCCCTGCCAATGCCGCTGCGTTCGAGAGTCCGGAGATATATTCCCCTATTTTCTTTGGGTCATCCATATTGCTTTTGAATTCAAACCAAGTACCCTCATGTGGCTTGTTCCTCAGTCGATTTACTAAAGACTCAACATTCTTTGAAATCTGAAAGTGGTCATCACTGTATTCATCCATAGTCAGAGGATACCTACATAGGCAGATGCTCCTTTCAGACTTAGGCAACGCTTTACTCAAGTAGCCAACCGAAAGTTCGTCGTAGCATTACAGCAGCGATGGTCGCTTCCATTTCCCCCACCCGTCCGACGTCGGGACTGCTGGGGGTTAGGTTAAAGCCTGTCAGAAGGTGCCGCTAGAGGGTAGACTCAATGGTAGATGGAGATTCTAATCACACCAATCGCAATGTTGATTCACATCTAGAAAGGATGAGATCATGCGTGTACTTCCTCAGGACTTAACCCCCGGCCTCGCCCGTGCTGGACGGGCTCTCGCCCAAATCAATTCCCTCGTCATCTCCGAAGAAGCTGGCCTGACCAGACAGCAAGTAAGAGACTATGAAAAGCGCGTGGGAAGCCTAACCCTCGACGAGAAAACTCGCCTCCAAAAGACCCTCGAGAGCTACGGCGTAGTTTTCATCGCCGAGGAAGAAAACCTTGGACATGGCGTGCGCAAACGTCACAACGCCTCCAAAGCCCGTCAACTCAAACGCTGGGAAGATGAAGGCGGACGAGCGGCCGAAGACGATAACTAGCCCACAAAAAGATAGGTATTGCGTCCTCCGCCAATCGCCTGGTGGAGGACGCAATACCTACATGTAGTCTCCTGTATTTCAGCGCTTCCCTGAAAAGTGCTTCGCAGCTCAGATCAGACTTGCAGCTGCACTTCGAAGATCATGTGATCTGAGGGGTAAGCGTTATCCTTCTGGTTTGGGATGAGCTCGCATGGACCACCGAAATCCACGTAGCTTTCATCATTGAGCGGATGAGGGGAACCACCAATCATTCGTGCCGCCACGGGCTTGAGTCCGCGAGCAAAGATGAAATCAATGCGGTCGCGGGGCTCGTTTTCTAGTGGCTCAATTTGCGACCAGGAGTCCCCCGGCGCGGTTGTCGGATCGGGATAGATTTCCCGGAAGCAGTCAACAAAGCTTGCCTCATGCATGACATCAATGGCGGGCCAGTTAACTGACGGTCGGTCTTCGCGCAGATTCCAGTCAACAGTTGCGGGGCTGTTGAAATCACCCGCGATAATGACAGGGATGGATTTCTCACCAATGAACTGTTCAGTCATCGAGAGGATTGACTGAATCTGCTCAAGGCGGCGCAGCTCAAACTCAGCGCCGAGTACTTCTTCATGCGCAACACCTTTCAGCGCCGCATAAGGTCCGTAGTCCATGTGGTGCAGGTGCACTGACCACAACAAAATCCGTTGGCCTTCAACCGTGATCCAAGCAGCCGTGGCATTAAGCTCCGAATCAGTGTCAATGTATTCCAAGTCCATGTGAGAGACCAGCGCGGTGTCAAAGCCCTGCTGCACGTGGTTGAGTTCAAGTTCGCGAGTAGCTTCACGGCCTAGCTCATGAAAGGTTTCCTGCAACGCCACGATGTCGCTGGGATACTTGCGCAGGACATCGGCAATCTTCTGCCGTCCGTCAACAACGCACGCGCCACCAAACCACAGGTTAAAAGTCTGGATAGTTAGTGTTCTCATTTCAAAATCCTGTCTTTAATCTGAACATAGAATTCTTGACCAGTAATCTTCACGTCAAGACAATCAAAGCCCGGCGCGATATTTCCGGCTTCTGCTTCTACCACTGGGTCAGTAGTCATACCGATGACATTGCACTTCGCTGCTTTTGCAGCGCCGACTCCGATGAGCGAATCCTCAAAGACCACGCTGTGGGCTGGTTGAACTGCAAGCCGCTTACATGCCAGTTCAAAGAGATCCGGGGCAGGCTTTCCCTGCGTAACATCTTCAATGGTGACAATTACATCGATAAAGCCAATGAGCCCCGTGGTCGACAGCAGAGCTTCAACATCTTCACGCCGGCCGTTGGAGGCCACAGCGATGGGTACCGCACCGTGCAAGGCGTGCAGAAACGTTGATGCATTCGCCATTGGCACGCTTCCGGAGCGCAATCGTGCCGAGTACTCCACATCCAAAGCATCTTTCACCTCATCGGTGCTTTTGCCGGTGTGCAGGGCAATCTTTTGTGCAGCCTTGGTTGATGTGATGCCGCGAAACTCTTCGACGAATTCCGGGTGTGGCTCCAGGTGATGCTGGAGGAGCACTTCCTGGATCATTGTCATCCAAATGGACTCGGAATCAACTAGTGTTCCGTCACAATCAAAAATTGCTGCTTTATATTTTCCTACTGTTGTCATACACGCGTGGCCTCGCGTGCAGACTCACGCATTGCCACCTCACCTGCCAAGGACAAACTAACAGGAGTACCGACTGGGAACGAAGATGCTTCTTGGCTGCTCAACGAAACAGTCCAGGTACCACCAATGGCATCAGGATGTTCAATGATGACCGAGGTGCGCTCACCCATATAACGCTGGTTGTACACGAATGCCGGGGACTGCTCGACTGCTTCAATCTGCAAATTCTCCGGACTCACAAAGATGGTGTCCGTGCCCTCAGCTGCGTGGCGCTCGAGTGGAATCGGCATCGATTCATTCCAGCCACCGGGAACGGCGAACTCGTTGATGGTTCCGATAAAACGCGCGACAAACGGCGTCGCCGGGTGACTATAAAGCTCATAAGGGTTGGTGTACTGCTCGATCTTTCCCTGGTTCATCACCGCAACGTGATCCGCGATGACCAATGCTTCTGACTGGTCATGGGTGATGAACAAGGTTGTGGTGCCCAGTTCTTGCTGCACACGGCGGATCTCATCGCGCAGATTACCTCGGACTGCGGCATCGAGTGCAGACAGAGGTTCATCGAGAAGCAATACGCGTGGCTGGATAGCCAAAGCACGTGCCAACGCAATTCGCTGCTGCTGACCGCCCGAAAGCTGGTGTGGATAGCGGTCCCCAAAGCCCTGCAAGCCCACCATTTCTAGCAGCTCAGCACTGCGCTTGGAACGTGCTGCAGGGTCTACCCTGCGGATTTCCATGCCGTATTCAATATTGTCAGTAACTGACAGGTTGGGAAACAGGCTATAGCTTTGAAAGACCATGCCCATGTTGCGCTTTGAAGCTGGGGTCTTGACTATCGATTCTCCGCCGACGCGAATATCGCCGCCGGTTGGAGATTCAAAGCCCGCCAACAAACGCAAAGTTGTGGTCTTGCCGCAGCCGGATGGCCCCAGCACTGTCACCAAATCACCTGCAGGAATATGAATGCTGAAGTTCTCCAGCACCAGCGGGCCGTTGTGTGAATAAGCCTTATCTATGTTGATGAGTTCAACATCAACTGGCTCTGTCCTAGACGTGAGCATTTGTTTCCTTCGTGTTCTCATGTGGGGTAACTGTTAGTGAACTCACCGGCAGTTGATTGTTGTCAAGGCCCTCGCCCTCGGCGTCCTGGTCCATGGCCGATTGCGACGGCTTGGATGACTTCTTGACTCGGCGGTCGGAGTAGTACATTGCGAATGCCAATAGCGCCCAGGTGATGATGTTGGACAGCAGCGACAAGGCAACCGATGCGCGGAAGTCACTGTTGGCCAGGGTTGCCATATATACCGGCAGCGTTTGATAGCTCATGGTGGCAGCAACCGTGTACTCCCCTAGCGACAAGGCAAAGGTGAAGAAGGCAGAAAAGACGATAGAGCCACGGATGTTTGGCAGAACAATCTTCATCAAGGTTTTCCACGTTCCTGCGCCCAAGCTAAACGATGCCTCATAGTAAGTACGCAACGGGATCGAGATCAGTGCCGCGTTGATCGAGCGGTAAGTAAACGGCAAGCACAACACCACATAGGTTCCGATGAGCGTGATCGGCAAAGTGTCCGACTGCAGTGCCTGCGACAGTGAGTTGCTGAAAGTGCCGCGGCCTTGAGAAGACAAGGTGCTGAGAATAGATATCAAGCCAGCAACCAGGGCAATTGAAGGAATGACCAGTGGAAGTGTGCACAGCACGTTCAGGATTCCTTGCAACTTTGGCGCCCATAGCTGCACTGCCACCACGGCAGGGACCAACACCAGAATCAGAACGAAGATGGTGACAATTGCGATGCTTAGGCTGAGAATTAACGCGTCGAAGAAGGCGCTGCTTTCGAATAGTGAGCTGAAGCCTTCTAGGGTGAATCCAGCATCACCTTTCCAGAACGCATAGGCGGCTAGGCCCAGTTGCGGTGCCAGGATAAACACCGCAATGGCAATCACTGGTGCCCAGGAGATGGTCTTGCTCACCTGAGTTTTCTGGTCTATCGCTGAAGCCATTTTTGGCTCCTTCCTTGAAGCAGGTTGAACACGATGAGAACCACTATCGCGACCACAGCGGTGATTAAGCCCATGGCCATGGCTGCATTTTGTCCGCCCACCGACGCCGATCCACCTAGTTCATTAGCAATCTGCAACGTGATGAGTGGGAAAGCTCCACTGCCCAGCAGCACTGCTGCCGATGCATGCGTGGCAAAAGCTGAACCAAACAGCAGCACAAACCCACCGATTATCGCCGGGGACAGAATAGGGATTCCAACTTTGCGCCAGAACATCCACTGTGACCCACCGAGTGGGTCAAGTCCGACGGAGTGGTGTTTCTGCCTTTCGTTGAAACAAGCAGTGTGATGGCCTCAGGGACCAGCACGGGCTTGGTACTGTGACTGGTTCATGCGACTTCCTTGGTGGTGGTGTCGGCGTCGATGACGTTGGCGGTGATCATTGCTTTGGTTTGCTCAAGGCTTGTCAGTGACATGTAGCGGTTTTGCTGAATCCAGTCATCATGTTGTTCTGCCAACACAGCACCAACAAGGCGCACAACAGCGTCACGATTAGGGAAGATTCCAACAACATCTGTGCGGCGCCGGATTTCTCGATTGAGCCGTTCAGTGGGGTTATTCGACCAGACCTTCTTCCACACTGATTTCGGCGTATTGGTAAACGCCAATAGTTCGTCGAGGGCTTCTTCTAGGTAGTCGGCCACGTGTGGGAACTTCTGCTCGCAAAATGCCACGACCTCTTTGGCTTGGGACCACACCGATTCCGAGTCTGGTTGTTGGAATATCGTGTGAAACATCGCCGATAACGTCGGCCATTGAGTCTTGGGCACCATCGCTGAGAGGTTCTTCGCGAAATGGGTACGGCATCGTTGCCAGGACGCATTCGGTAACACGTCACTGATCGCGTGCTGGATACCTAAGTGAGCATCACTGGTTACCAAATAGACCTCATTAAGCCCGCGGGCTTTTAAGTCACGGAAGAACCCGGTCCATGACGATGCTGATTCCGATGTAGCGACCTGCATGCCTAGTAGCTCGCGGTAGCCTTCAGCATTAACCCCGGTAGCAAGGAGTACGGAGGTTTTAACCACTCGTCCGCCTTCACGGACTTTCATGGTTAACGCGTCACATGAGACATACAAGTATGGGCCGGTATCTAGTGGCCTGGTGCGAAAATCTTCGACCATGCAATCAAGATCTTTCGCCATCTCAGAGACCTGGGATTTTGAGAGATTATTGATACCTAGACTAGCGACAAGATCGTTCATCCTGCGAGTGGATACGCCCTTCAAGTAGCAGGTGGCTATCACGGTGGTGAGTGCTCGTTCGGCCCGGGTTCGTCGTTCCAGGAGCCAGTCCGGGAAGAACGATCCAGTGCGTAGCTTAGGTACTGCAACATCGATGGTACCCACGCGAGTATCTAGGTCGCGGTGGCGGTAGCCGTTGCGGACATTGGTGCGAGACTCAGACGTGGTGGCGTAATCGGCGCCGCAGACTTGGTCAGCTTGGGTCGAGAGGATTTGGTTAATGAAACCTTGAAGCATCTCGCGCATGAGATCTGGGGATGCTTGAGCGAGCAATTCGTCTAAGTAGGTAGTCGGGTCTATAGAATAAGGGGCAGCGGCCATCGTGGTTATCCCTTTCGAGGAGATGTAGGAGTTGATTCGAAAGGTACTACGGTGGGAGAGTGTCTAATGGTTTGTGTGTGAGGGGTTTCCCTTACATGAAGGAGATAAACCATAATGGATTCTGTGGCGAAACGAGATCCGGAAGATTCCGCGAAGATTAAAGCGATCGAGCAGAAACTGCTGGCGAACCCGGAGATAGCCAAGCTCATTGATGAGCTGGGAACCACAGCAACGGACGCCAACGACCTAGTCCGGGGATTACTGCAAGCTTCGGTCACCCGTGGCTTGGAAGCCGAAATGGATGCCCACCTGGGTTATTCCAAAGGCGATCGTGAGGCCAAAGCGGCCGGTGGTGGCGATAATTATCGCAACGGCTCCTATGTCAAAAAGGTTGATTCGAACTACGGCCCGGTCGATGTCACCGTTCCACGTGATCGGCAGGGCACGTTCTTGCCCACGATGGTGCCGAAAGGCTCACGCAGGTTAACCGATGTCGATGACATGATCATCAGTTTGTATGCCGGTGGCATGACAGTGCGCGATATCCAGCATCATATGGCCACGGTCATGAGGGTTGATATCTCGCATGAAACGATTTCCGCAGTGACTGATGCGGTGCTAGATGAAGTCATGATCTGGCAAAACCGTCAGCTAGACGAGTTCTACCCGGTAATATTCCTCGATGCGCTGCGTATCAAAGTTCGCGACGGTGGACGAGTAGTTAACAAGTCCGCCTTTTTGGCTATCGGCGTGGATATGGACGGGATCAAACACATCCTGGGTATCTGGTTGGCGAAAGAAGAAGGCGCCTCCTTCTGGGCTCATGTGTGCGCGAACCTGGCAAGCCGTGGAGTCCAGGACGTGTTTATTGTCTGCTGCGATGGTTTGGAAGGCCTGCCGGAAGCGGTGGAAGCAACGTGGCCGGATTCGATGGTGCAGACCTGTGTGGTGCATTTGATTCGTGCAGCAAACCGGTGGGTGGCCTATGGCGATCGTAAGACCGTATCTGCGGCGTTGAAGAAGGTGTATACCGCGCCTGACGAGGCAACCGCACGTGCAGCGTTGGATGAATTCGCCGACTCAGAACTGGGCCAGAAATATCCCCAATCAGTCAAGGTCTGGACGGATGCGTGGGAGCGTTTCGTGCCGTTTCTGCAGTTCCCGCCGATGGCCAGAAAGGTCATCTATACGACAAACTCGATTGAGTCGATGAATAACGAGCTGCGTAAAGCTACCCGTAACCGCGTGCAATTTACCAATGATGATTCCGCGATTAAGACGCTGTGGTTGATGATCTGCAATATTGAGGATAAACGCGCGGCTAAACGCGCAAAACAGGGCAAGAAAGCTGCTGCTACCAGCGGAAGACTCATCGAAGGCAGAAAGGTCACCAACTGGAAACAAGCCATCAACCAAATGGCCGTGGCCTACCCCGAACGATTCACCAACTACCTATAAATCACTAACCCCGAAAGCCCCACACACAAAATACTTGACACGCTCTACGGTGGTCGCCTCATTCATTCATAAGGGCTATCACCGATAGTTACAGATACACCACGCTAGCGGACACTGATAATAGAGAGTGCGGGACAAGAACCACTCGGAATGACCCACTAGCGGACTGGTCACAATCTGATTGTGTGCCTTCGTTGCGATCTGTCTTCCGGGCTGGTTCTCGCCCCGCACCGCGATCCGGTGATTCGGTCATGACTTTATAGGAGCGTGACCTCTCACCGTGACCACCCTGGCAGGTGTCATGGTACTAGTCCCATCAGTGTCTTGTCTGCCCGAACCCTCGGATCAGCGGCTACCTTCACCATTTCCCTATACGAAAGCGCTGACAGCCATGACCACAGACATCGATTTCTCTGCAAAACCCGTTGCTGGGGTCGACACCCACACCGACACCCACACCGTTGCCACGGTGACTGCAACCGGCCGGCATCTGGCCACCGAAACCTTTCCCACCACCAGGGCCGGCTACACACACCTCACCGAGTTTCTTAACAAGCACGGTGTCGGCACCGTCGGAGTAGAAGGAACCAACTCTTTCGGTGCCGGATTAACCCGGCACCTGATAGACCGTGGCTACACGGTAGTTGAAGTCCTGCGCCCGAAGCGCAGCATCCGACGCCGGGACGGGAAGTCAGATCCGGTGGATGCCCTTGCCGCCGCGCGACAGGTCCTGTCAGGGGAAGGACTGAGCACGCCTAAAGATTCCACAGGCCCGGTGGAGTCGTTACGAGCGTTACAGATCACCCGGAAACAGCTGGTGTCCACCACCACGACACTCATCACGACGATAAAGTCGATGCTGGTCACAGCCCCTAATGATATCCGCGCCCGCTACGGAACTATGACTAACCACACCCTTGTCAACGCATTGGTGTACTGCCGTCCATCGCCGGATCTTAGCGATCCGCGAAATGGTGTGCTGACCAGCCTGAAGATTCTGGCCACGACCTACCGCGCGTTGCGAGTGCAGTGTGATGAGTTGGAAGCCCGGATCGCTGCTCTGGTGTCAATGATCAATCCTCATGTCAGCAATATCGTAGGATGTGGGGCTCTTGTTTCCGCTGATCTGTTGATCAGCATCGGAGATAATCCTGAGCGCATTCACTCGGAAGCAGCGCTGGCGAACTTGTGTGGGGTGGCTCCATTGCCGGCAAGCTCTGGGCGAACCAACCGGCACCGGCTTAATCGTGGTGGTGACCGGCGTGCGAACTCGGCGTTGTATCGGATTGCTCTTGTGAGGATGCGCTATGACCAACGCACCAAAGCCTACGTCGCTAGGCGCACCGCAGAAGGGTTGTCGAAAAAGGAAATTATTCGCTGCCTCAAGCGAGCCATCATCAGAGAGGTCTACCGCGTGATCTGTACCAAGCGCAGTACGCCCCAACCGAGGGATCTTCGGCGAGATGAGCTGAAAGAACTGCGCATCGCGAAGCAGCTCACCCAGGTGTACGTAGCGCAACATTTAGGGTGCGCCCCGGCGAGGATCAGTGACATCGAGACTGGAAAACGTCCGTTAACGGAATTAGCGTCGGCCTACGAAAAATTCCTGAAAACCGCTTGACACACTATAGGAGCATCACGACCCACCGAGTGAAGTATTCGCTTCTTTCCATTCTTTGCGCAGCGCTTGCATCGACGGTAAAAGCAACAACACCATAGTTGGGATGAGGAAGTACTGATACATCAACACCAAACCTTTGGAGCTATACAAGGTAAAACCAGGATCCATGCCGGTGATGAAAGAAATAAGGTAACCAGCATTACCGAACAAGACGATGAAGGAAAAGGCTAATGCTGCGCCGCCAGAGTTCGCCAGCACACTGGACATCACTCCAGTTACTGCATGGAGAATTTTTGAATCGATATGGGAGATGGCCCACGCGATGATGGTTCCCAGGATTGCTGCGACCAGTGAGGAGACTGATGAGATGAAAAGTGAGTTTCTCAATGCCAGCCAACGGCGCCCAGAAGCGAGCGATTCATAATGTTCAAGTGTGACGCCACCACTAGGAGCTTGAACCGAGGTAACAGCCATGCCGACCAGTGGCACCACGAAAAAGAAGAACATTACTAGTCCCAACGGCAGCAAAGTTGCCACCGCTGTTGTGGACGCTGAACTCATCCGCCGCTGTCGGTCATTAACAGAGGGAGAAGCAGTCATGGTTTAGGCGACCGCTTCTGCCCACTGTTCAACAACTACTGCCTGCTGCGTTGCACGCTGTTCCAGGTCAGGCTGTGGGGCTTCCTGCAGGATGGATTCTGGCAGACGGTCAAGTGCTTCCTGATTCACCGTTCCCGCATCAACCATTTCCTGCAGACGAACTGGACGAACGTAGCCTTCCAACAGCAAGTTCTGGCCCTCATCCGACATGAGGAACTCCATGAACAAACGAGCGGTTGCTGGGTGTGGTGCATCCGCGTTGAGGGATGCTGCATAGTAAGAAGATACGGTGCCTTCTTCTGGTGCAATGATCTGCAGGTCAACGCCTGCACCGGACAAGTTTTCTGCCATCGGTGCCATCAGGTAATCCCAGTTGATAAGGATTGGGGTTTCACCAGTTTCCATGGTGCCTTCATTGCCGGTAACCGCAACTAGGTTGCCTGCCTCAGATAGTTCTGCGAAGAAGTCAATACCTGGCTGAACATCATCCAATGAGCCATCGTTGGCCAATGCCGCTGCGTAGACAGCCATAAAAGCGGACTCACTGCTGGTTGGGTCACCAGTCAGCGCAATCTTGCCCGCGTATTCGGGGTTCTTCAGATCTGCAAAGGACTCCGGACAGTTATCGATTGCTGCAGCGTCACAGCCAATGGCCATGTTGCCGCCAAGGTGGTTGTACCAGGTGTTATTTTCAGATTTCATCTCGGCTGGAATTTCACCAGCAACCTCTGGCTCGTACTGCGCGAGGAGGCCTTCATTGTCTGCGGAATCAGCAAAAGACATACCGGTGTCTAGGTAGTCCAAAGAGTCATCTTGGCCTTGGCGGTTCTTCACTGCGTTGATGAGGTCTTGGGATGCGCCGGTGGACACGTCATTGTTGATTTCAATGTCGTACTTTTCGCTGAATGCAGCCAAGATTCCACCGTAGTTAGCCCAGTCTTCGTACAGACCCATGGAGTTAAATGCACCTTCGGCTTGCGCAGCTTCAATCAGTGCATCCATGCCGCCGCCATCTTCAGCGCTGGTGGCGTCACGCCAGGATTCGGTGTCCGCAGAACTTTCAGCGCCACAAGCAGCCAATGCGAGTGCGGAAGTTAGAGCAATTGGGAGAGCAATTAGACGTCGTAGGGTTTTCATCATTTTCCAATCCGGTTGGGAACTCTATGCAATTCCCAAAACCTCACTAGTGAACTTTCTTACTTTTATATAGAAACACTCATTAGTGAACATTCGGTGAACCCTGCAAACACACCTGATGAATCTCGGCGAAATGATTGGAAACAGCTCTCACCAGCAAACAAATCAACCCCAACATGCAATGCGCATAATGAAAGGTGCGACGCCCAGTCTGCCTCGCACCTTTCCCCCTCTCCCTATTTCATTTACTCAGCGAGTCAACTCTTCTAGCTAATTCATCCAGTCGAGGTTATCCACCCTGTCCCAGTTCAAGAGGTTATCTCCTTGAACCGTAGGAACAGAAAGCGCAACAACCCCTGCCCGGTACCTATCCTCTGACCATTCCAGCGGCGTTCCGAAGCGGTCACGCGATGTCCGCAGATGGCACAGCAATGGATACCCTTCGGCGACTTTCAGTAGGCGCTGGTCAACATCGCCTGCAGCTGCAGTAGTGAAGGAGTTCTCTGCGGCCACGAACTCAATGCCAAAACGTACTTTCAGCTCATTGGTCACTGAGGTTGCATCGGCAGGCAATGTTTCTACCTGCACCCCAACTGCTGGCGGGTAGTGCGTACGCTCCACCATTACTGGCTGGTCATCTATGGTACGCAGGCGCAGTACCCGAAATACTTTCTCTCCGCGGCTAAGATTCAGCTTTCGCAGGTCCACCTCAGATGCCTCCACCCATTCAGACTCAATCACGAGACCAGAAGGCTTACGTTTTTCGCTCAAAGCCCACTGTGCAAAGCTGCGAAACTCCGGCACATCTTTCGTCTGCCGGGGCTCTCTCATAACAATCTTCTTAGCTCCGCGCCGCGCACTTAATGTGCCCTCAGCAACAAGTTCTTTCAGCGCCTGACGCACCGTTCCTGGTGCTACCTCAAAGCGCTGCGCCAGCTTCGACTCCGGCGGCAAGTACTCCCCCAAGCCCCACGTACCAGCATCAATCTCACCGCGAATAATCTCCGCAATCTCTAGATACCGAGGCATTGTGACCTTTCTTGTGACTGATTGACCGCTGGAATACAACTACCTAAGAATTACCAGAACTCTTCCCCGTCAATCATGTAGTCCTCGGTGTCGTCGCGGCGCACTTGTGTGCCGTCGCGCATGGTGCGGTCCTTAACCAGTTCATCTGGGTCAATCACACCAATCTGGAAACCTGCATCGCGCATGCGGCGCAGGCCTTCTTTGAGCATGACGCGAGCAATGCGGTTGACGGAGGTGACTTGACTGAAGTCGAGGAGAACTTGCTCGGCGGTGATTTCGTAGTCCTCCAAGCGGAAGAGGATGGACTCCGCGGCGGAGAAGTTCATGACACCCTGCAGGCGCACAATCGCGGTGTCGTCGATGGTTTCAACTTCACGGATTGGGGCGATGCCGTAGCGCTGGTCAGTGGACATCAAGTGCAGACCCATCTCGCGGCTCAGACGTTTGAATGCCTCCACACCACGCACGGAGTTACCTTCGGCGTTTAGGCGTGGGGAGAACGTCGCAATACCCAGTTGGCCAGGAAGAGTTCCAAGCAAACCACCGGATACACCAGATTTAGCAGGAATGCCCACTTCCGCCATCCATCGGCCAGCACCGTCATACATGCCAGCTGAGCTCATCACGGCCTGGGTCAGGCGGCAGACATCCGCGTCAAGGATTCGTTCACCGGTGACAGGCTGCAGACCACCATTAGCCAAGGTCGCGGAGATAACCGCAAGGTCTTTGACGTTGACCTTGATGGAGCACTGCCGGGTATAGGTCAACACGGCATCATGGGCGTCGTCTTGGATGATGTCGTAATTGCGCAGCATGTGCGCCAGGGACAAGTTACGTTCCGCGTGGTCAAGCTCAGAATCGCAAGTGTCTTCATCAACAAACAACTCACGGCCAGCCAACCGTGACATGTACTGACGGATACGCTCAACGCGCTCATCAACACCGGAGTCCACGCCGTTAATCAGCTGCGTCACCGTCATCGCACCAGCATTAATCATCGGATTGACCGGGCGGTGGTCATCGCGGTTGAGCGAAAGCTCATTAAAGGCTTCACCGGATGGTTCCATGCCCACTACGGAGCGGACCTCGTCCAAACCCAGTTCCTGCAACGCCAAGGCATACACGAAAGGCTTGGAAATGGACTGCATGGTGAATTCTTCCTCATCATCACCAGCGCTATAAAGGTGGCCCGTGGTAGTGCACAGAGCAGCACCAAGATAGGACGGGTTGGCGGCTGCTAGTTGCGGAATGTAATCCGCGACTGCGCCGCCGTCTTGGTAGCGAACTTTCTCCAAGATTTCATCAAGATAAAAAGGAATAGGTGTTTGCACCTGCACCAGCCTAGCTAATCGTCATTGTGTACGGACTAAAACTCAGCGCTTGAATCTAAAGCCTCAATCTAAGATCGCCAAATTCCGGGCACCCACGTGGGTGTGGGACCCGGAATTTATAAAGTTGAAAATCTAACGCTAAGGAAAACTAGCGCGCAGTTTTAGCGCTGGGACAGCAGACGCTGTACTTCCTTGAGGTCGTTGCTGCGACGACGGGAGCGCACAACGCTAAACGCAATCGCACCAACAACGAGTGCGGCGACAGACGCCAGGGCAATCTGAACATTTTGCTGTGAAAGCTTTTCAGTTGCAGCTGCCTTGGCATCATTGGCCAAGTTCTCTGGCTTGGAGCGATCTGCGAGCTCATCCAAAGTGCTTGCGAGCTGGCGACGGGTGCGCTCGATGTCTCGCTGAATGTCATCAATATTGCGTGCCACGTTAATAGTCTCCTGAAAAGTTACATTGGATATAAGGTTCGCACCTAGTCTAGCGCGACTTACTTTACGATAGAGTAAAAGGCATGACTGAGCAGAACAGATTAGAAGTTGGAGACACCGCACCCGCATTCTCTTTGAAAGATGACGCAGGAAACACTGTCTCCTTGTCAGATTACGCAGGAAAGCGCGTTGTAGTTTACTTCTACCCACGCGCAAACACCCCAGGTTGCACCACTGAAGCCTGTGACTTCCGTGATGCGATGGAGCAGCTCAATGATTCTGAGGTTGTAGTTCTTGGTATCTCCCCGGATCAGCCAGAGGCTTTGGCGAAGTTCCGTGAGGACCATGACCTCAACTTCCCTCTCCTTTCTGACCCGGAGAAGGAAACGCTGACCGCTTATGGCGCATTCGGTGAGAAGAATAACTACGGCAAGAAGGTTCAGGGCGTTATCCGCTCCACCTTCGTGGTTGAACCAGACGGCAAGGTCAGCGTTGCTAAGTACAACGTGAAGGCCACCGGCCACGTTGCCCGTATCATCAAGGAACTCGATTAGGAGTTTCTCTTTCCACCGAGACTAAGAAGAGTCTGCATTTTTCACAGATGACCGATAAGAACCCAGAGTTGCTTGTACCCCGGCGGCGCCCCGCACAGGCGCGTAGTCGGCTGCGCTTTGAGCGCATTTTGAAGGCGGCTCGTGACGTACTGGTGGACCTTGGCTTTGAGTCCTTTACTTTTGATGAAGTATCGCGCCGCGCTGAAGTTCCAATTGGTACGTTGTATCAGTTCTTCGCCAATAAATATGTTCTGATTTGCGAGCTAGACCGGGAAGATACAGCAGCCAACGTTGAAGAACTCAATAAGTTCTCCCAGCAAGTTCCAGCACTCCAGTGGCCGGATTTGTTGGATGAGTTTATTGACCACCTAGCGCGTATGTGGCGGGAAGATCCGTCGCGTCGCGCCGTGTGGCATGCTGTCCAGTCCACGCCAGCAACCCGTTATACGGCCGCGGCCACTGAGCGGGAAATGTTGGAGCCGCTGTCAGAAATCTTGCGGCCTTTGGCCCAAGGCATGTCTGAAGAACAGCGCATGGAGTTGGCCGGTTTCTTAGTCCACACGGTGGTGTCTTTACTGAACTACGCCATCCGCAGTGATGATCCAGAGTCCATTGATGCTGTGATTGCAGAAATCAAGCGCATGTTGATTGCATACTTGTTCAGCGTTGCCCAGGGCGCACACCTTCCGGTCGAGCACCTCACGGGCGGGTTGGAATAAGCCGAAACAACGCCGCATGATTTGCACTTTTACAGTGCTCATCATGCGGCGTTATTGTCTACCTGCAGCGGCTATTTCGGACGTCTATTCCGGTAGTTGGTAGCGCATCAGGCACTGCGCGGTGGCGTAGTCACCGTCGTGGCTGATGGTCAGGCTCAGCTCTACCTCGCCGATGGATTCTTGAAGTTTCGCAGCTACTTCGCCTTTGAGCTGCAGCGCTATTCTGCCCCAGCGATCAGGCAAGACTTCAATCTCAGCAAAGTTCACCAGGTCCGGTTCAATCACGGGCGGTTTGCCGTAGATGGCTTGTGACCAGGCTTTGATAAAGGCTTCCTTGGCAGCCCATCGGCCGGCAAGGTGCTCAGTGCGTGAACCCGCAAGGCTAGTATTCGACGTCACACCGGACACGTCGCGGCGCTGCTGGGCATGACGGCGTTCCAGCGGTGAGAATACTTGGTCAAAGGTGGAGCCAGGCCGCGCTAGTTGCTCGGCAAAGCCGGGGATGTGGACCAAGTCCACTCCCACGGTCACTGCTTCACGTTTCGCCATCGATAGAGTCCCTACTTGCTGTCCGCGCCTGGTTCTAGCAGGTTGCCGTGCAGGCGTGCATCGTGGTCCAGAAGGATTGCGGCTTCGCGTTCCTTCACCGCGTCACCGGAACCGCCAAGGTTGCGGTCAACGGGACGCTCGTACAGCGCAGCACCACCGGAGATGGCAGAAGTCAGACGCTGCAAACCTGCTGCCTCACGGGCAGAGGATGCTTCCTGCCACTGCTTAGCTGCTTGCTCACCACGCTCAGCGCGCAGTGCCTGCAAGAACGCACCCGGGTGAACCACAGCAACCAACGCGGAAACGTGACCAAAGCCCAGGGAAGTCACCAGACCAGCCTTTGGTGGAGTCGCGCGTAGATCCAGCTGCTCGCGCAGCCAGGTCAGGTGCGAATGACGTCGCAGAACCGGATCCACACAGTCCAAGGAGCGGTTTGGAGGCAGCACACCATTGCGCAGCACCTGGGTCAGGCCAACCAGCTGGAATGCGGCAGCACCGCCCTTGGCGTGACCGGTCAGAGTCTTCTGCGAGATGATGAACAGCGGGTTGCCCTTATCGCGGCCCATGGAGGCAGCAATACGCTCATGCAGGTCAGACTCGTTCGGGTCATTGGCGTTGGTGGAAGTGTCATGCTTAGAAATCACAGCGATTTCATTAACACCCACGCCGAGCTCATCCAGACCTTGTGCCAGGCGGGAATCCGCGCCACCACGGGCAGCGGACAACGCACCCAGGCCAGGAGCCGGGATGGAGGTGTGCGCACCATCAGCAAAGGACTCCGCGAAGCCCACGACGCCAAGCACCGGCAAGCCGAGTTCCGCAGCGAGGCTACCGCGCGCCATCAAGATGGTGCCGCCACCTTCGGATTCTATGAAGCCACCACGGCGGCGGTCGTTCGCGCGGGAGAAGTACTTGTGGTCAATGCCCTTGTCTTCCATTTCGGAAGAATCAGCTGTTGCGGCCATATCGCCGAAACCGGTGATGCCCTCAATGGACAGGTCATCAATACCGCCGGCAACCACGAAGTCTGCCTTGCGCAGACGCAGCTTGTCCATTCCCTCTTCCACGGAGACAGCAGCGGTTGCACACGCAGCAACTGGGTGCACCATCTGGCCGTAGCCGCCGACATAGGACTGCATGACGTGCGCTGCCACAACGTTTGGCAGTGCTTCTTGCAAAATGTCGTTTGGACGAGGCTGCGCCAGCAGCTTATCCAGATACAGCGAGCGCATGGACTGCATGCCGCCCATGCCGGTGCCCTGCGTGGAGCTCACGCGCGCTGGGTGCACATGGCTGAGTAGTTCAGCTGGGCTAAAGCCGGCTGCCAAGAAGGCATCGACAGAACAGACCAGGTTCCACAAGGCTACGCGGTCGAGGTTGTCAATCATGTCGGCCGGGATGCCGTAGACGCCAGGGTTGAAGCCCTGCGGTACCTGACCGCCGACAAAGCGAGTCATGGCAACGCGACGTGGCACACGGACCTCAGAACCAGCTGGACGGGTGACCTGCCATTCCTCACCGTCGAAGTGCGCGGTCGCGCCTTCCACATCGGCAACAAAAGTACGTGCGGTCTCTTCATCCTGCACGGCAAAGGTCATGTCGCGCTCAAGGTAGATGGTGGTCAGCTCAGGTGCGAGGTTGTCCACCATTGGCATGTTCGGGCCGTAGTCATCGTG
This sequence comes from Corynebacterium casei LMG S-19264, assembly GCF_000550785.1. Lineage (NCBI taxonomy): Bacteria > Bacillati > Actinomycetota > Actinomycetes > Mycobacteriales > Corynebacteriaceae > Corynebacterium > Corynebacterium casei. The sequence continues at coordinate 2,470,297 of NZ_CP004350.1, forward strand.
GTATTTGCGCACGCCAACATTCGCCAAGACCTCGTCGTGGAAACGGGAGTAGATGTCTTCTTCAGCGATTTCCTCGCCGTCGGCATCAAACCACGCGCCGGCAGCATCGTCCCAGGCAATCAGACCGGTGGTCCATGCCAGTTCGATCACACCAGCAGCGCTCAAATCGCCGGTCATTTCCACTTCAAAGCGGGTGCGGGAGGAACCCACTGGGCCGATTTCGCCGGCACCAACAATGACCACCATGTCATCAAGTTTCTGGTTCACACCAGCAAAGTCTGGGGTAGTCCACGCAATGCGCTCACGGATATTCGGCAGTGCGCGCAAGACTGGAGCCTCAGTAGCTTCTTCGGCTACAGGTTGTGCAGTCAAAGAACGTGCGAGCTCAGGCAGGTTGATGTCAGCCTGGCCCAGGCCGCCAGTAAAGTCCAAGGTCACAGGTGCGGTGCGAGCTTCTTCGCGCTTGCTTACCGATGCCCCCTCGCCGACTAACTTCTGCGCCATCTCTTCATTGGAGTAGGTGCGAACACCCTTGGCTTCGACTGCGTCAACCAATGGGTCGTTACCACCCATAAGGCCAGTACCGCGGACCCAACCGATGTGTGCGTGAACAATAGAAGTGCGGTCGCCCCAGACTGGCTCAGCGTGCCAGCGGGTTACCAGGGCGTCGAGTGCCGCCTTGGATTCGCCGTAGGCGCCGTCGCCACCGAAGCGGCCGCGGTTCGGGCTGCCCGGAAGAACAACGTGCAAGCGCTGGCCCACGTGCGTTCCGGTGCCGAGCTGGCTAAGTCCCGCGATGAGTTTCTCAACGCTCCACAGCAAAAGGCGCATCTGTGCTTCTGCTGGTGCGCCAGCATCAGCCAGGGTACCCTGCACGCGAGGTGCCGCAAATGGGAAGATCAGGTTTGGAACCATAGCCGGCTTGACCAGCTTGGACGAACCACCAACGGTAGCGGTTTGCTCATTTCCAATCCAATCAATGACTGCATCCAGGTCAGCGAAGGAGTTCAGGTTCGCTGGAACCACCCACAGCTGGGCGTTGCCGCGCGCGGAAGTACGGTAGAGGTTCTTGTAGAACTCCAGGCGGTCATGGCCTAGACGCGAGGTGGTGGCAATAACTGTTGCGCCTTCGCGCAGCAGGTTCGCCACAACTTCCGAGGCGATGGAACCTGGGGAGCCACCGGTGACAACAGCTACTTCGCCGTCGTGTTCCAAGGTGGAAGCTGCAACGCGTGCCTGTGCTGCCTGTGCCTCCAAGCCCAGGTATTCCGCCATGGCGGCTGCTTCTTCACCGGCGCCGGTGATGTCGAGAGAATCCAGCTCGCCGTGAGCCAAACGCACGAGGTCTTCACGCGCAGAAGCCCAACGGTCATCAAGCTGCACGGTCTTGTCCGCATCAAAGCTTGGGGCGACCAGGCGTGGCCAGTCCGCGCCGAGCTCGGCAGCTACCAGGTCAACAATCGCCTGGTTGTCATCGGCCTCGGCAAATTCGGTGACCGGTGCCTGCTGTCCCAGCTGGGCAAGCAGGGTGCGAGCGGTGTTTGCCAGCGCAGAGTTCATCTTCTCCGAGTAGGCATCCAAAGCAGCAGAGTCCACTACCCCGACATTTGCGCCACCGCCTGCCGATGGCTTCGAGATGACAATGCCGACCTTCGCACCAGCGGAATCGACAGCAGCATCAATCAGTGCGTCAAGCTCAGCAGTGGAGCCTGGGTTTGCAGGTGACAGCAGCGCCAAGTCGCCGCCGCGAATCGATGCGCCCTCACGCGCACCGAGCACGAGTTCAGCGGTCACGCGGTCGACCCAACCTGTACCAAGACCCCAGGTCTCGGTTACGCGCTGCGCAATATAAGCAGGCTTCTTACCAGCTGGGCCGGTAATACGGCGCAGGGAATCAGAAACCTGCACGGACAGGACTGGGCCAAATGCCTTGTAGCCCTTCGCCATGCCAGCGACCTGGTCCTTTAGGGCAGCAATTTCGGCATCTGCTGCACCTTCGATGGCACCGAGGCCGAATTCCACACCGAGGTCCAAAAGCAGCTGGTTACGGCGAGAAGACACTCCCTCGACGAGCAGCTCGATGGTATCTGCTGCACCCATCTGGTCTGGACGTACCTTGGTCCAGATAGCGATGAGCATCTCAGTGGCATCGGCTGCACTAAAGGCCTTGTCATCCGGGGTGCTTCCGCCGCCCGCTGGAGCAGTCGCAGCAGGCGCTGCCGCAACTGGTGCGGGTGCTGCAGCGGCTGGTGCGGCGTTTGCTGCGGCAACTTCCTGCGCGGTAGCGGTAGCTGCTTCTTCGACGACTTCATTGGAGGTTTCAGGTTGTGGGCGCACAATGGCGTCTTCGGCGAATACGGTCGCGCGGTCGCGCTCAACGTTGAGCACCTCAATTGGGTTGCCGGCATACTGCGGCAAGCGCAAGGTCTGGCCCAGCATGTTCGCCAGGGTTGGGGAAGAACCAACGCCGATTTCGACGAAGCGCTCCACGCCCAAACCAGGCGTGCCAGCGCCGGCGGTCTCGGTGGTATCGGAGAGCAGCAAGTCCTGGGTTTCAATCCAACGAACTGGTGATGCGAATTGCCATGCGAGCAGCTCAATGAGCAAGGTGCGGCCCAGATTAACTGGGTTTTCCGAGGCCTTGTCGAAGTCAGCGAGGATATCGTTGACGTAGGTGGAATCGACGACCTCCGCCATGGCTTCAACGAACTCGCGGGTGAGCTCGAATGGACGAGCCACCAGGTTCGGGATGTAGCGGCCACGCAGGATATCCAGGTCAACCTGCTGCGGAATCAGTGAATCCAGGTGCGTGCGGAAGTTGTCCACACCGCCCAACAGATGCGAGGAGTGGAATGGCACGTCAATGCCCGGAATCATGATGAAGGCACGCTGGCCCGGCGCGCGGGAGGAGGCATCGGCAGCCAATGCAGCGAGACCTGCGCGGGTACCGGCGACGGCGTACTGCACACCGGCAATGTTGTAGTTAACGATTTCGAGGAATTCGCCGCTGGCTTCAGATACCTTGGCAACGTAGCCGAAGACATCGTCGGCACGAATACCGATCTTGTTCGGACGAAGTGCCGCCAGGCCGTAGTTGGAGTTGCCGTGGGCATCGCGGTCGACCAGGCGGTGCATGGTCAGACCACGGGCGTAGACGATTTCTACCACGGCTTCGAGTGACAGAACCTGCGCATAGGCTGCCAGGGCGTTGTACTCACCCACGGAGTGGCCTGCGAAGAAAGTATCCTGCGACTTCACGCCGGCCTCAGCCAACTCAGCAATCTGCGCACAGCCCAAAGTTGCCATGGCGACCTGGGTGAACTGGGTCAGGAACAGAGCACCATCCGGGTGGGTGAATTCCTCACCGTCAACCACGACACGGTCGGGGTTGTTACGCACGATTTCCAGGATGGAGAAACCAAGCTTGGAACGGGTGTGGGCATCGGCACGCTCCCACACGTCACGCGCGGCGGCCGAGGATGCATAAGAATCCATGCCCATGCCTGGGGTCTGAATGCCCTGGCCAGGGAAACCGTAGAAGGTACGTGGTGCGGCCATGGTGGCGGTTGCCTGCAAGACAACGTCGCCATCCACACTGGCAGTAACAGTGCGAACTTCGCCGGCGCCTGGGCGGGAATCGATGCCGGTGCGCTCGACGATGAAGTCGACCTTCGCGCCGGGCAGTACGGGGCTGAGCATATTCGCGGACCATTCAGCAACGGCAACGCCATCGAAGCCGGCTACAAGCTGCGCAATCGCGGAAGTCCACATGCCGTGGACGATAACGCCGTTGTCCAGGCCAGCCAGGCGCGCGGCGGCGCCGGAGACGTGGATTGGGTTGCGGTCCCCGGTGACCACTGCGAATGGGTGCATGGATGCCGGGGCGGTCACGGTCATCTGGTGGCGGAAGGAAGCCGGGGTATCGGTGATGTGCTCGGTGGAGTTGACCGGTTCCAGGTCCTGCTCGCCGGTGCGTCCGACAATCGCGAAACGCTCCTGCAGGGTTGCTAGCTGCGCATCTTTGAGCTCAGCTGCGCCGTCAATGTCGATCGATACGGTGACCTCAACAACACGACCAACCTGGGTATCGCGGACTTCGCCGCCGGTGGCGGTGACAGTCAGCTCTACGGCCTCAGTTGGCAGTGCCTGGTGCAGGCGCAGGTTGTGCTCAAGGTGTACCAGGTTCAGCAGGCCTTCGACCACGCGTGCGGAATCGGTGCCAGGAACAACAGCGTTCGCGATGACGGCGAATACTGCTGGCCAGGCGCGGCCGACGATAACGTCTGGTGCAATAGCGGAGTTGGCATCCGCGCTTGGAATATAACCGGTGGTCGCACCGGCATAATCAGCCAGGGCAGCTGGGTTCAGGGAACTCTTCCAGATGGCCTTGCCATCGGTGACCTCTGGCAGGGTGCCTCCCGCTGCAACACCGGCGAGGGCAGCCATGGATTCTTCGGCAGCTTCCGCGGTGATGATTGGGGTGGAAGACAGTGGTGCATCTACTGGCACGGTGATGCGAAGGGTTAGCTGTGCACCGGCAACGGATCCGGTCAAAGCGACGGTGAGCTCGACGGTTTCGGCATCGATGGTGACAAGCTCGGCACCTGCCGCGCGTGCCGAGGTACCATCGGCGTCCAGAGTCCAGGACTCAGAAACCTGAGCAACTGGGTTCGGACGCTGGCGTCCTGCCCACTCCACGGACTTCGCGGCCAAAACGCGCTCAAGTGCTGTGCCGGCGATGTTGGCTGGCTCTGCGTCCTCAGCGTTCTCAGATGCCAGCACGACGTTAACGGCTGCGGATTCAAAGCGTGCCAGGAGCTCAGCTACTGGCTCGTTTGCCTTGGTAATGCCCGCTACAGCGGTGGTACCTGGGATGATGCCCACCTGTTCAGCGGTGTAGCGCTCATCGTGCGCTTGCCACAACGAGTCCTGGCGCCACCAACGGCGAACATCAGAGTCGATGACTGGGACGAATGCTGGTGGCTTGCCCTTGCCGCGCAAGAGATCAATAAACCACGCAACATCAGATGCAATAACGGTGTGCTTTTCTGCAGCTGGGTATGCCGCAACCAGGTCTGTAATACCGCGCTCTGGCTTGGCAGCATCAACAACCACCTGTGCTTCGAACTCGCCGTGGTCAACCTCAGTCAAACGCGCTTCGGTGCGCGCAATCATCTGCTCAAAGCGACGTGCCCAGGACGCATCCACCCAGGAGCCCATGTAAGAGACCTCAAGGTAACGAGACAGCCACTCGGCATAGGTCATCGACTCCAGGTCACCGAAGTATGGCTTGGCGGTACCAGCAATCGCCGCGATGATTTCCTCACGTCGTGCGGCCACCGCCTCTGCGTCACCCGCAACCTCATCTAGCAGACGACCTGCCTTGGCGAAGGTGTTATCAATCTCGTGGATATCCGCGCCCAGCTGGGAGCGACCCGAAGCAATGCCGTCGCGTGCGCCACCGGCTGGAACCCAGCCGCCACCAGGGATATCTTCTAGACCCTGGGTAGAAACCAGCGCCTGCTTCACAGATTCAGAAGCCGTGGATTCCAGGGTTGCCATAGCAGCGGTGCCGATCATGATGGCATCGACAGGCATAGCTGGCAGTCCATAAACCTTGGACCACTCACCGGTCAGGTACTGCGCGCCGCGCTCGGGAGCGCCGATACCGCCAGCGGCCATGAGCACCACATTATCGCGTTCACGAATATATGCGTAGGTCTCAATCAGCAGGTCATCAAGGTCTTCCCACGAATGGTGACCGCCTGCCTTGCCGCCCTCAACCTGCATGATGATGGTGGACTCTGGCAGATCATCCGCGATGTCCAGGATCTTCTTGACCTGACGAACCGCACCCGGCTTGAACGCAACCCATGGAATGTTGTCTTCGTGCAGCTGGCGTACCAGCGCCAAAGCTTCCTCATGTGGCGGGATACCCGCGGAGCACACCACACCATTGATGGAAGCACCATTGGCACGCGCGCGTGGGATAAGACGACGTCCTTCAATCTGGGTACGCCACTGCTTTGGCGACAGGTACATGGCATTGAACTGGGCGTTGATGCCCGGGTTCAGCATGTCTTCCAGGCGCTCTAAGGAATCATTCAAAATGGCTTCGGTGACCTGTCCACCGCCGGCGAGTTCTGCCCAGAAACCCGCATTCGCTGCTGCTGCCACAATCGCTGGATCTACAGTCGATGGGGTCATGCCCGCCAGGATTACTGGGGAATAGCCAGTGCGCTCAGTAAAACGGGTGGACAAACGGGTAACGCCATTATCTTCAAAAGTCTTTGGTGCAAACTGCGCGAAGTTCAATGGAAGTTGCGGGGCCTGGCCGGCATCGAAAAGCTCTGCTTGGCCTTCATCCGTGGAGACAACCTGCACGCCGATGCCCTGGCCTGCCACAACGGTCTTGGTCAGCGCCGCCATGCCCTTGCCTGGGCCGCATTCCAAAACCCACTGCGCGCCGGCATTGACCGCCTGCCGCACCTCCTGCGGCCAATCCACGATGGAGGTCAAAACAGCCTGCGCACCATCGTGTGCGAGCGACTCATCCAGCCCAATCTGCTGCGCCCACGCGGTGACCATCTCCACTGCTGCCTGCATGGCTGGGTGATGGTAGCCCGACTGCACAGCCAAAGCATTGATGCGCGGCGCGAAAGGCTTACCGCCGCGCTCCTTGTTCTCAATAGTCTTGGCGTCTTTCTCCGCCAGCTTCTCCAGAACCTCAACAACCTTATTGTTATCTTCCGGAGTACCCACGATGACGAAGGTGTTGCGGCTATTTTGCAGACCAACAACGCTGCCCACGCCAGTCTTGGCAATGACCTTATCCAGCTGCTCACGGCTAACACCCGCGATGGACACCATCGGCGAACCCGCTGCGGTGCGGATAAGACCAGTGGCGCGCGCGGTCTTAGAAATAGCAACGCCAATCAGCTGTGCCAGCGCAATAACTTCCGCTGCCTGTGCGCGCTCGGAAGAGATATAAGTAGCCAAAGCACCCTGGGAGTGGCCAATGTGCGCCACGGCAGCAGCAACATCCAAGCCCTGGGTCTTCAACGACCCCAACAGGCCATACTGCGCCACAACGATACCCGGGGTAGAGATAGAAGAATCAGACAGATCCCACGCTGGATCCTCAGCGTTTGCAGCCCATGACATTGGATCAAAACCGTGTGGAAGAGCAGCTGCCAGTTCATCAGCGACTGGCCCCAACAGCTTCTTGGCTCCATCCACCGCGGACGTCACCTGGGCACCATTGCCACCGGCGATAACGTTGCGCAACGTTGGCAACCAGCTAAAGCCCTGCCCGGAAAAGCTCAAGGCAAAGTTCTCGGTCTCTAGTCGGTTCACCAAGCGGTGGTTAGAGATGTCAATAGTCACGATTCGTTTAACTCCTAGTGATATCGGTTTTGACCAATGGCGGGGGTTTTAAGCGCTATGAAAAATCAACGGACTCCTTAAGGAATCCAAAATCTACAAAACGAAAACGGCAGGCCAAAATTTCAGCTGGTTTACTAGCATGCCACAAAATCATGAGGAAACCATCACCTTTTCGCCCATGCCGCGTTCGACATGCATTACTCAATACTTGGCCCAAACTCGGAAGATTCCTTCACCGAATCAACATCTTTTGCCACTTCACCATCAAAGACCTGGCACGCATGATCCGGCACCACTTCCGCCGACCGATCCAATCCGGCATCTTCCAGATAGTCATCGAACATGTAATCAATGCTCATCTCACAGCCTTTCTCGGTTTGTCCGATGCCCAGTCTAGAATCATCATCCATCATGACTAAAGGCATCAAGCGCGTAGCAACCTTTGCGGTTCAAATTCTTATTCTTCTCGCAATCATCATTGGCGTCGCCTTTTATAACGACGCCGATTCCCGCGATGCCCAGCCCACCTCCGTTGAAACATTCACAGAATCCCCCTCAGCCACCACTGCCTCCTCTGAGCCGACTACAGACTCACCTGATACCCTAGCTCCGCCAGCCACCCAGGAAGCTTCAACTTCTCAACCAGGCACATCTGACCTTTACACCGAAGCTTTAGAAGACCTCCGCGTTGCCGGACGCGCACCGAAGACTGGCTACGAGCGGGAGCTTTTCGGCCAGGCGTGGAGCGACGACGTCACCGTGGAGTTTGGCCACAACGGTTGCGATACCCGCAATGACATCCTGCGCCGCGACCTTGTGAACACGGAAATCAAAGAAGGCACCTACGGCTGCGTTGTCCTCACGGGAACACTTCATGATCCATATAGCGGTGAGACCATTGACTTTGTTCGCGGCCAGTCCACCTCGTCCGAGGTTCAAATCGACCACATCGTGGCACTTTCCGATGCCTGGCAAAAAGGCGCCCAGCAGTGGGACGAAGAAACCCGCCGCAACTTTGCCAACGACCCGCGTAACCTTCGCGCCGTCAAGGGTCGACTCAATTCGCAGAAGGGCGCGGGCGACGCCGCAACTTGGCTCCCACCCCAGCGCGGGCACCGCTGCGAATACGCCCGTGACATCATCGATGTAAAGTCCGAATACGGCCTGTGGGTCACCGCCGCTGAAAAGGAAGCGCTTCACACACAGCTCGAGACCTGTACGAATTAGATTGAGCTTTCCGAATAGTTCGGGCATCATTCACGATTCACTACTCTTCGAACCTGAAACTGGAACCGCACAGATTAGCCACCCTCTACTAGCCTTACAGATCTTTCGCCGCTAAGAATTGGCTATCTGCTATATCCACACACCTAAGTCCGCCCTTCGCTTCCCCATAAGTATCATCCATGGGTGATTTGCGATTTTCTATTCCTATTCCATTCGAGCGAAAAGTGCTCTATCCCGATCATTCGAACATCAGTGTCAAGGGATAAAGTCTATTGTCTAGATAGTTCGCTATCATGCGAAGAACAGCAGATTTTATTGCAGTATTGTTGGATGCTTTAATAACTGCATTCTTAAGCTAGGAGATCAACTTAAATGACGCCGACGAAACTAACTTCCTTCGAGATCTGTGCAGGCGCAGGTGGCCAGGCTCTGGGCCTTGAACAAGCTGGTTTCGCTCATCAAGCCCTAGTCGAGATTGATAACTGGGCTGCTGAAACGCTTCGGTTAAACCGTGTAACCATGGGAATTACCAATGAGTCCATAATTCACGAAGCTGACGTTCATAGTATTGACGGGTCACCTTTCCGCGACGAAATTGATCTATTCTCTGGAGGCGTCCCGTGCCCGCCTTTCTCGATCGCAGGAAAGCAACTAGGGGCAGACGACGACCGTGACCTCTTTCCTGAAGCTCTGCGTCTTATTAAGGAAATCAACCCTCGGGCGGTACTGCTAGAAAATGTTAAAGGACTCGGACAAAAGCGGTTCGACGACTACCGAAAGCAAATTCTTAGCCAACTGAACGCATTAGGCTACGCAACTCATTGGAAGCACATCCAGGCAGCTGACTTCGGAGTTCCCCAGCTCCGTCCACGTTTTGTTTTGGTCGCGCTCAAGGCTGAATATGATGATTTCTTTGAATGGCCTCAATCTTTCAGCGAACATCTCACTGTGGGTGAAGCACTTGAGCATCTAATGGGCGCAGAAGGCTGGCCCGGAGCAACAACCTGGGCTAAAAAGGCAAACACTGTAGCACCAACGCTCGTGGGCGGCTCAAAGAAACATGGTGGAGCTGACGTAGGACCGACTCGTGCGAAAGAGGCATGGCGCAAACTTGGAGTTAAGGGAACCTCGATTGCGGAATCAGCGCCACCAGCTGACTTCCCAACAGATCTGACCGATGTCCTACCCCGGTTGACGGTACAGATGGGTGGGGTAATTCAGGGATTCCCCGAAAATTGGATGTGGGCCGGAGGGAAGACTGCACAGTGGCGCCAGGTTGGCAACGCATTTCCACCGCCAGTAGCAAGAGTACTTGGGCTATCAATCAAACACGCTCTTGAAAAACGGCGAGTGAAAAACACAATTCCTGCATCTTCACTGAGCCACAGGACCTTGGTGGTGTAAATGACTTCAAGATTCGACTCGAAGCCGGGTATTGATTCCATTTCGCTCGAAATCACCGAGCTATTCCGTGAAGCAGACCCCGATGGCGAGAGACTCGGACGCGTGTTTCGCGGAGCATTTGACATGGCTTATGATGGCCAGAACACCGGTCGCTACTCAATCGGACAACTCACTAAAACAGAATCCGCTCACATGGGTTCCCTCGTAGAGATTCTCATCCGGAGAGAATTTGATGACATTCTCACAGACGGAGAGGTTATGGACTTTGACGCGGCTGGCCATGATTTAGACTGCAAATACTCGAAGCACCGTTTCGGGTGGATGATACCCATGGAGGCACTTGGCAACCACGCCATGCTCTGTCATGCGGATGATCAATCAGCCACCTTTCACGTCGGATTCGCAATGATTCGTGACGAGATTCTCACTGCTGGAGGAAACCGGGATCGTAAGCGCACGATTTCCGCAAAAGGCCGACAAGCTATTAGTTGGCTATTCACGGAACATCCCTTCCCTCCAAACACACTTCTGCAACTTGAACCCGAATTACGGGATAAGGTACTTGAACCGGAATCAGGTGCTGCGCGACTTGATATGCTTTTCCGAGTGGCTCAAAAGCAAAGAATCCCTAGAGGCATTGTCGCCACGGTTGCAATGCAGAAAGATTACATGAAGAGAGTCCGCTCTAACGGAGGTTCTCGGACCAAACTTCGACCTGAAGGCATCGTAATTCTTAGCCAATACGAGCGGCACCGTAATATCGCACGAAAATTGAATCTGCCTGTTCCAGACAAAGGAGACACAGTTTCTGTCAGACTATATCCTGCTGAAAATGGATATACTGGGCCAACAATATTTGAAGAGGGAAAGCACTGGCGAATTGCCGAGAGTGATGATCCCCCAGTTATGGCCCCTGAAATTACTCACAAATAATTGTCAAGATATAAAAGTCGCTAAATCCCAGTCACGCACTAGAAAATAATGAGCACACTTACGGGATCCACAAAAAATGCACTGAAGCTCCCGAATAATCGTGGGCTTCAGTGCATTCTCTATTGAACTTTAGCGCCTACTGCCCCTCTCCGCGGAGCTGGTCACGCATTTCCTTGAAGTAGTCGCGAGCGGACTGAACCTGCTCAGGCTGCTTCTGGCGTGGCTGCGGTTGTTGCTGGCGCTGCGGCGCTGGCTGCTGCGCCGGGTTGCGCTGCGGCTGCGCCTGCGAAATCTGACGTGTCTTGTTATTTGATGAATTGGGCGAGCCACCATTTTCCTGCAGCGTGTGGGTGGACATCAGCACGTCGCGCATGCCGTCAAAGATGTCTCCCATGCCGCCTGGGTTTGAAGGCATGAACAGCACGTTGGAGTTGGAGTTCGAGGAAACATCCACCATTGCATCCAAATACTGGGAAACCAGCATCAGAGCCTCTGGGGATTCTTCAATACCGGCAGCACGCAGCATCTCGTACTGTGCGGCGATACCTTCAACGATTTCCTTACGCTGTTCTGCAACACCGCGACCTTGCAGCTTACGAGCCTCAGCGGAACCTTCTGCTTCCTTAATGACACGAATCTTTTCAGCCTCAGCCTGAGCAACTGCTGCCTCACGCTCACGCTGAGCAGCGTTAATGGAGTTCATGGATTCACGAACGCGGGCATCCGGGCGAATATCGGTAACCAGGGTGTTCACGAAGTTCCAGCCGTACTCCGCCATGTTGTCACGCAGGGACAGACCAACGTTTTGTGCGATTGTGTCCTTGGAAGAGAAGGAATCATCCAAGTTCATGTTCGCAACAGAAGAGCGAACATTGTCCTGGACATAAGCAATAATCTGCTGCTCATGGTCAGACAGGCGGTAAAACGCTTCACGCTCACGGCCTTCAACGGTTTCATACTGAACAGCTACTGGAATCTGAACGAAGACGTTGTCTTTGGTCTTGGTCTCAACCATGACGTCGAGCTGGTGGATCTGCAAAGAGATCTTGTCACGAACACGATCGATATAAGGCAGCTTGAAGTGGAAACCTGCATGAGCAACCTTATTGAACTTGCCGAGGCGCTCGACGATGGCCGCCTCACGCGTACGAACAATAAAGTAGCCATCAAAAATGGTGAACAAAACTATGAGGAGGAATACTGCGAGGACTATGAGGGCTACCAAAATTATCACCGACCGTTATAGACGTGGATGCATCCTTTAAAACCGAGACATCACACTATGTACTGAACAATATGAAAAAGTGTTTCGTTTCCATCGTTGCACAAAACTACAACATGCGCATCACCCGTTTTCTCCCCCAACTGTTAACAATTACACAGCTACCCTCACGCAAGCCTCACAAAGTCCCAGTTTGCTTCAGTCTTAGGCGCCACGCTGCGCCGCATAGTGCTCTGCGTATTCTTCAGGAGATACACCGAAGTGGTTTTTGAAAGAGCGCCCGAGGGATCCGACATCCAGATAGCCCACGCTGCTGGCAACCTCTTTGATGCTGCCATTTCTCTGCAGCAACAGGGCCGCGGTTTCTATCCGGTTACGCATCCGCCACTGCCCGAAGGTGATACAGGCTTCTGATGGAAGTGAAACTTCGTCATCGCTGGGCTCGCTCTGCTCTGCCACTGGAGGATTCTTCGCAATAGCTGAAGCGTGCTCTAGGAGCTGAAGAATCTCTGCTCCGCCGTCATCGGTCGGCCGCAAGATGGAACTTTGCCATTGCATATATGACAGCATTAATGACTGTAACCTGCGACTTACCCGGATCACAGTTAACTCCAACAACGGATAGGAATCATCTTCCGCTTCGAAAAATAGTGGGATCAAGACAGACTTGTCCCCCACGCGAAACTCATGACTCGTTCCCACTGGGACCCACAAAGCTTGTCCAGCCATTAAACGTATTGCTTCGCCATTGATATTGAAATGGCTTCCACCGCGCACCTGCCAAAAGAGAATGTGGTGTTCCTGGTGAACTCTTTCCGAAACAGACGCCGCCAGCACAGTCACCCGCAACGCATCTTCGCTTTGAGGTTCAAATAGCTCATTATAGTCCAGCATCACGCCTCCCCTGTTCAGCGCTCGCCTCATGCGCTGGTTGAAACCCCGCCCGGAATGCCATCAATGAGAACAAGGTTAGGTGTCCCTGACCATATGCCGAGTTACTGAAAGATTCAATGCCTATATTCACAGCGCGCGAACGAACTCGGACGGAGTATCGCAATACATCGCGGAAATGTTTAAAGGCTGTACTTGGTTATCCAAGTACAGCCTTTATGCTGTGCGCCCGGTGAGACTTGAACTCACACGCCCTCTGGACACTAGAACCTAAATCTAGCGCGTCTGCCAATTCCGCCACGGGCGCTTGCGCAACTGATATTACAACAGAACGTGTCAAAATTAATAATTGGGGAAATAGGGCTTTCCGAAATGGATAGGTAAGGTGGGCTATGTGAGTGAAAAGCGGAATAAAATTAAAACACGGTGGTGGCATATCGTGCTCATCGCGGTTTTTGTTGTCGCATTTATCGGTCTCGCATGGTGGCAATGGTCCCGCTTCCAGTCGGGTTCTGGCACTTTCCAGAACCTTGGTTATGCCTTTCAGTGGCCATTGTTCGCAGCTTTTGTCATCTACGCCTACCGCACCGCAATGAAGTACGAAAATGAGCGTATCGAAGCAGAAAATGAAGCTGCCAAAGTCGGCAGTGATGACTACATGTACCAAGCGCCGCAAGAAACCGATGATCAGGTAACTGAAATCGACGAGGACTTCCTGCCACAGCGCAAGCAGATCAGCGTTGAGGAATTCAACGCCATGAACCGACAAAGACGCGGGCAGAACTCATCTGAGCCACATTCTTCCGACCCTCACGCGGATTTTTAAGAATCAGTCAGTCAAAGTTCGGCTGAAATTCTTTCCCAATAGCACGCAGAAACTTAAAGGATTCTTCTTCCATGACCTCCCAGCAGCAGGTTCACCCAGAACGCCAGAAGCGCGTTTCCACCGCACTGACATTTTTCACCGTCGCAGCCACCATCACCGGTATCTTCCTGGTCATCCTGGTGATCCGCATGATCTTGGAATACATCGTCGGTATGGAAATGCCGGACTGGGCAACTCTGGTGGCACAGGCTCACGGCCTCGCGTACATGGTCTATCTTCTGTCCATTTTGAACCTAGCGCCTAAGGCGCGCTGGTCCGTTGGCAAGTGGTTCACCACTGCCCTTGCGGGTGTTATCCCGTTCTTCTCCTTCTGGATGGAGATCAAGCGCCGCAACGAAGTAAAGCAGATGTTCCAGCTTTCATAGGCTTTGTCATCCCGAAAGAGGAGGGGCGTGCAGCACTGACTGCACGCCCCTCCTCTTTCTACTTTTGTGTGAAAGCGTGATTTAGCTAGCGTTTCCAGCAGCCAGCTTTTCAATCACTGGCACCAGTTGTGCCAGTGCGCGTCCACGGTGTGAAGCCGAGTTCTTTTCCTCTGGGGTCAGCTCCGCGGAGCTGCGGGTCTCGCCTTCAGGTTGGAACAGTGGGTCATAGCCAAAGCCAGCCTCGCCGCGTGGTGCGGTGAGCAGGGTTCCAGGCCAACGGCCCTCGGCAACGTGTTCTTGACCGGCAGGAGTAACCAGCGCGCAAACGGAGACAAACGCCGCCTGGCGGCGTTGTTCTGGCACATGCGCCATCTGTGCGAGCAACAACTCGTTGTTCGCGGCATCATTTCCGTGAGTGCCGGACCAGCGCGCGGAGAGCACACCGGGCATGCCGTTGAGTTCTTCCACAGCAATGCCGGAGTCATCGGCGATGCAGGCAAGGCCAGTTTCCCGCGCGCCAGCATGTGCCTTCAACAATGCATTGTCGGCGAAGGTGCGGCCGTCTTCGACGGGCTCTTCATAAGGCTCAACATCGCGCAGCGGAACCAGCTCAACCGAATCGATGCCAGCATCAGCCAGAATCTTTTCCAGCTCAATCAGCTTCTTCGCGTTATTCGATGCAACAAGAAGTTTCATAAGCCCTAGATTCCAAGCGCGGCACGCTGCGCAGCAATCAGCTCATAGCAGCCCTTTTGCGCAACATCCAGCATGGAGTTCAATTCGTCACGGCCAAACAAGCCGTTCTCGCCGGTGCCCTGGACTTCCACGAAGTTTCCGGACTCCTGCATCACAACGTTCAGGTCGACCTCAGCGCGGGAGTCTTCCTCATAAGGCAGGTCCAAGCAGACATTGCCCTCGACGATGCCCACTGATACCGCGGCGATTGGATCCAACAGTGGCTCGCCCGGTACAACGCCTTGGTCTTTGAGAACCGCAATGGCATCGGCAAGCGCAACATATGCACCCGTGATCGACGCGGTGCGGGTGCCACCATCAGCCTGGAGCACATCGCAGTCAATCTGGATGGTGTTCTCCCCCAGCTGGCTCAAATCAATAGCCGCGCGCAAGGAACGGCCCACCAGACGAGAAATCTCATGGGTACGACCCTTGACCTTGCCCTTCATGGATTCACGTGGCATGCGGTCATGCGTTGCGGACGGCAGCATTGCGTATTCCGCAGTCAACCAGCCCTCACCGGAATCCTTCTTAAAACGTGGAACGCCCTGCTGAACAGAAGCAGTGCACATCACGCGGGTGTTGCCGAACTCAACCAGAACGGAGCCGGCAGGATTAGTGGTGAAATTGCGGGTAATACGGACACTTCGCAGCTGGTCTAGGTCACGACCATCAGCACGTTGAAAATCAGTCATGTCCTCAAGGGTACCGCGCCAGCTTAAAGTTCAAACTCCATGCCCGGCGCGCCCAACACAATTTCCCCATCGAACTCAGTGCGTGCTGCATCCAACGTGGACTGCGGATCACTCCAAGGCTGCAGGTGGACGAGGACCAACTTTTTGACATCGGCAAGCTTTGCTAAACGCCCTGCCTGGTTGCCCGACATGTGCATGCCCTGTGGGCGGCCCTCGGTCTCGCAACCCCAAGCTGCTTCGGCGAGGAATACATCCGCGTTCTGTGCTGCCGGCACCAAGTCCTCGGTATAAGCCGTATCCCCCGTGTAACAAATAACCTTGCCGGTCTTGGCGTGCTCCATGCGCAGGCTATACGCCTCAATCGGGTGAATGGCGTGAAACGGCGTCATGTACACATCATCAATGAGCTCACGCTTACCGTTCTCCCAGGAAGAGAACGCAAAGGAATCAGAGAAGTCATCTACTTCATCCACGTGATCCGCGCTCATGCGACCCAGGTGAACCGGGGAATCCTTCGGACCAAATATGAAATTTCGCGATGCTGCGGGGGCTTCCGGGTGGAAACGACGCCACACCATCAACGAAGGGAAATCAGTGCAGTGATCCGCATGCAGGTGACTGAAAGTCAGATGGGCATCACAGGGGTCTTGGATTTCTTGCAAAGCAGCAAAAGTACCAGGGCCCAAGTCCATAATGATGGACGGTGCGTCTGGGAAAGAAACCAAGTAACCCGACGCAGGGTTATTAGGACTGGGCACGCTGCCCGAGCATCCTAGAATGGTCAACTTCATGAGGCTATGTTGTCACGAATTCGCCGAAAATTCTTTAATAACAGGCGAATTCACGGTTAAAGACACTAACCATAGCCTTATGTGGGGATGCTCACCGGCTGTGAAAATTACAGCTGAGGGCCTAAAAAGCGCTGTGCAAGGCGTGAGAAAGTTTCTGCATCACCGGTGGATTCAAAAAGTCTTGTGGGCGCATTATCAACAGGTGCTAGTTCATCACGTTCGGTCAAGATGCGCAGCACGTCCTTCGCAGTCTCTTCTGCCGAGGACACCAGGGTGACATTATCGCCCATGGCCAGCTGAATAATGCCGGTCAGCAACGGGTAATGCGTGCAGCCCAGCACCAAGGTATCCACGCCTGCTGCCTGCAGCGGCGCCAAGTAGGCTTCCGCCACGCCGAGAATCTGCCGGCCGGAGGTAATCCCGCGTTCGACGAAAGGCACGAAGTCCGGGCAAGCCACGGCGTGCGCTTCCACGGTGTCCGTCTGCGCGAACAGGTGTTGATAGGCCTGGGAATTGATGGTTCCCTCAGTGCCAATGACACCGACTTTGTGGTTACGCGTGGTGGCCAGCGCACGGCGTACCGCCGGGCGGATGACCTCCACAATCGGGATGTCATAGCGCTCCCTCGCTTCTTCCAAGAAGGCTGCGGTTGCTGTGTTGCATGCGATGACCAACATCTTGCAGCCGCGCTCCACCAAGTCATCGGCGATGGCGCGGGAAAGATTCTGCACGTCTTCCAACTCCCGCGGGCCGTATGGCGCATGCGCGGTATCACCGACGTAGATGATGGATTCTTGTGGCAGCTGCTCCATGATGGTGCGCGCGACTGTTAAACCACCGACACCTGAATCAAAGATACCGATGGGAGCTAGACTGTCCACTTATCTAACCGCCTTTTGCTTGCGCCGTGCGATCTGCGCTTTGGTGTCATCGGAGGTAATCACGCTACCTGCCACGACACCGCCAGCGGCGCCGAAGAGGTGCGCCTGCCAGGACACGCCTTCATAGATGGGCAGCACACCGAAGATCATGCCGGAGTAGAAAATGCCCAGGACAATGCCCAGTGCAATCTGGCTCAGGGAACGGTTGAAGATACCGCGGATGAGCAGGTAAGCCCACCAGCCATAGACAACTCCCGATGCACCGATGTGGTTGGTACCCGGGCCGCCCAGCAGCCATGTACCAATGCCGGCGATGAGTACGACCAGCAAGGTAACTTCCCACCAGGCTTTACGCCCGGAAAGGCCTACGAGGAAACAGAAAATGGCACCTGAGATTGAGTTTGAAATCAGGTGCTCAAAGTTCGAGTGCAGAAACGGCGAAGTAATGATGCCCAGCAGACCGTTGAAATCCAGCGGGTGAATACCGAAGTATGTCAGCCGGCTCCCGAAGATAAACGTGTTAACCAGGTGCACAATCCACAGCACCGCGACGTACCCGAATGCGAAAGTCAGCCCCGTGGCAATACGTCCACGCTTGGTGTAATTCGCTGAAATACCACTATTGCGCGATGACTTTCCGGAGGGCTGCGGGATGGGTGCTGGGTAGGTCATAGTGCAGACAAGTTTAACCCAGCCAAGCAAGCTCTGCCGCAAAGAAGACGTCGCCTATGCACATAGGCGCACAATTCAACGGCTATATCCGGGGTTCTTTCGGTAGCTTCACAGCTTCAGCAACGCAACGCGGCGTTGCTGCTTGCAAACGCCAAATGCCTACAACTGCCAAACACACCCGCACGGGCAATTAGCCAATGAGGGCTTCGAGGAGGGAGTCTTGGCAGTAGCCGAGCCACTCCACCAAGGTGTCGCGGTTTTGTTCATCTTCTTCGCTGAAGATGTCACCGCTAGCCAAATACAGACGCAGATCATTTAAGCCGGCTAGAAAAGCATGGGCGTCCGCTTCTTCGATGGCGACCTCTGCTCCACCCACTGGGCCAAGCGCATGGTTGATGACTTGAAGGTTGCGCAGCTTTTCTTTGGCGATGTCATTTTCGTGCAGACTGCGCATCAGCCCGGCATCACCGTCATATTCTTCTTCACCTTCCGCAAAGAAGTCTGGGAAAAGTCGCGCCAGCGATGGATCTTTCGGGGCCTCTTTATGCCCGGTGGGCATATCCATCATTTCTGCCAGCTCATCCTTTGGCGCTGATTGTGCGCGTTGGATGATGGCTTCACTGACGGTGGAGGTGAGATTTCCTAGAACCTCACGTTCCATAGGCTCCAGCACGGTTTGAAACTTCGCTCCGCGCAATAGAGCCTTTTTCCTTCTCCAAGGTTGCATCTAATTAACCTGCCTGCTGCATTGTTGCCCAAAGCCCTGCTACTTGCAGCTTTTTCACGTCGGCTTCTACTTTGTCACGCTCACCGGAGCTTACTGCGGCTTTACCCTCAGTGTGCACCTGCATCATCAACTCATTGGCGCGCTTTTTGTCATAGCCCAACACGGTTTGAAATACATAGGACACGTAGCTCATCAGGTTTACGGGATCGTCCCAAACAACGCACATCCACGGCAGATTCTCTTCCGAAGCTACCGAGACGTCAATTGCCTCATCTAGCTCCGGGGAAGCCATGGGTGAACTTAATTGCACGTACATGCCAACCAGCTTAACTAATTTTATTTCTTTAGTAGCAGATTTTGACTAGAGTTAGGCAAAACGATTTTCACATGCGAGCCAAAGAGAGCATAAGACCATGCAACTGCCACAGCCTATTGCCCGTTTAATGAATGAGATTTTCTCGGGCAAGAACCCTGCAGACCTTGCTCGCATCGGAATCACCACCATCACGTTGGTGCTCACTCTCCTGGCCACAACCGCGCCACCAGCGCACGTTCAGGCGCAGCTGGACACCATCCAGACTGAAGTCTACGACGCCATCAATGACATGCGCACTAAGCAAAACCTCAGCATGATCTTCGAATACCCGGACCGTCAGGAAGCAGCCCAGCAAAAGGCTGAGCTCAATGCTGTTACGGGGAAAGAAGACAATGTCGATGAAAACATCAGCATGCTGCAAGCACACCTGCAGCTTAATGAGGCCAGCGGCTACGAATTTATTGAGCGTCTTCGCACCTCGGAATCTCACTTGGCAGTCATGATGGAACCAACAAACCTGCATATGGCCGTCGGTGTTGCTTATTCCGCATCCGATGACAAGGTGTGGCTGGTACTGCAATTCGAATAAGAAATATCGAGTGCCCATTTAAATGCAGTCTTTGGGGCGCTGATGGGGCATCGAAAAGCACTGCATAGGCTAGACATGGCTGACTGCTTAGCCTGAATGGAGCTGAATGGCACAGAAAAGCCATGTCGCGCGCTAGACTTGTTCGCTGTGAACCCTAAGACGAATCAACCACAATCCACGGCGTTGCTCACAGACATGTATGAGCTGACCATGTTGCAGGCAGCGCTCGCTGACGGCACGGCTGAACGCCCGGTAGTCTGCGAAGTCTTTGCACGCCGGCTGTCCAATGAGCGCCGTTACGGTGTCGTGGCCGGAATTCCGCGCGTGCTGGATGCGGTGATGAACTTCCGCTTCACGGAAGAACAACTCGCAACGTTGACGTTCTTAGATGATGCCACCCGGGACTACCTGCGCAATTACCGCTTCTCCGGCCAGATTGATGGCTACCGTGAGGGCGAGCTGTACTTCCCTAATTCTCCGCTGCTGACCGTGCGCGGCACCTTCGGCGAAGCTATTTTGCTAGAAACCGTCATTTTGTCCATCATGAACTCGGATTCGGCTGTGGCATCGGCGGCATCGCGCATGGTGGTCTCCGCTGATGGCCGTCCGATTATTGAAATGGGCTCGCGCCGCACCCACGAGCAAGCCGCTGTGACCGCTGCGCGTGCGGCCTACCTGGCGGGTTTCCAATCCACCTCCAACCTGGAAGCTGCCGCCCGCTTCGGCATTCCGGCTTCTGGCACCGCGGCGCACTCCTGGACCTTGGCGCACGTCAACGATGATGGCAGCGCGAATGAAAAGGCTGCCTTCAAGTCTCAGATTGAAGCACACGGCGTGGGTACAACCTTGTTGGTGGACACCTTCGACATCACCCAAGGCGTCAACAACGCCATTGAAGTAGCCGGCATTGAGCTCGGCGGTGTACGCATTGACTCCGGCAACTTGGGGGCGATTACCCGCCGAGTGCGCAAGCAACTCGATGACTTGGGCGCACACAACACCAAGATTGTGGTCTCTTCCGACCTGGACGAATTTGCCATCGCTGGTCTACGCGGCGACCCGGTGGATGTCTACGGCGTGGGCACTTCCGTGGTCACCGGCTCTGGCGCTCCAACCGCAAGCATGGTGTACAAGATTGTCGAAGTTGACGGCCATCCAGTGGCCAAGCGCTCCGAGTCGAAAAAGTCTGTGGGCGGCGCCAAGCGCGCTATCCGCTCCTACCGTTCCTCGGGCGTGGCGATAGAAGAAATCATCTTCCCATTCCACGAAAACGAACCGGATACCGGACACTTGACCTCCAAGATGCTCACCGTTCCTTTGATTCGAGACGGTGAGATTGTAGAGGGCCAGCCAACTCTCGATGAATCCCGCGAGTACCTGGCGCAAAACATCAAGACCCTGCCGTGGGAAGGCCTGGCGCTGACCCGCGACGAACCGGCGGTACACACCCGCTACGTCGGCTTCGAATAAAGCACTCCTTTCGGGGCGGGCATCGCCGTCCGCTTACTGTGTGCATCGTTGTCCTATTATCGCGGGCATCGCTGTTCTATTCCTGTGAGCATCGTTGTTCTAACGATGCTCACAGGCGGTTCGGGAGTAGCCCCATACATGGCTTAGACTCGGTGAGGTGAACGAAGAACCCCTCAATCAGACGACGGATACTTTGCTTGATCAAGCCGTGGCTGCCTTGGGAGGTGCCCGCCGCGACGGCCAGCACGCTATGGCTCAGGCCGTCACCAAAGCCTTGGAGTCCGACCGCCACTTGGCTGTTCAGGCCGGCACCGGTACCGGCAAGTCTTTGGCCTATTTGGTGCCTGCTATCCGGCATGCGCATAACACTGGATCCACCATCATCGTCTCTACCGCGACGATTGCTTTGCAGCGCCAGCTGGTAGAGCGTGACCTTCCGCGTCTGGTGGACGCGCTGGAGCCCATTATGGAGCGCAAACCCACCTTCGCCATTATGAAGGGCCGCAACAACTATGTGTGCCTGAATAAGGTGGCGCAGGCAGGGTTCGAGCCAGATGAGACGTTGTTGGAAGATGAAGAGGTTTCTTGGACGGGCAAGCATGTCAAGCGCGTTTTTGAGTGGGCAGATGAGACCGAAACCGGCGACCGTGATGATCTGAGCCCGGGCGTGCCGGATCTGGCGTGGCGGCAGGTTTCTGTCACCTCACGGGAGTGCCTGGGGGCGTCGCGCTGCCCACAGGGTGAGGATTGTTTCGCGGAGCTGGCCAAGCAGAAGGCTGCACAGGTAGACATCGTGGTGACCAACCACGCGCTTTTGGCTATCGATGCCGCCGCCGAGACCGACATCCTGCCCGAACATGACGTGGTGATTGTGGACGAGGCACATGAACTGGATGCCCGCATCACCTCGGTTTCCACGGCAGAAATTAATGCCCGCGCCATCAAGATGGCCGCTAACCGCGCCAAATCCCTGGGCGCTGAGGGCAAGGACGTGCGCCTGGGCGAATTAGCGGATGATTTCGCGATTTTCATCGGCACCTATGAGTCCGGCCGTTGGGTGGATATGGACGAGCCTTCCAAGAACCAGTTGGATGGCCTGGCCACCGCGATCATCGACTGTAAGACTGCCGTATCCCGTCCTAGTGAGGGTGAAGCCGCTAATGATCCGGAGAAGTTCGCCGAGCGGCAGAATTTGACCAATCACCTTTCTGAGATGGCGGAGACCATCCACCGCATCCTGGAAGTATTCGACACCGATGATGCCGCGGAGCAAGATGACGTGGTGTGGGTGGATGACACTTCCCTAGCGGTGGCACCGCTGTCGGTGGCGGATTTGCTGCGCGATAACCTGTTTGGTGAAAACACCGTGGTGCTCACATCCGCGACGTTGGCACTAGGTGGGCGCTTTGATGTCATGGCCGCGCAGTGGGGCATGCCGAAGGGCACCTGGGATTCCATGGATGCTGGCACGCCATTCAACCCGGCCAAGTCAGGCATTCTATATGTGGCATCGCATCTTCCAGCGCCAGGACGCGATGGGCTTGCCGATGAAACCCTCGCCGAGATGAAAGACCTCATCATGGCAGCTGGTGGGCGGACCTTAGGTCTATTTTCTTCTCGTCGCGCTGCTGAGCAGGCCGCGGAAAAGCTGCGCATGCAAGTACCTTTTGAAATCTTTGTCCAAGGTCAAGACACCACAGGTGCTTTAGTGGAAAAGTTCTCCAAGCATGAGAACTCTTGTCTGTTTGGCACTCTCACCTTGTGGCAGGGCGTAGACGTGCCTGGTCCTGCGTGTTCATTGGTACTTATTGACCGCATTCCGTTCCCGCGTCCGGACCAACCATTGCTGCAGGCACGCACCGATGCCGCCAACGCTGCCGGGCGCAGCGGCTTCATGGAGGTCTCCGCCACCCACGCAGCGCTACTCATGGCGCAGGGTGCCGGTCGCCTTTTGCGCGCCACCACCGACCGCGGCGTCGTCGCAGTGCTAGACAACCGCTTGGAAACGAAACGCTATGGCAGCTTCCTGAAGAACTCCATGCCACGTTTCTGGACCACCACCGACCCCAAGGTGGTGCGCGGGGCGCTCAAGCGTCTGGTGGCGTCCTAGCCGTCCAGAGGTACTGGCAGCGTCACCACGGTCGCCGAATCAGGTGCGACTTCGGTGTAGCCGGCGTCGCGGATAACCACTGCGCCTGGCACGGCGAGCGCTTTATTAAAGAGCTCGCGGTCAACTTCACACACGCTTAAGTCAAAGCCCTGCTGCGCCCATTGCCATGCCTGCTCCGCAGACAATGCGGCGGCATAAAGCATGGAACCGTGCCCGACTTGCGCAGCGGCCTTACCTGCTGACATCTCCAAAGTCCGGTCCACGTAGACGGTTGGCACACCGGCACGTGGCTCGCCCGGATCATCGTAAGCAATATCTGTGTGCCCGATCTGCAGCTTCGCAATCGCCGGATGGACGTCTTTTACAGCGGATGGAGTAAACGCACGCGCTTGGTTGTTCACCGTTGCCCCTGGAAGGCCTTGTACGTCCTCCCAGGCCTTGTTGCGGGCTCGGCGTGCGACCTTGCGGATGCGGTGCCCGTACCACTGGCTCAAGTCCTGTGCGAAAGCTCCTTCTTCGCCGGCGCGTTCATCGAGGCATACTCCGACGACGGCACGCGCTGCCGATTCCAGCAGCTCCGTGCGCGCAGGTGGGTTTTGCTTCGGCATGTTCAGGGCTATCTGCATTGCCTGAATGGTTTCCGGATGTTCCGGGTCTTCATCGATGTCACGCCAAGAGCGCCCGGTGCAAGCATCGACCAGGCGCTTATGCGCCAGCTCAAACTCCGGCGAGATGTCTTCCAGTCCCATTACTGAATATCTCCAGGGGTGGTTGCTCCCAGAATCTGTACTAGCCCCGCCAAGGTGGGCAAGTTGATAGAAACATCGGCATGCGCACGCAATGCTGGCTTGGCGTTAAAAGCGATGCCCAAACCTGCTGCGGTGACCATGTCGATGTCATTGGCGCCATCGCCCACAGCAACCGTCTGTGCCATATCCAGGCCTGAGTCTGCGGCGAACTCACGCAGGAACTCTTCTTTGGCCTTGCGGTCCACTACTTTGCCGGCAACCCGGCCGGTGAGGCGACCGTCTTCAATCTCCAGGGTGTTGGCACGAACGTAATCAAGTTCTAGTTCGCGCGCGAGCTGCTCGAGTACCTGAATGAAGCCACCTGAGACCACCGCTACGCGGTAGCCCTGCTCCTTCAATGTAGCCAGTGCTTCCTTGACACCTGTGGTCAGCTCAATCGCTTGCGAGACCGAATCAATCACGGACTTATCCAAGCCCGCCAAAGTAGCAACACGCTCGCGCAAGGACTCCTCAAAATCAAGCTCGCCTCGCATCGCACGGTCAGTAACCTCAGCTACTTCCGCTTCCTTACCCGCGTGCGCCGCAAGCATCTCAATGACCTCACCGGTAATAAGCGTGGAGTCACAATCCAAACAAATCAGCCCGCGCGATGGAGAATCCCCCACTGGCAGCAAGGCGATATCAACGCCATGAGAAGCCGCGAGGTTTGAGAGCTCCTCCGCAGATCCTTCATAGCGCACGGAAAGCTCCACGCCATCTAGATGCTCAGTTGGGACTGGGCGCTGTTCGTTTACAACAACACCTAGTTCCTCCAAGTCTGCAACCAGATTTTGCGGGAGCGTTGGGCCAACAATGATTAACAAATGAGTGGAAGTCACGTTGCCATGATACGACAAAGCCACCTTCCGATTACTCGGGAGGTGGCTCTATGTCAGGAGGATGATTAGTGCTTAAGCACTATTTCTATCCACTTCTAGTGATTTACACCAGCGTGTGCCTCTGCACGCAGACGCTTAACCATGTGAGGGTAGTGCAGCTCGAAGGCTGGACGCTCAGAACGGATGCGTGGCATGGAATCGAAGTTGTGGCGTGGAGGAGGGCAAGTGGTTGCCCACTCGAGAGAGTTGCCGTAGCCCCATGGGTCATCAACGGTAACGATCTCACCGTAACGGGAGGACTTGAATACGTTCCAAATCAGTGGGATGACGGATGCACCCAAGACGAAGGAGAAGACGGTGGAGATCTGGTTGAAGACGGTGAAGCCGTCAGATTCCAGGTAGTCCGCGTAACGACGTGGCATACCCATGTTACCGACCCAGTGCTGAATCAGGAAGGTGCCGTGGAAGCCAATGAAGGTCAACCAGAAGTGAATCTTGCCCAGGCGCTCATCCAGCATACGACCGGTCATCTTAGGGAACCAGAAGTACAGACCAGCGAATGCTGAGAACACAACAGTACCGAAAAGGGTGTAGTGGAAGTGCGCAATCAGGAAGTAAGACTCAGCTAGGTGGAAGTCTAATGCTGGAGCAGCCAACATGACGCCGGTCATACCGCCGAACAGGAATGTCGCCATGAAGCCCATCGCCCAGATCATCGGGGTGTCCCAAGTTATGTGCCCCTTCCACATAGTGCCGACCCAGTTGAAGAACTTCATACCGGTAGGCACTGCAATCAGGAATGTCATGAACGAGAAGAACGGAAGCAGAACTGCGCCGGTAACGAACATGTGGTGTGCCCACACGGCCATGGACAGTGCACCAATTGCCAGAAGTGCGAAGACCATGCCGGTGTAGCCGAAGATTGGCTTACGGGAGAAGACTGGAACAACCTCAGAGACGATGCCGAAGAACGGCAGTGCAATGACGTACACCTCAGGGTGACCGAAGAACCAGAACAGGTGCTGCCACAGAATTGCGCCGCCATTAGCGGAGTCAAAGATGTGGCCGCCAAGCTTGCGGTCGTAGAGAACACCCAGTGCAGCAGCAAGCAGCAGCGGGAAGATCATCAGCGCAAGGATCGCGGTAACGAAAATGCCCCAGACGAATACTGGCAGACGGAACATGGTCATGCCTGGTGCACGCATGGTCAAAATGGTGGTCAGCATGTTGATAGCGGAAAGAACGGTACCGATACCGGTTGCGCCGACACCGATGATCCACATGTCTGCGCCAACGCCTGGGGTGTGAACGCTGTCAGCCAAAGGCATGTACATGGTCCAACCGAAGTCAGCTGCGCCGCCTGGGGTCAGGAAGCCAGACAACATGATGAGGCCGCCGCCGGAGGTGATCCAGAAACCGAATGCGTTCAGACGCGGGAAGGCCACGTCAGGCGCGCCAATTTGAAGTGGGAGCACGTAGTTAGCGAAGCCCCAAACAATTGGGGTTGCGAAGAGCAGCAGCATCACGGTGCCGTGCATAGTGAATAACTGGTTGAACTGCTCGTTAGAAAGGAACTGGAGACCCGGGGTGAAAAGCTCAGCGCGGATCAGCAGTGCCATCAAGCCACCGAGGAAGAAGAAGCCGAACGACATGATGATGTACATGATGCCCAGCTGCTTGTGGTCGGTGGTGGTTAGCATCATCCAAGCCTTGGAACCGGTCTTACTATTACCGGAAGGCTCTGGACGAGTTGGCTGGACGTAATCGTCTAGCCGTGGCGCCACAGCGGTCATTGTTTTCCTCCTGAATACAAAGCACAACAGAACCAAACCTGAAGTGCTTAAAGGTTTACTTGCCTTATATTAGGCATTCTTCCCCCTTATTGCCAGCTCATCATAATCTTCACTCCCCCCACCTGATTAGGGCTTTGTTACTAGAGTGACACCGTTCCCCCAGTACGAACGGGGCGAGCAATTTGACCTTCAAAACGGTTCCATCGTTTTAGGTGGGATACGCCACAGTTTTGACTTGAATTCCGGGGCGAAACTTTAACAAACCGCAGGTCGCTGCACCCCCAGTTGATGTCATCCTTTAGAACTATGGCGCGCGTATTGTAAAGCCTGCCAACTTACCCACCGCATGAATCGGCGCAGATCAAAACGATATTTCGCTCCCGATCCAGCCCTATAGATACAGAAAAGCGGTGACTAATCCTGAACCGGATAAGTCACCGCTTGGCTTACTTGAAGCAAATTCCTGTGAGAAAGCTTAGAAGTCCCAGTTCTTGTTCTCTCGGGATGCCCAGTCCTCGTCCTCCCTGATGAGAGGCGGAAATCCTGCGGATCCTCCAACTCCAATGGCCGCTCGTGCCATCTACGTGCCACTCGCGATCGAAGCCCCTCTCGCCGACAAGATCGCTGCCGTCGCACATGCCCAGCTTACCGCCGGGCGGCTCCATCCGCACGGGAACGACGAGACTCATAGATAGTCCCCGCGTAGCCAAGGGTCGTGCCTCACATAAATTTCCCCGCCAGACTCTTCACCCGGGGACATAGACACGACGACGATGGGGTCATGGTCGACAAGGACGTTTCCATGAACACCAGAATCGAGATCACGAAGAAATACGCCACCGCGTATGCCAAGGCCGGCAGGCAACAAAAGTCGGCCATCCTCGATGCCGTCACCGACATCACTGGCTGGAACCGCGACCACGCTCGCCAACAGCTCATGCGTCGGACTCGCCAGCCCAAGGGCAGAGCCAACGCCACCGTGGCCGTGATCGATCGACGCAAGACTAAGGCCCGTAAGTACTCCTACGACGCGATCAAGATCCTGCAGTATGTGTGGTCAGTTGCCGGTGGAATCTGCGGCAAATACCTCGCCCAAGCTATGGTCGATCTCCTCAACTCCCTCGAAGCCCACAACCACCTCGTGCCTGGCCAGGGCCGCTACAGCACGAACGTACGCGACGAGCTGGTGTCGATGAGTCCAGCCACGATCGACCGATACCTGGCACCAGCCCGGGCTAGAGACACCCTGCGTGGGAAGTCGGCAACGAAGCCTGGCACACTGTTGCGCAACTCGATCCAGGTTCGTAAGGCCGGTGATGAAGTCGAAGCCGAACCCGGATTCTTCGAAGTCGATACCGTTGCCCACTGCGGACCGACGTTGAAGGGCGAGTTCATCCGCTCGGTCAATTACACCGATATGCACACCGGGTGGGTCTACACCCGAGCAGTCAAGAACAATGCTGCCGTACACATTGTTGCCGCGTGCACTCATTTCGTTGAAGCGGTGCCCTATCTCGTGACCGGGCTCGACTTCGACAACGGTTCAGAGTTCATCAATCACGACCTCATCGACTGGGCGGCCCAGCGGAAGATCTTCTTCACTCGCGGCAGGCCTTATACGAAGAATGACCAGGCCACGATCGAGTCAAAGAACAACCATCTCGTGCGTCGGTACGGGTTCTACTACCGCTACGACACGACAACCGAACTCGGACTCATGACGACGCTCTGGGCACTGGTCAATGACCGGTTGAACTACTTCACTCCGACGAAGAAACCCACCGGGTATTCCACTGATTCGGTGGGTCGTCGCAAACGTGTTTATGACACCCCGCGGACCCCGTTCGTGCGTCTGCTGGATTCCGGGATCCTCAACAGAAAGCAAGTCGCTGAGCTCAGGGCTTACAAGGCTGGTCTTGACCCGGTCCATATCGCGGCCGAGATCGATCGGATCCAGCAGAGGCTGATCAAGCTCGCTGCCGGGAAGACCGCGCGTATGAAACGTGAGATCGAGGCCAAGCAGGCATTGCCCGATTCCTCGGGTATTCGGGTCAGGCCGAGTCGGGTGGGGTGAGAGTTGTTCCCGGGGATAATTTGTGTGAGGCACGACCCTCATTAGCCGGGGGTATTGACATGAGGCACTCCGGGGAACTTGCGCGGCCCACAGGCAGCACGTCGCACGTTCTCCCTCCAGTTAAGTGCCCCTCCCAGGTGGGTCGGTTGCTCGTCCCATCGTTCGGAGTACCACATGCCGCGTCTGCCACCCCTTCGCCAGCTGAGCAGCAAGCTCGCGTCCCCCTCGCCCCAAAGGTCAACCATTGAGTTCAGAGACTGAGACCTCTGGCACCATTGATGACATGGCACCACTTTCATCGTGGACGACTTCCACACACGAGCCGCTTAATCGGCACTCGATGGTGCACATGGTTGCCCCATCGGCGACCATCGGATCGGGAGTCGACTGGGCTGCGTCACAGATCCCAAACCAATACACGGATCCGGATCGCGTCGCCACGATCCTCGCCAAGCTGGGGAAACCTAAAGCAGCCAAGTACCTGAAGGGAAAGCTTCCTACAAGCAAGCGCACCCGCTCGGGCGACCTCGGAGAGATCATCGGAGCGCAGTACGCAACGCTTGAACTGGGCTTTCGAGTGGTGGAGCGGCTGCGGTGGAAGGACCACCGCGAGATGTCGATGCGTGGCGATGATTTGATTGGTGTGCGCGCGAGTACGAACGGAACGCTGGAACTATTGAAGGGTGAGGCAAAGAGCCGTGCAAGGCTCGGAACTGCAACGGTCACGGACGCAGATGATGCACTTAAGCGCGATCGGGGACGACCATCACCTCATGCTCTCAGCTTCGTCGCTGACCGACTCCACGAACTCGGTGAGCACACGTTGGCGGAGCTCATCGACGACGCCCAGTTAATTTCTGGAATCAGTCAACGGCAGGTGGTCCAACTGCTTTTTACCTTCACTGGTAATGATCCGAGGGCCCTCCTCCGCGCAAATACGACAGCGTACCGGGGACGTGTAAAGCGTCTCGCCGTCGGTCTGCAGGTCTCAAAGCATCAGGCGTTCATCGCGAAGGTGTACTCCAAGGCGATCGCTGATGCCTGAAACAGTTGATGAGATTGAGGCAGCGATCGGGCAGGCGACTGCACCCGGATTTCGTGAACAGCTTCTCGCGCGAGGAGAAGCCCGGTCGATGATCTGGCGGGACGGTGTCCTGCCAGAGGACGCGCCCGAATTCGACCAGCTGCTCAGCTACGACCTTCTCTCCTACGGCTACTCGCTCCTAAGCCTGGGGCTGCGCCTCGTGGAGGCGAATGGATCGCGCAGCCTCGCCCAACGCGCCTTTGAGGGCGCAGCCACAGCCATCGAATCAGTGATCGCGAGGGGACCCAACTCGCGCGAACGAGGCTTCCACCGCGTCGTCGCGGCAGCCGCCTACCACCTCGGCGGCTACTCCGCGCGTGCATACTCGCTGCTTCAGACAGCGCTCGATTCCGGTGAAGTCACGATTGGCGAGCGATCCCTCATCCACATCATCCGCAGAGAACTCGACACCCTGGCTGCGCTCATCTTGAGCCACCGCTACGAGGACGCGGCAGCAGACGCCAACCTGGTTGAGACGTTGCGCGGGCTCCTCGAGCCGACGAGCGATGAGGACCAGGCTGATGACAGCGGCGACACCGATGTCGTTGACGTCGTCGACCTCGCACTGACGGACGCGTTCGTCGGTGCGATCAGCATGGCGCTGCTTGCGTTCGAACGGGGCGAGCAAGCGCTGCTGGATGAGGCCCTCAGCACGCTGCAGGTCGGTCTAGGAGCCGCCGGCGAACTGAACATGGTTCCGCAGTGGTGGTGCCATCGACTTGCGATTCACCTGCTTCGCGGTCTGTGGGAGGCCAGTTTCCATCGCCTGCTCCCGGACGCCCCAACCGACGGTGGTGGTGGCGACTGGGCACAACTGCGTGCGACGTTCATCGCATCCCTCTTCCGGAGGCGACGCTCGGAGATCGACCTATGGCCGTCGCAGCTCGCCGCAGCAGAGCGGGTGCTGAATACCAGCGAGAACTTGGTGCTGTCTCTTCCGACGAGCGCCGGCAAGACCCGGATTGCCGAGCTTTGCATCCTCGCATGCCTAGCCGAGGGCCGGCGGGTTGTGTTCGTAACCCCATTGCGGGCGCTGTCAGCTCAGACCGAAACCGCCCTGCAACGCACTTTCACCCCTCTGGGGAAGACCGTCTCATCCTTATACGGCGCGATCGGGGCCAGCAGCGCCGACGAGGATTTGCTGCGAGAGAGGGACATCGTCGTCGCTACTCCCGAGAAGCTCGACTTCGCCCTGCGCAACGACCCAACACTCCTCGACAGCGTAGGGCTTGTCGTCCTCGACGAGGGGCACATGATCGGGGCGGATGAACGTGAGGTCCGATACGAAGTTCAGATCCAACGACTGCTGCGCCGTGGGGATGCGGCTACCAGACGTATCATCTGCCTCTCGGCGATACTGCCAGACGGAGATGAAGTCGAGGACTTCGTCAACTGGCTCACCGATGACCAGCCCGACGGTCTCATCGCGAGCTCGTGGCGGCCGACGAAGCTTCGCTATGGCGAAGTGATCTGGCAAGGCGATCGAGCCCGCCTGAGCATCATCGTGGGAGACGAGGAGCCCTTCGTGCCCCGGTTCCTCGAACCCTTAGTTCCACCGATCGGTCGCAGGAAGACGCCCTTCCCCAAGAATCAGCAGGAGCTGACGCTGGCTACCGCCTGGCGGCTCGTCGACGACGGGCAGACTGTCCTGATCTTTTGCCCACTCAAATTATCGGTGAACGCATTTGCCAGAGTCATCGTCGACCTTCATACACGGGAAGCACTGCGAAGTGTCTTCGAAGGAGATCCGGGCGACCTCGCCTCGGCCATCACGATCGGAGAGGAATGGTTCGGCCGAGATCACCCGATCCTCGCCTGTCTGAGACTCGGCGTAGCGATTCATCACGGATCGCTGCCCGCACCCTACCGACGAGAGGTCGAAAGGCTGCTGCAGCGAGGGGCGCTGAAGGTCACGGTCTCTTCGCCGACCCTCGCCCAGGGACTAAATCTCTCAGCCAGCGCGCTCGTAATGCACAGCCTCTGGCGCAACCGAGAACTGATCAAGGCGTCTGAGTTCCGCAACATCGTCGGCAGAGCCGGCAGAGCGTTCGTAGACTCCGTCGGCCTCGTCGTCCACCCAATCTTCAAGGACGTGTCCCGAGGGAGGCGGAACTGGGGGCAGTTGGTCAAGGACACCGCTCTGCGCGACATGGAAAGCGGCCTACTGCAACTGGTGGCGAACCTGTTTGCCCGGATGCAGGCCAAGCACGGTCTCCGGGACCTGGACTCGCTGCTGGAATACGTCGCCGGCGCAGCGGCGTGGGATTACCCAGAAGTCGCCGCCGAGAGCGAGGAGGAAGCCGAGCGCTCCCGATTTGCGTGGCGCTCGCAGCTCGCTAGCCTCGACAACGCCCTCCTCAGTCTGCTCAACGACTCCGCGATAGCGGAGGACGGAATCGAGGGGGCTCTCGATGACGTGCTCGCCTCGTCTCTTTGGACCAGAAGCTTGGCTCGACGGCAGGAGCCCGTTCAGACAGCGCTTCGAGCCGGCCTGACCGCGCGTGCACGCTTCCTCTGGAGCCAGTCGACCCCGGCGCAGCGCCGAGGGTACTTCCTTGCCGGGGTCGGTCTCGAGACCGGACGCCAACTCGATGAGCACGCCAGCATCTTGGAGCAGCACCTGCGCGACGCCGACGAGGGCATCCGAATCAGCGACCCCGGTGCCGCAATCGACGCCCTGACCAGCTTCGCTGGGATCGCATTCGACATCTACCCCTTCGCGCCCCGCACTCTTCCTCCGCAGTGGGAAGGCATCCTCGCCGCATGGCTTCGCGGCGAGGATGCCACGCAGATTGCGGGAGAGGAGGTCACGGACACGCTGGAATTCATCGAGGATTCGCTGGCCTACCGGCTTCCATGGGCGCTGGAAGCGGTCCGGGTCCGAGCGACCGCCCACGAAGAGCCTGTCAACGGTCTTTGGGCGTTCCTCGCCGATGAGCACGGGCTCGCAGTTGCATCGCTAGAGACAGGGACGCTGAACCGATCCGCCGCGCTGCTCATGCAGGCCGGATTCTCCTCCCGAGCCGGTGCCCTCGCCGCCATCGCAGCCGGACGCGGCACCTTCACAACCGTG
Organism: Corynebacterium casei LMG S-19264; assembly: GCF_000550785.1. Classification (NCBI taxonomy): domain Bacteria; kingdom Bacillati; phylum Actinomycetota; class Actinomycetes; order Mycobacteriales; family Corynebacteriaceae; genus Corynebacterium; species Corynebacterium casei. The sequence continues at coordinate 2,503,248 of NZ_CP004350.1, forward strand.
TCGGAGCTTCACCAGTGGCTGAACTCGGAGGAGGTGCGGCAACATGCGAACGACCCGCACTGGCCGACCGTGTCATCGCACGATCTCTGGGTCGATTTCATCAGCCGTGGCGCTGCTGCACCGGAGAGAACCTGGATCAACACAGTCGAGGATGCCGCGGTGACGTGGCTTCCCGATCACCAGCCGAGTAGCGGGACTCCCTATCGAGCCGTGTCCCTTGCGAACGGTGAGACCATCCTCCAAGCCGCGGACGGTCGACGAGCCGGTTCGCTTGAGGAACCACTCAATCCGAAAAGGCGCGGGTTGCTCATAGTCACCGGGACGAACGCCGCCAACAGCGTCGAACTCCGCTATCGAGGCCCATCCGACCTTCATGCGTAACTGTGTTGCATGATTCTCAGATCATGTTCGGATTTCTACGGGACAATGGGATTGCAACGGATACCACATGCTTTGCCTGACACCACTACCCAGCGGATCTGGACAGGGATCCTGGTCCGGGGCCGCAGGGCGGTGCCTCTGGAGTAGGAATGGGGCTGCCTGAGCGTGCAGCGTGAGCATGGTGTCTATTCACCCGTCCGTTCGGTGCGCATCGAATGACGGTGTAGGAGTACACGAGCGGATCACGAAGAGCCAGGTAGTCGACCTGCGCACGAGGATGCTCCAAGTCTCACTTCTTATAACCCTTAATCCTTCTGACCCATTCTTTGAAGCGGACCAACTCCGCTTCGAGTTCGTCGGGCTCCGGTGCGGTGAAGTTGGTCTCGGGGGCCTGATCGTGGCGAGGCGCCCACTCCGATGCCTTAGCGTAGCCAGATTGGTAGTCGTTGTCGTCTTGTTCCGTGATTCCTACGAGCATCTTGAACATGCGTGGCCGCACCTCGTTAGTACCGCGATCCACCAGCTCGTTCACAACATCGAGGTTGACCACGCGTTCCCATGCTTGAGACAACCGCCCGCCCCACTCCTGAGCACGCCGCGTGTACTCATCGGAGTCGAGCTGGCCCCGCTCCTTCTTGAGTCGTGCGATCTCGGCTTCCAGGTGGTTGATCCGCGACGGGATGTCTTTGACGCTCCAAGGATGCTTGTCAGCAGTTAGCCCTGGACGCTCGCCCTGTCGTAGAATTGCGCGCTCAGCGACGTCGACCCCAAGGTCCCGTGCCGCCTTGTTAAGGGCGTTCACGAAAGTTGCCTCGTGCGTGAAAACAACGACTTGTCTCGACCGTGCCAGTTCCGCGAGGCGGCGGGCCACGCGGGAACGGCGGCTGGCGTCGAGCGACGACACAGGGTCGTCGAGCACAACGGCTGACTTCGACTCATCAAACTCGACTTCGGTGAGGAATCCGGCCAACCCGAGAGCGGTCTGTTCACCCTCGCTCAGTACATCGTCGATATCGGCGTCCAAGATGGCTCCGAGTAGACGGGGCCGATGCTGGAGCGTGACGTCGCGTCTACCTTTAGTGGGAGCGAGTGTGACCCGGCGCAAGTAAAGCTGCTCAGTCTCGTGAGTGAACTGGTCTCGAACGATGCTCGTCACGTAAGCCGTGGTTAAGGCCGTTGCCTTGCGGGTAATCCCAGTAGTGTCAGTGAGTCGGCGAGCTTCTTCAATCTTGGTTCTCGCCTGGAGCCGCACCAATTCTTTGACAAGATTATCTTTGGCCTTCGCAAATTGCTCTGCCGCTTGGAGATCGGCAACCTCGGATTTCAGCGCTCGGACAGAATCGTTGAAGCTTGTTGAATCAATATTCGCGCTGGCGGTGATCAGCGTTTGTCGCCTCTCGCCGATGGTTGTGCCCGGAGCCACTCCAGAGGTCGTCGGACGCTCCTCTCTGGTGCCGTCAACCCACGCTACTATCTCAGTGGCGACCGTTGCCGCTTCGGTCATCCATGTCTGGCTTGCTGTGACATCCTCGCCACCAGCCTGCAGCTGGCTCAAGGCGGTAGTCACAGCCGCCGGCGCGGACTGGAGACGAGCAATCTCATCGCGACGCTGAATGACGCGACGCTCGGCAGCATCGGCATCACGCGAGGTGGTGTCCTTTATGAAGGCATCGAATCGCCCCAATCGGTTTGATCCATCCGGGCTCAGCGGTTGCTGGCATAGAACACACACGGCGTCATCGGTAGTGACTGGGAAGTCGTGTTCGTGATACGCCTCGGTCGTCGAATACCGACGTGCCGCATCCCAGAGGGCCCGCCACGTCGCCGACCCGACACCAGGCAATGGCTCGGCGTCGAAGTTCTTCGCTGACGCGATCTTTGCCGCCCCTCGGAGATCGATTGCACTTTTCGCGAGCGCGGCCACATTGTCGAACGACTGGTTCGTTACGGCCTCAGCCAGTTGATCGCTATGACTCTTGACTGTCGCCCAATGGGCTGCGAGCTGAGCGAGGCGTGTCTTCTCTGCATTAAGATCGCTGGCTTGCAAGCGCGTGAGTTCCCGCAGTTTGGCGGAGAGCGATACGTCGTGATCCGGGGACAGCGTCGTGGCCTCGTCGATCTGCTCACGCGTGGTGGTAGCACTGAGCTGATCAAGAAACTGCTTTGCCTTCGTGCCTTCCCCAAGGAGCGGAAGTTCCATACGGAGCGCCGCATTGTCACTCAGGCGCTGTGAGAGAGCTTGCCGCACCTGATCGCACGCGGCCGAGAGCCGATCGAGCAGAGTAAGCGCGGATGGGCGATAGCTGATCTCTGAGGCTGTGGTGACATAGGCGTCGCCGCACTCTTCGTCGTAGAACCGTACCGATGACAGATCGCGGCTGGTCCCCTGTGTGAGCGCCCAGGTCGTAGCCGTAGAGCCAACCACGTACTCGAAGACTGCCTTCTGATCGTGCACGCTCTTTGCGAAGACATCACCGAGAAGATCACCCTTGATTCGGGCAGTAACGGCCTGCCGAATGAGACGGGCGTAGCCGGACTTCCCGCTGGCATTGTCGCCGTAGATGATCGTCAGGCCCTTGCTGGCGAAGGTCAACCGCTGGCCCGTGATGAGCGCGTTCACGCCCTCCACGTCGGCTACGGCTGACAGCCGTATCGACTCTCCGCTCTCGGAGGTACCAGGGACATCGGCAGCGGTGATGGCGGCGACGGATGGATACGTCCCTGCGATCAGGTGATCGGCGATCTCGTTGACGGCGTCTTCAGACAGATTCTCGTTCCGGCAAAAGCGCCCGACGGCATCCTTCTGCCAGTCGGTGCGTTCAGCCACCCAGGTCGCCAGGTCGTTCGCGAGTGTCACGGTGTGATCCCCAAAGCGGTGAGTAGCGCAGCATGCGCCTGTTTCAGGGCGAGGATACCCTGCGGTCTGAGGGCCACCTCGTCGAGTTCAATGAGGTGGTTCGCGATCTCCTGCTTCGTCGGTGCCCGCCATCCCTGACTGGCAGCCCAGGCTTCCAGAGTCGTGGACCACGGTGCTGCCGTCGCATCGGGCAGGCTTGGTGGTTCACCTATGGTGACTCCGGCGTTGACGTCGCGGAGCAGCGCGGTAAAAGTGTGCAGGTAGAGATCCGAGTCCAGGGTGTTCTCAATGCCGTGCACGTCGAGGGCGACAATCCGGTCACCAGGTATGGCGCGACCGATCGTCTCGGCGAGCCTTTGTCCCCCGCCGTCGCCGTCGACGAGGAACGCGACCCTAGCCGCCTGGAAGTCGAGCTCCGGGTACGAGTCCTTCGGCATCTCTGAGAGGCCAGGTGCCACCTGATACGGCAGACTGTCTTGTCCTATGGCGGCGCGCATTAGGGTCGGGAGGAGGATCATGTCGGTGGCGCCTTCCGCGATGACCGCGCAGCGTGCTGGTGTAAATGCTGCGGCCGAGGCACCCATCGCGAACATCAGGGAGGTGAACCCGCCGCCCTCTTGTCGCCAGAAGCTGTTTTCTACGTGGCTCGTCTCGTCGCTGTCGGGCACGACGGCTCGGATACCGACACCAAGATCGGCGGGTAGACAGCCCGGCGAGTGGGTGGTGTAGATGATCTTGTCGGCTTTGTCCTGTTTGGCGAACATCTGCACGAGATCGGCCTGCGCGTCGATGTGAAGGCGGGTTTCCGCCTCATCGATCAGGAGGATCGTCGCGCGTCCACTGTTTCGCGCAGCAAGGAAAGAGTTCAAAGCGACGAACATTCGCAACCCAGCGCTTCGTTCGTCGAACACGGATGCGTGTACACCGTCTTCGACGATGCCAATTCGGAGAAGCTTGTTCTCGACGTTGAGTTCGACCTTTAGGTCGGACTGCTGCCATGCGTTCTTGAAGTAGTTGCCGAGTGTGATGTTCGCCTTGTTCTTGATTGTGTCTCGTCGGGATACCTGTCCGGTCTGCACGGCCTGGGTTAGAGCATTCAGGTCAAGTCCGGCCAATCGCGCCAGGTTCGCAAGCGCTGTTGGCACGTCGCCAAGCAGTGCGTCATCAAGGGTGTAGGCAGAAGCCAGCGTGCGGTCGGCCTCAGTGAACATGACTACGTCGGGGGTGAGATTCCAGAGTGCCTTCTCGGTCCTCTCCGTGGGGTCCTCACGATCAACCCACGCTCCGAGTGAGAGAAGCAGTCGCTGCAGAACGTCGGTTTCGGCGAATGCACTCAATACCTCGACGTCTTTGTCAGCGCGTTCGCGCAAGGCGTCAATCGGTTCTCGCTCCCCGAGCGGGTTAGCGAGGTGGGTATCGAGATCTTGTCGCAGCAGGCGAAGTTCATCGAGCAACGGCGAACCATCCGGGGGCTCTGGTATTTCGTCTTCCTCGGCCATTTCGATGGGAAGCGGTTCTAAGACGCTGATTGCTGACAGGGATTCACCCAGGTCGGCTGCCAGTTGCTTCAGCTGCGCCTCGGACTTGCGAGGTGCGGGCTTGACAGTGAAGTTGGGTCCATCACCGTCGGCACGACGACTAACGAAGAATTCGATTGGAGTGTCCTCGAGTTCAAGGTCCTCCAACTCCTTACGGTCCTCGTCGCTGACGCGGTAACGCAAGCTGACGACCGGGGTGGAGTCGGCGATGCCCGTCGATGCGCGCGACCGCTGTGCGGGTCCGAGAGCGTCGGAGGCGTCCACATAGGCAAGTGACCTGAGGAGCGTCGTCTTACCTGCCTCGTTTGGCCCAACGATTGCGACAAGCTTCTGGTCTAGCTTGATCGTGGTATCAAGGAGCCGGCCGGCACCACGCACTCGTGCAGAAACAAGCCTCATGCAGCATCCCCCGATCCGTTGCGCTGGTCAGTCGCATCCTCTCGATCGGCGGCGTCGACGCTCAGCTGGTCCTAGCCTCGATGGGTGCCCCCAGAGCGTCGGCTCTGGAACCTCGTGGCTCATTGACGAACTCTACCGGCTAGGTCCGACTCAGCGATGCATCTCTGCGCACTCGGTGCTGTCGTTCCGCATGGGCATCGCTGACAAGTCATCCGCACGGCAAGGCTCTCGACCGGCCGACCCCGCGCTTGACCGGAAGGTGCGCTCGTGACACCCCGTGCCATACCGAACGGGTAATGATGTTCATCGGTGCTGTCCTCAGTCCTTCGGACGGAGACACGAAAAGGAGGCCGGACCTGCAGAAACCCGCAGGTCCGGGCCTTCCATCAGCCTTTTCGGGCCTCGGGCAAGCTCTGATCTTTCAGAACGCCCAGTCCTCGTCCTCCCTGATGAGAGGCGGAGAATCCTGCGGCTCCTCCAGCTCCAATGGCCGCTCGTGCCATCTATGTGCCACTCGCGATCGAAGCTAACGGTCACCGGCTCCAACGCTGTTGTCGCACAGCCCAAGTTTACCTCCGGCGCTCGGCACACTCAACGCGTTCAGTATTAAACACAGGCACGTTGGAGGACGATCAGCCGAGCTGCTCTCGCTACGTACGCGGCTAAGCCAAGCCGCTGGAAGTCTATCAACGTGGTGGTCTCAATGCTGCGCAAGTCGTGTCACGGGACGTACTCGACGGCGCCTGGGAATCCGGCAACGAGGGACGTCGACCAACATCTGTCGGCCGACGCGCTCGAGGGTCATTGTGCCAAGAAACAGGCTCCAGTTGAAGCCACCCAATTGGCTCTCAAGACGCTGGCGACCCACCCTCAGCCACCTGCTTACGTCCGATCGCCAACGCTCACCAATCCGGCACGTTCTGTGGTCACTAATGAGCGAGAGCGAAGCGGCGGACAATCCTAGCATCGCGAGCACCACCCTGGAGCAGGCTTGCCCCCGCCTCAAGCCCCGGTCACAACGAGCTTTAGAAACCCAACTCTATCAACGAATCAATTTGCATCCGGAAGGTAGGTAAAAACCCCTGATCTTCGGTCGACCTCTGGATCCTCCTATCTTCCCTGAGGCTCTCTCGAGCTACAGCAATTGCCTTATCTGCGTGGAGCAGAATGGCGCTCAACTCTATTAGGACACTATTGCTTGGAATTTTTGCAATCCTGATCCTTGAGTCATAGCCACGAATGTCAAAATTGGGATCCTCCGACTCGGCAAGAACCAGAGCCTGATTAGGCTGTATAGTTCCAGCCAATTGAGTAAAATCTTGCCTTAAATCCTGCGAATCGAGCTTCTCTGGCGCAATAAGGGGCGCCGCACTCCAGCCGAATATCGGCCCTAGCGGACCCGACATGAGTTCGACAAAAGGTCCTACAAGACCAGATTTGACTATTTCGCTAATGCTGCCCGGATCTTGATCGCCCCTCATTGCCTGTTCGACGATTGGAGGCGCCGTGCAAGATACCTTCTCGAGTTTCCCATCAGAGTTTCGCCCTAGAACCGCCGTGGCAAACACCGATGCATCCTCACGAAATTGCTCGGCAACTAGCTTTGCGTCGGCGTAGGTAGCTGGTGCCGATAGGATCATTGTGCTGGATTTCATCTTTCGCGCTCCTTCATCTCACTCGCACCAGCCTCGCCTGGCGCTCCGTCTTCGTAAGTACGGGATGGCCAAAAGTAGCTTCTGCCTAGAGTATTTGATCGCAGGTAGTTTGCGACCTTCGTGGTTGACATCGACGTTGCATGTCCATCAGGGAGCAGACCTTCACGCATTCTAATTAGTCGCATTAAGAACTGTTGCTCGCAGTCCCAAACGATCCACCGCCCGCCTGGCGCGAGCGAGGCTCGTGCAAGTCTGCTCTGAACGGTGGCCTTGACGTGGACTCTACACGATCGTAGGCTTCGATTAAGTGAGGCACCTCACTTATCGCACTCAGCACACACTCAAGGAGGAGACATGAGACGGCTCGCTACGATCCTGATCTCAGCTTTTACGAGTCTTGGATTGGTGACCTTCGGCGGCTCGACGGCCCTTGCATCAGAGCCCGCGGCTCAGTCTGTTACAGCGCACGTTGCGCCTGCATCGGTGGCCGCCCCGGCAGAGGTCGAACCTGAGATTGATTGGGGGGAGGTAATTAGAACATTTCACGATCAGGGAAGCTGCAACGCCGTCAGGGTCGTTTACGAATCAGTTCGGCCAGATCTTCCCAAGCTGAAATGCATCAAGGGCGACAATGGACTTTGGCACCTCGTTCGCAGGTAGTTCTATCACTAGAAACCGCGTGCGTGGCTGGATCGTACTTCCTGATGGGAGGTGCGATCCAGCTATTTGCCTACGCCCGCACGAGGCATTACCTCGCTCGTCTAGCCATTGTAGGTGCCCACTTCTTGAACGGCCTCCGCGCGAGTCTATTGATACAAGCTGCCACTATCCAGGACCAGTGACCAGTCGTTAGGGCCCCACGAATATATAGAGGCACCTCAACTGGGTGGTGACGTCTCTCGCCATGGCCATCAACCACGGTGCCGCCGTAATGAAGAGGTGTCGGTGCCGGTTCTAGACGCGGCCGTTTGGCCACCGTGGCCACATGATCGTCTGGCAAGACTGATCCGGTCCCCCTCGTTACGAGACTCCCCGTGCTCATCGATTGCCAACGCACGGGGGTCAGCGGCACCGTGTTTCTGATGCTCACATGCCGGGCCAACACGCGAGTCTTGGCCTGTGCTTGGAGTGCGGTCAAAAAACTGCCAGGACCGGTTCGTAGAAAAAGGAGCCATATGCGCAGGAGGAAAGCCAATGCCGACCGTAAACGAGTTGCAGGATTCCGGCAAGCATTCGGCGTGATGAGACCGTACCAGGCGGTGCTATGGTGGGCGCTGCTAATCGGAATATGCGCCGCGGGGATCTCCACCATCCAACCTATTTTCGTTTCCAGGGTCGTCGACGAGTTCAGCGGCGGAATCACCATCGGTCTGCCCATGCTCATCGTTTGCCTGCTTATTGTCGGCGCGGGGTTGACAGGAATGAAGGAACTGCTCATCGAGAGAGCCGGAGAGCGGTTCGCCTACGACACCCGAGTAGCCCTCGTCGAACTCATCTACAACCTACCAATTCCTAGACTCGAGAAACACGACAGAGCCGACATCGTCTCAAGAGTCACCTCCGACGTCACTGCGGCGCGAATGCTTCTGACGTCCGGCATTATCGACCTGGCGGTGGGGGGCGCCACTGTTATCGTCTCGGTGGTGATGATGGCGACGATCGACCCTCTCCTACTCTCGCTCGCCCTCGTCGCTGTGCTCGTCGTGGCGATCGCCGTCTACAAACTGGGCGAGAAGGCGCGCCCCATCGGTCTGAGCATGCAGGACTCGATCGGGACGCTCGCCGGGCACCTCTCTCGAGCGATCGGCTCCATCAAGACGATCCGCGCGGCGAGAGCAACCAAGGCAGAAGGACTGGGAGCGCAGGAACAGGCGGCGGCCGTTCGGCGAGCCGGGCTTGAAGCCGCCAATCTGCGGGCGATCATCCAAGCCACGACCGGCGTCGCAGTTCAGCTCTTGATCGTTGTGGTCGTCGGCATCGGTGCGCTCCGAGTCTCCGTGGGAGCCGTGTCAACAGGCGATCTTGCCGCATTCATCATGTATCTCATGCTGATCGTCACGCCCATCACGATGATGGCGACCATCGTTTCCACGCTGGGTGAGGCCTTCGGGGCGCTCTCGCGAATTCTTGAGCTTCAGAGAGAGCCGATCGAAGACCCAGGTCCCGACCAGGAAGCGGCGGCGGCCGTCCGCCCTCGGCTGGACTCGCCGGCGTTAGAGTTCGACACCGTCTCGTTCGCATACTCCTTGACGCGGGCGTCGAACCAGCCCGTTGCATTGACACTCGACAACGTAAGTTTCGCCGCTGCTCCGGGCGCTGTGACGGCGCTCGTGGGGCCTTCTGGGGCCGGGAAGACCACGGTCTTCTCGCTCATCGAGCGATTCTACGACGTCACGGAGGGAACGATTCGCATCCATGGGCGCGACATGGGATCGATGTCCCGCGACGAGGTGCGCTCGCGCGTCGCCTACGTCGACCAGGACGCAGCAGCGTTGTCCGGCACAATCCGCGACAACCTGCGCCTCAACGCTCCATCGGCCGACGACGAGACCTGTGCGCAGGCTCTCTGGAAAGTTGGCCTCCTAGCCGAGCACGAACAGGCACGCGAAGTGCTTGACAGGAGCGTCGGCGAGCTAGGGTCGCGCCTCAGCGGTGGCGAGCGCCAGCGCCTGGCCTTCGCGCGGGCCATACTCTCCCAGGCGGAGATCCTTCTCCTTGACGAAGTCACCTCTCACCTGGACGGTAGGAACGAATCGGCGATCCAAGACGTGATGCGGTCTGGCGACGACCAGACCGTTCTCGTCATCGCCCACCGCCTGTCAACGATCGCCGACGCGGACCGCATCATTCTCTTCGACGAGGGTCGGATCCGGGATGCCGGAACCCACCGCGAGCTGCTCGGGCGGTCGGAACTCTACCTCAGCCTCGCCCGCACGCAGTTCATCACCAGCGATCCCGACTGAACCAGAGCTCCCACGAACGGGAGGGTTGCCAAGATGCGATCCGGCTGCTAAGTTGGGTAGTCACCTTACTCTTACGCCTAGAGGGGAGGACGGACAGATGCCGCTCGACACTCGCTACCTGCACTACTGTCAGGCGGGGAAGCCCTTCTATCAGCCAGCTGACAATGCGGGCTCGTCCCCGGCGCTGGGCTCAGACATCGTCCAACTCACCGAGTGGACCGTCACCAGGAGTCAGCCATGGACCGTCTACGTCCCGTCCGATAGGCGATTGCCGCGCCAGGGTTGGAAGATCCATCTCTCAGCGACGAGAAGTAATCGCGCAGCAGTCCTCCGCGCAGCCTCTGAATATTGCTATCGCCACGACATTCCCTTCAAGCACCTGTCGACCGAGGCGGACTTCAAGTCGCAGAACAGCAAGTACGCGAACCGGGCATCGTCGGGGAAGTTTGTCACCGTCTATCCCGAATCCGTCGAACAGTTCGAGAAGACCCTGCGCGACCTCGACTCGACCATCGGACACCTCGAGGGGCCCTACATTCTCTCTGATCGACGATGGGGAACCGGCCCAATCTTCTATCGATACGGTGCGTTCGTACAGTCGAACTCGGAGACCACCTTCGTCACGACGCTCATTGCTCCCGACGGTACAGAGGTCGAGGATCCCAGGGAGCCTGCCTTCACGCCCCCCGCCTGGCTCGACTTCCCGACGTTCCTGAGCGAGCAGAGGGACCAGGCGGGTGGGCCTGAATTCCCGTTCGAAATGGTCAAGGCTCTGCATTTCTCCAACGGAGGAGGAGTCTACCTGGCTCGGGCTCTGACCAACGAGTTTGTCGGAGCCGGGACCGATGTCGTCCTCAAAGAGGCACGACCCCACACTGCCGTCGACGACGACGGCCTCGACGCCGTTGACCGCCTAGCACACGAGAACCGAGTGTTGCAGGACCTCGCATCAACCGGATTCGTCCCGCAGGTGCATGGAATCTTCCGGCACTGGGAGCACATGTTCTTGGTCCAAGAGCATGTCGATGGGCTCGACCTCAAGCGCGAGTGGATGAAGCGGACGCCGGTGCTCAAACCGCGACCCTGGACTCTGCAGGAGCCCGATTACCTCAAATGGCTTGAGAGAACGATCGGGCGCCTCGAGGCCGCCATCGGTGCCTTCCATCGTAAGGGCTGGCTCATCGGCGACATCCATCCAAAGAACATCATCATGAGAAACGGTGCGCACCCCGTCTTCATCGACCTCGAGTTCGCCCATGCGATGGACGAGCGGTGGCGGAGCACAAACGGTGCACCCGGATACGAGCCATCCAAAGGCCTGACGGGAGCTGCAGCTGATAGATGGTCGCTGGGCATCGTCGAGCTGGACCTCGTGCTCCCGCAGGCGACGATCGCCGACCAAGGGAACCACCAGAAGATCGTAGATCTAGTAGCGTTCGGGCAGGAGGAGCTCGGAGTTCCGGAGGCAGCCGCTGCCCGAATTCTCCGGAACACCGTCGAGGCGCTCCCTCATTCTGAATCGGCTAGGCCGACGATGCCGCCGCTGGAGATCGACCAGTTGCAGAGACGGTTTGCGACGGCTATCCTCTCGACGATCGACCTCGAGAATCCGCTTGCCCCGGTTCCCTCGGACATTGAAGTGTTCGAGGAGGGAGGAGACGAAGCCAGGATCGGCTATCCATACGGGATCGTCGGAGTGCTGGCGGCCTTAACCGTCTCAGGAGTACCACTGGAGGATCGACTGATCCGCCGCTCCACCGGATGGATTCGTGAACGGCTTTCTCAAATCCGCTCTAGCGGCTTCAAGGGAAGAGAAGGCATCCAGTACGGCCTCGAGCAGATCGGCTTCCACGCTCTGGCCGCCGAGGTGGAGCGGCTTGACCTTGCGCCGCCCTCGGACCACACCTATTGGTCGGGCTGGGCAGGAGTCGGGCTAGGCGCGCTGTCCCGAGACAGTGTCCATGCCAAGGAGATAGAGGCCGCGTCCGACGCACTGAGCCGACTGCTCGAGACCGACGTTGAGACCCCGGTGGCAGGCCTTCTCCACGGCTGGAGCGGCCCGGCGCTCTTCTGGACAACTGCTTTCCGACGCCATGCTCAGCGACCCGAGTACAAGGATCTTGCGAGACGAGCGATCGAGCGCGACCTCAGTGCGTGCGGCGAGACTCTCAACGGCACCATTGAACTCGACGAGGGTTGGCGCACCCTGCCTTATCTGGGCACTGGCTCGGCAGGCGTAGCCCTGGCCATTGAAGAGCTCAACGCCATCAGCGAGTCGCCGAGATTCACGCAGGAGCTCGACAAGCTTCGCCTTGCCTCGACGTATTTTCAGTGCGGCCAGGGCGGCTTCGCCCACGGCCTCACGGGCTTCATCACAATGCTTGCCCGCTACCCGGAGATGCACTCTGGCGCGAGAGAGGTTCTCGAATCTCACATGCGATCGCTCCAGCTGCACGCAGTCCCCTTCGGGGAGGGCCTACTCATCCGGGGGAACCAGAATCTCCGGTTGTCCTGTGATTTCCTGACCGGTTCTGCAGGTGTGCTCGGTGGGCTGTCCGCAGTCCAGGGCCGCTGGTCAGGTGTTCCGTTCCTACCTGGGACGGACGGATCGAGAATGGAGAGGAGGTGACTTTAATCGTGGACAAGATTCTTGCATTCCAGAGCATGGCCGGTGAGACCGAAACCCACGACGGAGCGCGCGTGAGCACTGTCAGCGTGATTCCGCCGTGCCCGGGTTGGCCGAGCGCCGTGACGTTCGGAAACTGCTGACGCAGTTTCGCGTCGGAGATGGCGGCCGAAGTGTGCTTCGGCCGCCTCTTCGTGCTTCCTGACAGGTCGCCGCAGCATCGGCGATTGAGCAACCCGAGAGCGAAAGCGACGGACATGACATGAACACCGCACCCACTATCCATGCCGAGCAGATTGTGAAGCTCCCCAGCGGCAACGCCTCGGCGCAGCAGCTACCGATCCTGCGCGACTGCTCAGTCGACCTCGGCGGCGGCCTGACCGCCGTCGTCGGCCCGTCCGGCGCGGGAAAGACGTCTCTGCTCTACTGCCTCAGCGGCCTCGATCGCCCCGATCGGGGCCAGGTCTCCATCAACGGTACCGACCTCTACGCGATGAGCGACGAGAGGCGCACCCGGTTCCTGCGCCAGACCGCGAGCTTCGTCTTCCAGCAGTACAACCTCATCGGCTACCTCACCGTCGAGGAGAACGTCCGGCTCCCTCACGCCCTGGCCAAACACCGAGTCGAGGTAGCCGCAGTCGAGGAGATCCTCTCCCGCTTCGGTCTGCTCGAGAAGAGGGCGGCGAGGGTAAACACCCTCTCCGGGGGCGAGCAGCAGCGAGCCGCCCTGTGCCGGGCGATCCTCATGCGGCCGTCAGTGATCTTCGCTGATGAACCTACCGGCGCCCTTGACACCGCCAACACCGCCGTCGTGCTGCGGGTCTTGCGCGAACTGGCCACCCAGGAGTGCTCCGTCATCATGGTCACCCACGACGTCGAGTCCGCGGCTCTGGCCGATCGGATCGTCTTCATGCGCGATGGAACGATCGCCCACGTCACCGGACAGCTCGGCGTCGACGATATCCTCCACACCATGGCGCGCTTGGGAGGCCGGTAGTATGTACAGGTACGCTCGCCGTATTCTCCTAGCCGACCTCGGCAGCTGGTGGCCGGCCATCGCCACTGTCGCCGCCGTGACTGCGCTCGTCGGCCTATGCGCCGCGCAGTTCGCCTGGACCCATGACGACCGCTTCGTCGCCGCCACCCAGGCGCAGGGCCACGCGATCACCGAATTCACCATCGTCTCCGAGACGATCTACATGCTCGTCGCCGTCCTTGCGTTGTTCTCGCTCACCGTCGTCGGCACCGCGACCGTGGAGTCGACCCGGCGCACTTTCTCCCAGTGGCGTCTCGTCGGGGCCAGTCCTGGCGACGTGCGCCGCAGCACCTGGGCGCTCGTCGCCACCGCCTCGCTCATCGGGGCAGTGCCCGGCTCCCTCGCGGGGATCGGCCTGAGCTACGTCGTCGTGCCCGCCTTTAACCAGATGGCCGCCCCTGGCTTCAACGCCCCGGTCTTGCCGCCGTCCATCCTCGCGTGGCTGGCCTCTCTTGTCCTCGGCGTGGCCACCTGCCTGCTCGGGGCGTTCGGACCGGCGCACCGAGCCTCGCGGACGCAGGCGATCGAGGTCTTCCGCGACATCCCCGGACGTCACAGGAAAGGGTGGTGGTGGCGAGTCCCGCTGGCGGGGCTCCTGCTGCTGTTTTCCCTCGGCATGGTCGTGACAGCGGCTGCGCTCGGCGCACATTCCGCCGGCGTAGCGGTGATGTTCAATCTCGCCCTAAACGCCGGAATTTCGGCCGTGTTCTTCGCCTACATCGTCGGCCCACTCTGCGTCCCTGGGCTCCTCGCAGGGCTCGGCCACCTTGCGGGCACGTTTGGCAACGTCACCGGCCGACTCGCGGCTCGGGCTGCCGTCGAGAGGGCAGGCACCAGCGCGAACACCGTCGCCCCGCTGGCCGCGGGCATCGGCGGGGTCGGCGTCATCCTCACCTCCGTCGAATCTGCGGCGGCCGTGGTCAGGGTTGTCGACAGCTCGGCGGAGACCAACCTCGCCGACACCGTGGTGATGGCCGCCCTGATTTCCTTCGTCCTCCTCGTCACTTCCGCCGCCGTCGTCTCGCTGGTCTCGCGCGACCTTGAGCGAGAGCATTCCCTGCTGCGGATCGCAGGGATGCCGAGCCGGCGCATCACTGGTTGGTATGCCTGGCAGGCACTCCTCCTCTCCCTGACCGCCATCCTGCTCGCGGCCGTGCCGATTATCGTCACGGTGGCGACGACCGCCATCAGCTCGGCCGCCTACGTCGGCTACCCGATCGTCGCGGTGCCGTGGACGACACTTCTCCTCGGACTCGTCGTCAGCTGGCTCGTCCTTTTCCTCGTCCAGTGGTGGCCCGCCCGGGCCTCGCTACGCGCTGACGTCGCCGTCGGCCTAAGGTCGGCGTGAGGGACCGGCATGGCGCTATCCGGCTCGGAAATCGCTGAACTCGCCTATGAGGTCGAGCGCAGACGGCTGCAACCCTGGCTCGACGAGCTACGCGAGGTCAAGGAGACGACGACCGCGGAGGTACTAGGCGCCAGCGACGAAGACCTCAGAGCTCACCTTCGGGTTGGTGATACCGGCGGCCTGGTGGCGCGCTTCCCAATGCCCGACCGGAGCTGGCAGGAGATGCCGCTGCCAGCTGTCGTGGCAACCGATCTGGCGGCGTGGGCGCCTGCTGCGGACCACCGGTCCGTGGCCCTGATCTCGCGAACTCTCGACGACAACTATTCGCTATCGATTTACACGGCCGGGACGAAAGTCGGAGCATCGTCTGTGACGCACACCGAACGACGAGTCTCTTCCGGTGTCTGGGCGTTCGGAAAGGGCTTCATCTGGGTACGCAGGGATGCCTCGCAGCGCCCGAGATGCGTCGTCTGCTGGAATCCTGGTGCTGTCAGGACATTGTTCGACGAGCCCGAAGCGCGTCGTCGGGTTTTCATCGCGGGAGTCCGAGAAGGCCGGGCGGTCATCGTCAGCCGGGGATCGGGTTCGTCAGCGATCTTCTTGACAGACGACGCACTCACTAAGACGGTCGAGATTGTGCCTCGATCCGCAGAGGACGACGCCATGGCGCTTCTCGTAGCCGGCGGCCTCGCCGTGCTCGACCGTCGGGCGCAGACTGTAACGATGCACCTGGCTGAATCGGCGCATGGGATCAAGCTCCCGCCCGACTTTGTAGCGACTGATCTGGGCGAGCAACACGGCGAGCTCTACGTGCGCGGGCGGCGCAACCACACAGCAGCAGTCTGGCTCCCGGCTGACGGGCCCGATGCCGTCTGGAGCGCACCCGAGGCAGGGGTAATTGAGATTTCTCAGATCTCCGATCGGACGATCGACCTCGCGGTCGCTTCCATGATCCACTCCCCGCAAACAGTGTCGGTCGAGCGCAAGACAGTCCCCTCGACGAACGCCGCCGCCCTTCCTGGGCTGATCAGCTGGACCGAGTGGGCCGTGGCGGAAGATGGGGTGCGGATTCCTATCACCCTCTGCGGACGGGTCGACACGACCGGCCCATCCCCTGTTCTCACCATGGTCTACGGATGTTACGGTCTTTCCCTCGACGCGATGCACGATCCATATCTGGAGCATCTCATGCGAGCCGGGATCGTCATCGCCATATGCCATGTCAGGGGCGGGGGCGACTTCGGACCACGTTGGCACGATGCAGCACGGGGATCTACGAAACTGAAGTCGATCACGGACTACGAGGCGTGCTTGTCGACGATTACGCAACTCGACATGGCCGATGCGGGGCGTATCGGCGCCCTGGCCTCGAGCGCGGGCGCACTCATCGCCACTAGCGCCGTCCTGCGGCAGCCCGGACTGGTCTCAGTCCTTCAACTCGTCCACCCTTTCCTGACGCCGGAGCGAATACTCGCCGATACACACGCGCCTTTGGCCGCAAGCGACTGGATGGAGTTCGGCGACCCGACGAAGAATCGCGCTGGAGTCGAGTCCATCTCGCCACTGGCTATGCTGGAGAGTAGTTCCGCAACCGGAATGGCAACGCCTCCGCTCTGGATCCGGGCAGGAAGCCACGACGATCGGGCTCCTCTCAATGAGATCAGGCTTTGGCTCGACGTCTACGCGAACCGACTTCGTGGTCGACAACCGGATCGGACGTCGGATACAGTGCTGCAGATTGGTGACCATGGACACCGAGGGCATGCCAATGCCGACGACGCCTCCGAGGCAAATGTGGTCGCCATGGCCTGGCTCAAGCGTGAGCTGCTGGCCGGCCCGAGCTCTCCAACAGCTGTCATCGATTAGTCGAGCATGGGATGATGAGTTAGGCGCACCACTTAGTCATGACAGCCAGAAACGGTCCAGGAGGGCAACGATCATGAACGCAACAATCGGTCAGGTTCCGATGACGGTTGCGGTTGCGGGATCGACGGGCTTCATCGGCAGCGCCGTTGTTGACGAACTCGTCCGAGTGGGACATCGGGTTCGAGCACTGCGCAGGCACAGTAGCAAGGCAAGCCCTGGGGTCGAAGAGATCGTCGCGCAGGACGGCGTCGCCGACCTTCGGGCGCTCGACCGGCTCCTCACGGACAGCGATGTCCTCGTTCACGCCGTCAGTTACACGGGCGAGGACGAGGAGCTCCAGCGAACGACGAACATATCGGGCACGCGCACGCTGTGCGAGCAAGCCGCTGAGCACTCGATCAGGCGCATAGTCCACATCAGTACGGCTGGCGTCTATGGAACGGCCTTCGCGCCGGGGGTCGATGAGTCAACGCCACCTGTTCCTCGTTCAATGCTGAGCCAGTTCCGCCTGGAGGCAGAGCGGATCGTCATCGATGCCGGCGGCATCGCACTGCGCCCGCAATTCGTTCTCGGAGCCGGCGACACTTGGGTCCTCAGTCGGCTCAGCGCTCTGATTAGGGCATGCGGTGCTCAAGGCGTCGCGAGCGGGGCACACGCCTCGGTAATCGGGCGGTCTAGCCTGGCAAGCGTCGTCGGCATTGTCGCCGCGGGGTCTGCTCGGCACCAGATCTACAACGTCGGAACTGCGGTTCCGGTGTCGATGGGTGACCTGGTAGAACAGGTTCTCACAGGCACAGGAGAGTTTCGCGAGGCCCCACGTCGAGTCTCCGTCGACGAAGTCCTGATTGCAGCCGACAAGATTGGTGTCCCGCGGCGCGCGGTCGCCCTGGCACTGGAAGAGTCAGTACTCGACTGTTCGAGATTGTGGACGGAGTTCCCGGAGACGTCGCGGCCGGCACAGATTCTCTCCGCCAATGACATCGCATGGTATCGCCGGTGGCTCGGCATCACGAACTGACAAGAGGAGATCGAATGGTGAAGGCACGACAGACGACACGCCGCACGGCGAGCCAGGACCGCGGGCGCAAGACGCAGTCGCAGATCATCGAAGGAGCGTCCGCAGTCTTCGAGGAGCAGGAGTACTCGGCGGCGAGTCTCGAGGATATCAAGGAGGCCTCTGGCGTGTCCCAGGGGTCAATGTACTTCCACTTCAAGAGCAAGGAACAGATCGCTCTAGCGATCATCCAGGAGCAGCACAATCGCATCTACGCCGGCGTGGACCCGGCGATCGCCGACCATGCCGATCCGCTCATCCGTTTAATGGCGATCTCCAAGATGATCTGTGAGCAACTGCGTACGGACTCCGTCGTGCGCGCGGGCATCAATCTCGCCCTCGGCCAAGGCTCACTGCGGGAAGCCAGCGCGCGCTCGTACGCGACCTGGGTCGATGGCGTCGGTCAGCTTTTAGGCAAACTCGACCGGGACGGCATGCTGAACTCGGACATCCCGGTCGACAGGCTAAGTGCTTCGCTAGTTAGCCATTTCACCGGCGGGAACCTCATGTCCCAGGCGATGACTCAGAGAGCTGACATGACCGACTACATCAGCACCATGTGGAGAGTATTCATCAACGCTGCTATCGCCGAGGCACACCGGGAGCGGTACAAAGCGGAGCTCGACTCGATGTTCGGCGGATTCGCTCAGGCGGAGTAGGCGAGTGATGCGGTACAGGCGAAGAGGCCGTCGAGCTCGAACTCCATGTCGAACGTTCGGAACCTCGTGTCGCCGCGGGCGAGCGACCTGGAACCGGCGATGCGCGACCGCATGCGCGCGGGTCCGTCGTGAAATTCGGCCAAGGGATTGAGCGCGAAGTCGGCGCTCCTCATCCAAACGTTAGTTGACACGTCCCGATCGACCCCGTCGAATGAGTAGATGAGGATCTGGGCCGCCTGGGCGGAGAGGCGAAGAAAGTCGTCATACCCGAGTGCGAGCTCGTTGCTCGATTCGGCCGCCTTGTGCTCAGAGGTGAGCGTGCCCTGCGCAGGGTCGAGGCCGACGATTTCCGATTTGATCTCTGTTGCTCGCGCCTCGCTGCACGACGGATTGGACCATCGCTGAACGCCGATCCTCTCGACGGCCGCGTCAGTCAGCGAAGGAAGCGCAGAAGCGGCCTCGACACCGGTGCTCACCGACATACGTCCGAATCGCATGTTGGTGAGCCGCTTGCCGGAGCCGATGGCTTCATTCCACTTGACCGGAACGGCTTCGAGGTCGGTCTCCGGCAACGCTCCCGCCCTGATCCGGATCGCGGTCAGGACCGGCGGGCCGGCCGGATCATCAGTAGGCGCGCCCGCCCGGGAACGGAGACACGTGAGCATGGCGCCGAGCGTCAAACCGTCCAGCGACGAGAGATGCGGAGGCATCGAGCCACCAGGTTTTTCCGACCAGTTGTCTGGATAGGCCACCGAGCCGATCACATTGCGGCGCTCTGAGGCAGCCAGGCTGTCGACAGCTGAAGAGCCGGCGAGGATCGTGTGGGTGACCAGTCTGTACCGATGCGACAGGTACCGCTTGGTTGGGTCACCAAGGATGTCGTCGAACGAAGCACGGCTCACGACTCCTCCCCTCTGCGGATTCGCAGCGCCAGCGGGTGCTGGCCAGGTCACGCGAAGCCGCAATCTCTAGATTAACTAAGGTGCCCATGTTAGTCTAGCTGAACCTCTCGGTGGCTCGAGCAGTGAGGGCTTCCATGCAATGGCGCAGGTTATAGGAGGGCAATGGACCAGAGCTACTACCTCCATCTTGGGGATCCGCAGTTCTATGCACCCCTGCCCGAACCCGACGATGCATTCGGCGTGCCGATGCCGCCAGGTTGGGTGTCGCGAGCGTCGTCCGACTGGCTGGCCTTCGCGCCGGCCGGGCATGAGGGCCCGAGGCAGGGCTGGAAGATCCATGTCACGGCGACCGTGGACGACGCGGCTGCCTGCATCAAGCAGGTCGCGGACGTCCTGTTCGACAAGGAAACCCCCTTCAAGGTTTGCCGCACACGGCAACGCTACGTGCGGTCGAATTCGAAGTACGGAAACCGAGCGGGGTCCGGCAAACTCATCACGGTGTACCCGGCGGACGACAACCAGTTTGTTGCTTACCTCGATTTGCTCGAGGCGTCCACAAGGAACTTCAGACCCGGTCCGTACATACTCACCGACCGTCGTTGGAGAGACTCGAACGTCTATTACCGATACGGTGCATTCGTCAGGCAGGAGTTCGAACACGAAGGGAAGACCCTTCTCGGCATCGCCGACGAGTCCGGCCAGATGGTCGAGGACCAGAGAGTTCCCGGGTACAGCGTCCCCGACTGGGTGAACGTCCCCGCCAAAGTCCGCGAGGAGGAGCAATTCCGCGACCAGGAAGAAGGCTCTGGGCGATTGATCAACTATGGCATCGAATCGGCACTGCACTTCAGTAACGGTGGTGGCGTGTACTCGGGCCGCGACCAGAGGACCGATGAATCCGTGGTGCTAAAGGAGGGCCGACCACGGGCGGGTCTGGACGGCACCCTCGTCGACGCATTCGACAGAATCGGGCACGAGGCTCGCATGTTTCACCGGCTCGGAGCCTGCGCATACGTGCCGCGGAACATCGACGATTTCGTGGAGTGGGAGCACCGATTCCTCGTGATGTCGCACGTCGAGGGCACACACATGGGCAGGTACATTGCTGAGAACTACCCGTTCCAGCGGTCTCTGGACCCCTGTGACTACGTCGAATCGATCACGGAGATCGTGGCAGATGCGGTCGCGGGTCTCACCTCAATCCACTCCCGCGGCGTCGCTCTCGGTGATGTCCAGCCGACAAACATCATCATCCGCGAAGACGAGAGTGAGACTCGCGTGTGCTTCATTGACCTGGAGGCGGCCGGCAACCCTTCCAGCCCGGGCTCGAAAGCCCTCGCCACTCCGGGGTATTTCGCCAGGTTCGATGACCCGTTAGGGCACAGGGACTGGGTCGGGCTGCTGCGCGTGATCCGAATGGCGCTGCTGCCCATGGCCACCATGGAATTCATGGCCCCCGAGAAACTGCCGGCGATGCGCGCTTGGATACGCGCAAATCTCGGTGCAACAGCCGACGACTGCTTGCAGCAGGTGATCGACGCCGCACTGCACGAGGGCTACTCGATCACGGATCTTCCGGAGACCGAACCCCGAGCCTGGAACCGAGACGCCCAGAATGCTGATCGTCAGGCAAGCCTCCTAGACCAGCTCGGAGGAATGGTCATCGACCACTGCGATCCGACGACGACGCGCCTTGCGCCCGGAGATGTCAGGCAGTGGACGCGGGCCGGCGGGGACCTCAGCGTGGCCTACGGCGGTGCGGGCATCGCGATGGCCCTGTGGCGCAGCGGGCTCTCCTCCCGCCTTCCCCAGCAATGGGCAGAGCACTTGGCGGTCGAGGATCTGCTGGACACAGCGCCTGGCCTGCTTGCCGGTCGAGCGGGGATTGCATGCGTTCTAGCCGAAGTCGGCGACGAGGAGCGGGCCAAGGTGGTTTTCGACAGCCTGCGCCACGGCGACTCGCAATCGCTGGGCATCGATCTGGACTCCGGGCTGTCCGGAATCGGCCTCGGTCTCCTCGGCGCTTCCGAGCACTTCTCGTCCGAGGCGTACCTCGAAGCCGCTTGCCAGACGGCGGACCTCATCATGGCGAAGGGAACCGAAGAGGATGCGCTTCGACTTGACGAGACTGACGTGACTCCCACAGGACTGTTCTACGGGTGGGCTGGCCCATCGCTGTTCCTCTCCTGCCTGTCACGTAAAACCGGGTCAACGAAGCATCGAGAGGCAGCGGAGTCGTTCCTCGACAAGGAACTCGACCGACTAGACGCCCATCACGAGACGCGCTTGATCAGAGCGCCCGACGGGCGGCTGATGTCATATCTCTCCTTGGGCAGCGCCGGACTGCTCCTGCCGATGGCAGCGCTGGAACCGGATGCGTTCGATCAACGCTGGGCTGACGAGGTCGCAGGCATCATGCACGCCTCTACAACTCGGCCCTGCGCCAACTTCGGGCTCTTCCGCGGATTCGTGGGGCTGCAGTGGGCTACCAATTGGCTGGAGGCAACTGGCGCGACGAACAGCGATGAGAATCTGACGTCAATCCTCGCCGACGAGCTCGATCTCTACCTTATCGACGACAAGAGCGGCATAGCGACTCCCGGCGACTTCATGCTCCGCCGGTCGTGCGACCTCGCGACCGGGGCCAGCGGGTTGATCTGCGTCCTCAATGACATCGGAACTCGTCGTCTCAGCTGGCTCCCAGTGCTGTGCGGTGAAACCTTGATCACCGCAGTTCCAGGCCATCAACCACAGCGAACGGAATGAGAGGAGGTGAGAAAGGTGAACAATGTGCTCGAACTCCAGAAGTTGGAGCTGAAGGATCATGCCATGGCCGCACATCCGATCTCGACGTCGAGTCTCTTCAGCTGCACTGAAAGCACGATTAGCTTCCTCAATTGCGGCTGAGTAAGCACAAGGCGTGGCGATGCCCTCCCGTTCAATAGTTCGAGAGGGCATCGCCACACTCGCGGGGTGGCGTGGAGGCTACCCGGGACGGCTACGAGGCCCTCCGGCAGGCCGTCGACGTGAACAGCCTGGCGCTGCCCGCGACCGACGGCAAGATGATCCGGCACCTAGACACCGAGTAGGCGGATGACTCGGCACACCTTGGGGTCGTAAGAATTTACTCTTGCATCTCGGGGCGAGATCGCGATTGGTTCCAATCTCTCCAAAGTTTCATGAGATCAAATGCCTCCTCGGCTTGGATGGATATTCCTCGTTCCCCTGTGCGTCGGGTGCGACCTCGAATTGTCATCATGCGCGCAGTGAAGAGGCCCGAGGCCGCCTCCTGTTGGGCTTCTTGGAAGAACGTTACGTCGATGCATCCGGTGCCATCGTCGAGGCTGATGAACACCGTTCGCCTCCCGCTGCGCATGGGAGGTGTCTGAGTGGCGACTCGGACTCCAGCGACGAGCACCTCCGTCCCTGAGCGAAGGCCCAGCAGCTCGGATGCGTGGGTGAGGCCGAGGCCCTCGAGCATCGGCCGGTACAGGTCCATCACGTGGCCATCGACTTCGGTGGAGAGCACCTCGAGGTCAGTGGCGATGCGCTCCTCAGCGCTCGGGTCGGGAACGGCCGCGTCCACGAGCACCTCGTCACCGAAGAGCGGAACCTGATTCGGCTGCGGCATTACGGCCTTCTTATGGGTGCGGGCCGTGAGTTGGCGGACGTAAGCGATGATGCCGCCGCGGTGGGCTTGCCCGTGTTCGTCGCGGGTGAGGCTGTCGAACGCGCCGATGCGGGCCAGGCGCATCATCAGTGGCCGCGACGGGCGGGCACGTTCATAGAGGTCTGTGATGGAGGTGTACGGCTGGCCGTCCAGGATTCGGGTGAGCTCGACATCGGTGATGCCGGAGATGTCTCGGAAGGAGAACCGGATCGCCTTGATCCCGGGCGAGACCTGTTCCACCCGGTATTGGTCGGAGGATGCGTTGATGTCAATTGGCAGCAGCGTGATCCCGAGGCGACGGGCCTCTGCGACGAGGAGCCGGCGCGGGTACATGCCCGGGTCGTGTTCGAGGATGCCGGTGAGGAACTCGAC
This sequence comes from Corynebacterium casei LMG S-19264, assembly GCF_000550785.1. Classification (NCBI taxonomy): domain Bacteria; kingdom Bacillati; phylum Actinomycetota; class Actinomycetes; order Mycobacteriales; family Corynebacteriaceae; genus Corynebacterium; species Corynebacterium casei. The sequence continues at coordinate 2,526,574 of NZ_CP004350.1, forward strand.
CGGATAGTGCTGCTTCAACCAGGCGCTCTGGTAGGTCGGCAGCGCAAAGCTGGCCCCGTGTGCTTTGCAGAACCCGAACGATCCGAACGCGGCCACGTTGGTCCAGATGCGGTCGATCTCGCGATCCCGAAACAACCGCCGCCCCCTCTCATCGACGCGGCCTGCGGTCCGGGCGCGGAAGCGAGCTTCGATGGCGGCGGAGTCGGTGGCGAGAGCACGGCGGATCTCGTCAGCTTCGGCGAGACTGATGTCCATGCAGTCAGCGAGAACCCGCATCAGCTGTTCGTGGTAGATCAGCACCCCGTACGTCTCGGCGAGAAACGGCCGGAACCTGGGGTGCAGGTAGATGATCGGGGCGTAGCCGAGTTTGGCGTTAATGAACGGAGCGACCATGTTCGCCTGAATTGGGCCAGGCCGGAACAAGGAGATATCGGCGACGAGGTCCTCATATTGATCGGGCTGCATCTTGCCGAGGAGTTCCCGCTGCCCGGGTGATTCGATCTGGAAGCACCCGAGCGTGTGCGTGGACCTGATGAGCTCGAACGTGGGCTCGTCGTCGTGCGGGATCTGCTCGAGGTCGACTCGACCATCGGCGGCAACATACGGAGCATCGACGGGCAGCCTGCCTTCGACCGCGGCGGTCGCTCCGTTGACGCGAGCGATCTCGGTGAGGGTGTGAGCGATGGACGATTGCATCCGGACGCCGAGGATATCGAGTTTGAGGAGTCCGGCGTCGTCGATGTCGTCCTTGTCGAACTGCGACATGGGCAGCCCCATCCCGGACGGCTGGGTCGCGGTCAGCGAGAGGAGGTCGCTGTCGCCGAGGATCACTCCACAGGGGTGCATCGAGATGTGCCGCGGGAGCCGATCGAGACGCGCAGTGAGGTCGACGAGCAGATCGAGCTGCGCATCAGTCTTCACCTGGGCGGCGACATCCCGCAGCTCTGGTTTCGTCTCCAGTGCTTGTCGGAAGTCCGCCGGGTTAAAGCGCCAGATGTTCTTCGCGATCCGGTCGATCTGTGCGAGGTCGAGACCGAGGGCGGCGCCGGCGTCGCGAACAGCTCCGCGGGCACGGTACGTCGACTGCATCGACAGCAGCGTCACCCGGTGGTGGCCGTACCGGTCGAACACGGCCCGATAGATGTCGTGGCGGCGCGCGGACTCGACGTCGATATCGATATCCGGCAGCGTGGAACGGGCGTTGCCGAGGAACCTCTCGGAGAGCAGGCTGTGTTCGATCGGGTCGACGGCGGAGATGCGCAGCAAGTGGTTGACGAGACTGCCGGCGCCGGACCCGCGCGCCTGTACCCGGACCCCCATGTCTCGGATGAGGTCGACGACATCGGCGACGGTGAGGAAGTAACTCTCGAACCCGAACCCGCCGATGGTGGCGAGCTCATCACTGAGCCGGTCCCGCACCCGGCGCAAGCCGGTGCCGTACGCGTGCGGGTACCTGTCGGTGATCGCGGCCTCGCAGCGCTGCCGCAGCACCCGCACCGGATCAGCCCCCGCGAGTCCGATCGCCTCCAGCTCAGGCACTTTCGGGTGTCGCCATCGCAGATCCGTCTCCGGGCCGAGACGACACCAGTCGGCGACCCGCTCGGTGTGAGCAAGCAGATCGATGGCGTCATCGCGGCGCAGCCCCGCGTAATCGCAGATGCGGTACGCCAGATCGTGCATGACCGAGGCCGGCTTCAACCACGCCTGAGCAGAGTGAGGTTCGAACGCGCCAAGGGGCAGGAGGAACGCGGCTGAGTCGAGGACATCGCCGGTGATCGCGTCGTCCGGGCGGAGAAATCGGACCACGTTGGTGAGCACCACCGGCACCCCCTGGACACGGGCCAGTTGGAGCATGTCGGCGGCTTGCTGCAGGCTCGCCGCCGTACCGGGGCGAGTGTGGTGGCAGACGATCTCCACGGCGATACCGCCGGGCAGCCTCCGCTCCCACGCCTCGAGCAGGGCCCGGGCACGCGGGCGGTCGCCGTTGAGGACGGCGCGGCCGACATCGGAGCCGGGGCCGAGGAGCACCGTGGCGACGGGACCGGTTTCGCCGCTCAGGAATGCGGGTGCTTGGTCGGGGGTGATCCAGGCGCTGCGGTGGGCGGTGCCGTGGAGGGTGTGCTGGCGGCGACGCGGCGAGTGGGCGGCCGAGATGAGCCGGACCAGGCCGGCCCATCCGGCACCATGGTTGTGGCCGTGCGCGAGCACCGTGACCGTAGAGAGCTGACCGTTATCGTCGCGGGTTTGGAGGTTCGCGCCGACGATCGGGTCGATCCCGGCGGCGAGGCACGCGCGGACGTGGCGGATCGCCCCGAAGATGCCGTCATGATCGGTGATCGCTGCCGCATCAGCGCCGGCGACGACAGCTGCAGCGACGAGAGTCTCGGGGTGGGCGGTGCCGTGGTGAGCGGTGAACGCCGAGGCAACATGGAGATGGGTGAAGGAGGGCACGGACGCTCTAGTCGGAGACGACCCGGATCGACCATTGCGGCCCTGCACCAACCGCGAGGTCGAAGATGAGCATCTCACCGTCATCGAGCGCCTTGGCTTGCACCTGCCACATCGGCCGCTCGACCATGAGGGCGTTCTTCGTGCCCACGAGGTCCGTGTTGTCCTTCCACCAGCGGACCCGGGACATCCACGGGATGGGGCGGGCGCAGACAATGAAACGGCGACGGTGCCAGATGAACCGCTCCGGGGCGCCAGAGGAGGTCGTCCAGACGGTCGCGACTTCCTCGCGGTGCATCGTGTCCATGGCCCACTCCCTCCAAATCGAACAAATGTTCGATGATTCAGTGTAGATCCATGCACCGACATAGCCAAGGGCACCACCGTTGTGATCGGCTGACCCACGCCTCTGATCTGCTGCGACCGTTCTACAGTCCACGCTCGGAAGTCCGTCGCGCAGAGGTGCGCTCTGGCCGTGGGAGCGAGCTCGAGGAGTGCTGCGTCCGCAGCCGCGAGTAGGCGACCTGCGCGGTTCGCCGTTCGTCTGCCTGCTGCGGGGACTCCACATCTTTGTCTGACCCGAGCGGCGCCGCGCTTTGGATGTCGTAGCGCTGTCGATACAAGGCGATCGTCACTGCATGGGCCCGCCACCACTCCCGCTCTCGGGTGCTGGGCCCCGGTGCTCCGAGCTGCGTCGCCCAGCCGACCTTATGGTCCACCGCCTCGTCGAGAGCGGCACCGGCCGCCGCGTCGATGAGAGCTTCACGTTGGCGTAATGCGGTGCGCATGTCCTCGTCCAAGGGCTCAGCGGGGCGGGCGATGAGGCCTCCGACTCGTCCCGGCGTCGAGGTTCTGCCGTGGGTCATCTGGGCCGTGGCGGTATCGATCATCGACGCCAGGTGTGCGGCGGGGTCGGCTTCGTCGCTGGTCGGTTGAAGGCGTGGAGCCAGCGCGGTCAGGACGCGGGTGGGCGAATGGCCTGTTGCCTCGTGGCGGGTGATGGCGGCTTCAAGTTGTTCGTAGTGCGGGCTGGTGAACACATCGTCCGCAACGGCTTCAGGGAAGGGTGCGACGTCCAGATAGGCGGCGCTCCGCTCGACCTGTGCTTCCCGGGCGAGCACGTCGTACTCGTGCACCAGCGTGGCCAGAGATGCGTGCCGATCGACTTCGTGCTTCAGGGTTTCGGTGGCCGAGAGGTCAGCATCACTGCGGGCCAGCACGCGGTGCAGTTGCTCGATTCGAGTCAGCGGTTCCGCCGTCTCCAGGTGGGGTTCGATCTCGTGGGGGTCGGGCTGGATGATGTAGGCGGTGTTGTTCTGCTTGCCGCGGGTCATTGCCACGTAGAACAGCTCGCGGGACGCGGTCTCGGGATCGACGAGGGCGTGGACGGTGTCCACGCTGGCACCCTGCGCCCGGTGCACCGTGGTGGCATAGCCGAGCTCGACGTCCTCGGCGACATACTCCGCTGGCAGGACCAGCTCAGCCCCAGCAGGCTGGTCTCCGGGGCCGAGGCGGCGCACGGCCAGCGCCCCGTTCTCGAGCCTGCGGGCGACGGACCAGCGGTCGCCGTTCTTCACCCAGGACCGGCCGAGACTCAGCTGGCGGTCGTTGCGCCGTGTCACCACCAAGTCCCCTACCCCGGCAGTGGTGCCATCATGCAGCCCGATCCCGTCGCGCTCGACGCGCCCGTCCGCGATGAGGTCCTCGCGGGCGCGGGTGTTCAGCTCGGCGACCATCTCGGCGTTGCCCGCGATCATCAGCGTCGCCAGGCCTTCATCGCGGTCCTGCTGCCAGGCAGTGTAGGCGGCATCAAGCATTCGCTCGATGCTCCCGTCGACCAGCCGGCCGTGGTTCTCGTAGTCCTCGAGCACGGCGGTCTTGCCGCGGCGCAGGTCGAGGCTGGCGGTCTTCTCCCACTCGTGGACGAACCGGCGCGCGTCGGTCAGCGTCGGTGGGCCGGGACGGTGGCGCACGAGCATCCCGAACGCCCCGCCGGTTTCTACGGAACTGAGCTGAGCCGGATCACCGACGAGCACCAGCTTCGCCCCGGCCTGCCCCGCGTGTTCAGCGATCCGATCCAAGGTCAGCGTCCCGGCGAGACTGGCCTCATCGAGCAGGATCAGCTGGCCGGGCTGGAAGTCCCACCGGCCTCTCTCGTGCTCGTAGAGGAACTTGGCGGTGTTCTCGGCCTGCACGCCCAACGATTCCCCGAGGACTTCCGCCGCGGCCGCCGAGGGAGCCAAACCGATCACGGAGCCCTGCCCATGGCGGGCAGTCCAGGCACGGTGCAGCCCGCGCAGCGCGGTGGTCTTCCCCGCACCGGCGGGGCCGACCAACAGGTCCAGGCTCCGCCCCGAACAAGCGATGCGAGTCACGGCGGCGGCCTGATCATCGGCCAGCCTCACGCCCTGGATCTTCCGGGAGACGTGCCGGGCAACCATCCGGGATGGCAGTCGCGGCGCGGATGTGTCATCGGCGTGTTTCAGCAGGCGGTGTTCGGCGTCGAGGATCTCCTGACTGGAATAGGCGACCTGGTCGCTGGACTGGAAGCGGTTCCCACTCCCGTCGACGTAGTGCCCCGGCACCGCACGGTCATATTCGGGTGTCAGGCGCAGCGACTGGGCTTCCGCCCCGGCCACGATCTGATCCAGCACTGCGGTGCGCTCGGCCGGGGTGGTGAAGCGGGTGGACATGAGCTGACGCATGGCTTCAGCGTGCAGATTCCACCGCGTCCAGGTCGAGCGCCGATCCGCGACCGTCATCACCACCACCGCTGCCAGGTCCTCGACCTGTTGCGCGCCGAGGTCCTCGGCACGCAACCGGGACGCATCGGGTGTGCGGGTGAGCACGTCTTGCGCCCAGGTGGTTGCATCGGTGCCCAGCAGCCGGGTTGCACGCTCCCGCCAGTCTGCGGTGAGCTCAGCCAGCGAATGCAGCTCTTTTTCGGGCCGAGTTTCCAGGGTTGCTTGCTGGCGCAATCGTGCGATGGTGTCCGGGCTGGGCGCGTGCCCGTGAGCGTCCCGGTAGTCACGGATGAGCCGGTTCTTCGCCTGCTCGATACCCTCCACTCCCCCACTGCTGCCGGTGGAGCGTCGGGAGAACTCCGCGATCAACTCGGCAGGGATGCCGGTGATTTCCCAGCCGGTGTTCCTGTCCTTGCCTCGGTCGACGGGCTCCCAGGTCAGGCCGAGCAGGTCGGCGGTGTGGTCGATGAGGTAGGCGTTGTAGCTGGCCGAGAGAGCGACGGTGGCCTTGTGCAGCCGCCGCGAGTCCAGGCTCCTCCACTTCCCGTCCTCGCCTTGGACCTTGTTCGAGACCACCAGATGCGTGTGCAGCTGCGGGTCGGCGGCTCTCGAGTCGTAGTGGTCGAAGGCGGTGGCGATGACGCCGGTGATCGGCATCCGCGCGATCCCACCCTTGCCGACCCGGGTCGAGGCCACCCGCTCTTCCAGCATCGCGACGGTGTCGCGCATCGCGGCGTGATGGGCCTGTGCCAGCAGCTCTTGCATCGGTGCATCCGCAACACCCCAGAGGGTGCTCAGGGACTTCGGCGGGGAGAACGTCAGGTCGAAACCTGCAATGGCGCTCTTGGGCTTCCGTGCAGCCTCTTCGTCGCGGATGTCCTGGATCATGACCTCACGTTGCGCCGCCGGCATGTCCGGGGCGAGCTTTGCAACCCGGTCGGCAATCCGCTCACGCGGTGGGCGCAGGCTCGGGTAGGCGTGGCCGAGTTTCGCGCCGGTGACCGGGTGCACGCCCTGCCCGAGCAACCGGGCCAGGTGCTCCTCCGTCACGGTCGACCCCTCATCGACTCCGGTGCCGGTGCCGTCGTCCAGGGATGCCAGGCCGGTGCCGAGCCAGGTCCCCGGTGGGCTGCCGGACTCGGTGTAGTAGCGGGTCAACGGGGTGCCCAGGTCGCGGTCGCCGTCGCCGGCGGCGACGGTTTTCAGGAGGTATTCGTAGCCGCGGCCGGCGGACATAGGGCGGATCGTCATCACCACGATGGCCCCCTCCCGAGACGGGCTCAGGAAGGGGCCGCCTCAGCGGGCAGGTGCGCGCAGCGCGCCGAGTCGCACCCTGGTGCCAACCGTGTGAGTGGTTCTCAAAGGCCTGGGGACCTCAGAAGCATCGGATGATCCAATGGGTCTATGGGGGCGTCCGGAGGCAGGACTGTGAGCGAGAAGCTCGTGAGGCGAACGGCTTAGGTGACTGACCCGGCTGGGGTCAACAAGTCGTCAACGACGCCCGCGAGGATCGTCCGCTCGACTCGGGCTGCGCACTTGACAACCTCCGAATGATCCCCCGGGATTCCGCCGTCCTGCTGCGATGGGCAGAATCCAGTAGCGGCGAGGTCCGCAAGGAGCCCGACCTTCGCCACGGGGTTGAGGGCCGCCGAGACATCGTTGAGTAGCCGTCGTGTAGCGGCTGCCGCCAGTTTGCCTGCGATTGCGCTGCCTGTGGCGCTCTGAACCTCTTTGCCGACGGCGGTGGCGATGTCCCCTGGAACGCTGGTGAGGGTTGCACATGCTTCGCCGATGGCCGCGGCTACGGCGCAAAGCAGATGGCTCTCGGAGCGTCGGAATCCGGCGGCAGCCTCACGACGACGCCTCGCCTTGGACCTCGCTCCGAGCACGTCTGCGACGCCTTCTGCAACTGATGTTCGTGCGCGTGCTGCGACCTCACTCCAGTCCTCGGTGCTCTTGGGATCGAGCTCGCCCGCTGCGAATGCGACGCCCACGTCCGCAGCTGCATTTGAGAGCCTGTCGAGGAACTTGCCCGTCGTCAGAGAACGCCATTCACAGCGATAGTAGTTCGGGTCAGACTTGGCTCGACACATAAGTCCCTCTCCTCACCAAACGCGGGACCAGAATTGACGGCCAGTCGTTGGCGCGTTCGGCGATGAAACTATCGCAACATCACCGGAGGAGGCCAACCACACCCTGTGAGTGACAGGCTTCGCTCGCAAGCCACCACTGCACATAGCGGTGACTCGATGGACAACAAGCCTGAACATCTAGGTACGGGACTGATGCAAGGAGAGGTGACAATTCGGGTGTCACGCTGCGACTGCAGGTGACTCAATAATTGCTTCGTACTCGACAGGTGTCAAACGACCCAACCGGGCTTGCCGCCGACGACGGTGATACGTCTGCTCGATCCACGTCACGATCGCGATTCTCAACTGCTCCCGACTCACCCACCGGCGACGGTCGAGAACGTTCTTCTGCAGCAGGGCGAAGAATGACTCCATGGCCGCGTTGTCGCCAGCAGCACCGACCCGGCCCATCGACCCAACAAGGCCGTGGCAAGCCAGACTCTGAGTGAATTTCCTTGATCGAAACTGACTGCCACGGTCGCTGTGTACCGTGCATCCGCCCACATCACCACCCCTGCGGGCCACCGCCATCTCGAGAGCGTCAACAGCCAACCGGGCCTTCATCCGCGCACTCATCGAGTAGCCGACGATCCGGCCCGAGTAGACGTCCTTGGTCGCACAGAGGTACAGCTTGCCCTCATCGGTGTGGTGTTCCGAGTAGGGTCGGACCGGGGCGCTCTGCCAGCCTCACGACTGGTAAGTTTCCCCGGCCCGCCCTCCGAACCGGACGTGCCCATTCCTGAGCATCCAGCTCTCCATGCCAATCAAGCCGCAGCACTGTCCCATGGCGTGGGAATACGAGTTCCCCGGAACCGATAGCGAGTCACTGGAACCCGACAGGCCCGGAAGAACGGGTGAGTCCCATAGAGTGGTGGCATTCCCACCAGGGACTTCACCCCCAAAAATGTGAAGAACCATCGTGGGATCCCGCTAGTAGTTCCGCCAAGAACCTCACGAAAGGCATCCCACGATGGCTGACCCCAATTCTGCCGTGTCGACCCTGATCAACCAAGTCCTGACCGACCCTGACCTCGCCCACTCCGACGTGTTTAGGCAAATGCTCCAAGCTGGCCTCCAGGACCTCATCGAAGCCGAAGCCACCGCCACGATCGGTGCCGCCCGCTACGAACGCAGCGAAGACCGTTCAACACGCCGTAACGGGTCGCGGAAGAAGACCCTGGCAACTCCCTCGGGAGAAGTCGACCTGGCGATCCCGAAGCTACGGAAAGGCTCGTTCTTCCCGTCCCTGCTCAATCCCCGTCGGCGGGTCGATAAGGCCCTCTACGCCGTCATCTGCCAGGCCTGGATCGACGGAGTCTCGACGAGGAAGGTCGATGACCTTGTGCGTGCTTTGGGCAACGAGTCCGGGATCTCTCGGTCGACGGTGTCGCGGATCTGTGCCGACATCGACGAGGCAGTGGCCGAGTTCCTGGCCCGTCGACTCGATCACACGTGGTTTCCCTACCTCTTCGTCGACGCCACCTATGTCGATGTCCGCCACCGGGGTCGTGTCGTGTCTCAGGCCGTGGCTGTGGTCACGGGTGTCTCATCACAGGGCAGGCGGGAGATCCTGACCATGAGTGTCGGAGATGCCGAGTCCACGGACTTCTGGACACAGGTCCTGCGTGGGCTGCGTGAGCGGGGGTTGAAGGTGAGCACCGAGACTGATCCCGAAGGGGTCGCGCTGGTGATCTCTGATGCTCATTCGGGGATCAAGGCCGCGGTCAAAGCGATCCTGCCCGGTGCTGGGTGGCAGCGGTGTCGAGTCCACTTCGCTCGTAACGTCACTCAGCGCCTTGGCAGTGCGCACTCGAAGCCGGTCAACGCGTTGATCTCAACGATCTTCGCCCAGACCACAGCCGAGGCCGTCATTGCCCAGTACAAGCAAGTCGCTGAGAGTCTGCGGGCGTCGTTTCCCGACATCGCCGACATGCTCGAGTCCGCCGAGGTCGATTTGACGGCGTTCGTGTCCATGCCCAGGCAGCATTGGCAGAAGATCTGGTCGAATAACCCGATCGAGCGGTTGAACAGGGAGATCAAACGCCGTGCTGATGTCGTTCAGATCTTTCCGAACCGGGAGTCGGTGACTCGGTTGATCGGGGCCGTGTTGCAGGAACAGCACGAGGAATGGCAGTACGGTGAGAGACGCTATTTGTCGGAGATCTCGATGCGCAAACTCGTGACGGTGTTGCATGGGCAGACCGAGGTCGACCCGGTCGGGGTGGTGATGCCGCTGACCGCGTGATTCGTAGCCCGACCCCGCTGCTTAATACCAAGTTAAAGGAACTACCGAAGAACACCACGAAAAGGGACTTGACCGGAAGAACTCGACTCCTTCCGTCCGTATCTCCCATCCAGGGAGGAAACGACGCACCACAGTATGCTTATTCAGCTTGGGGTGACGCTTATTCAACCAATTGACGATCCGCCAGAACGCGTAATGGTCAACGTAACTGAATGTCGCTTTCGACACCCCATGCTGGAAATACGCACACCACCCTCTCAACACCGGGTTCACCCGGCGGAGAAGATCGGCCAGCGTCCGATGTTGCGCTCTGCGAGTCAGACCGCGAATACGCTCCTTGATCGAAGCCAGAGACTTCTTCGACGGATACGTATACACCTGAGCCTGACCGCTGGTTCCCCTCTTCATCCGACGCTGGATGCGCCAGCCCAAGAAGTCGAACCCCTCATCAATGTGAGTCACTTTCGTTTTCTCCACCGATAGGCGCAAACCCATCGGCGCGAGCACTTCAGCCACCTCGTGCCACAGTGCCTCCACGTGCTCGACCGAACCGTGGACAAGGACAACGAAGTCATCCGCGTACCGGATCAGCTTCATCACCGGGATGCCCCTACGGCGCAGTTTCGCTCGCGTCCAGCTCGGACCCAGCGACTCCCACTTCTTTTGGAAGTGATCATCAAGCCCAGACAAGGCGATATTGGCCAGAAGTGGTGAAAGTATCCCTCCTTGCGGGGTGCCGGTGTGAGTGTTCCTATTGACACCATCCTCGCTGAGGATGCCTGCCTTGAGGAACCTTCTGACCAGAGCCAGGACCCTTTTGTCCGTGATTCGTTCACGCAAACGCTGAATCAGACCAGTGTGATCGATCTCGTCGAAACACGCAGTGATATCAGCCTCGAAGACCCACTCATAATTCAAAGGCCTCGACGTGAACTTATGAATCTCAGCAATCGCGTCCTGCGCACGCCGACGCGGCCGAAACCCATACGAGGACGGATAGAAGTCCGCCTCGAAGATCGGTTCCAGCACCAACTTCAGCGACGCCTGCACCACTCTGTCGGCCAGCGTTGGAATCCCCAACGAACGAGTCTTCCCATTCGACTTCGGGATCCTGCGCTCACGCACCGGCAAGGGTCGGAACTCACCAGTCTTCACCTGGCGGCGAATCATAGTGAGCACCTCAACGGCCTGACCATGAAGCAGGGACCGGGGTGCGACCCCATCGACTCCAGCAGTCCGACCGCCCTTGTTACCCCGCACTCGATCCCACCCTGCTACGAGGAAGGCCGGATCGTGGACAAGGTTGAACACATCATCGAAGACACGCCCCGGATCGGTGCGCGCCCATTGGTGCAATTTCGTCTGGATCGTAAGTACTCGATGCCATGCCGAAGTAATATCGACTGGCCCCGACACACCCGTATTCACCGGTGTCCCTCCTTTTCATCCCTACTTTCATTGCGGAATCGGCACTGAGTTCCTTCGCCATGTGGTCGGTTTTCCCGACCTCGGACTACTACGGACTCTCCGCCCCCACACCACTGGTATCAGTCGGCGACGGACCTTCCCTGCCGACCACGCATGGAATCCGTGGTCAGCAGGGACCAGCGGCGGGGTTCCCACGTTCACTATTCAACCGATTGACGGGATCGGTACCCAGCTTTACTCCTGCATCCTCGCCATAGCTACGCCGCAGGCTTTCACTATGGCCTCCCGGACCGGCGACATTCTCCGATCCGGAAGTTCCCTCGACTGGCACACCAGCCTCGGTCTGCGATGCAACCCGACCCCGATCCACCAGATTTCGAGTCGGTGGTCTGACTTGAGGAGCGTTCGGACACTGGTTCCTATGCGTGTACCTCTCCGTCGTGTTAGCCGAGCCCGACCCATCTGGCAGTACTGGAATCGTCTCGGCGTTGTCAGGGCTGCTTCCCGCCCTCGCTCCCATCCCGGAGTTCAGGCTGCCCTCAACTTCACCTGGCTGCTGCGACAGCCAGGCGGTGGTGGTCTCTCACCTCCACTCGGTTCAACAGCGCCTCGTGGCGCACAATGTCGGTCAACCAGAGCCGGTTCACGCCATCGGCTGTGAACTTGTGCCGGGTCCGACCGTCCTCGTCGACCACGGCACACAGGTCGTCGTGGACGGGTGGACCGGGCTTCTTTCCATTCTTACCCCGGCCCTTGCCGAAGGCTGAGAACCAGGAGTTGGTCGAACACAACCGCCACGCGGTGCGCACTGCCATGGGATGGCCGGCCGACTCTGCTTCATCGGCGAGGTATCGGTATCCGAACTCGGGATCGTCGCAGTGGGCGTCGAACAGGGCGTTGGCCCGGTACGCTTCGACGATATCGGCTTCAGGGACCGGTGTGGCCAACCACCGGTAGTAGGGCTGGCGCGAGAGCTTCAAGACCCGGCACGACACCGCCACGGGAATACCGTCGACGGCGAGCTCTCTCACGAGCGGGTAGAGCTGTAATGGCCTCTGGCGGGCCTGCGGCCGGCTGGGATGCTGAGCCGTAGCTCGGCCGAGTGACTCCGGGTAGAACCGACTCGTGAACAGTTCGCGATGTCTTCAAAAGGACGTGTCCTCGTCCGAGCCTCGGCTCGGTCTCTCCGCGCAGATGCCTTGATCAGAAGCCTGTCCGTCCCCAGGGGCGTGACTCATTACAGATGTGACTCTGAGCGACCCGGGCCAGCCCACTGATGTGCTGACGACTGGAGGAACTCACCATGGCCACCGTTACTGAACGCTACGAGCACGTCGTAGGGATCGATACCCACGCGCGTACCCACACGTATTGCATCATCGACTCTCGAACGGGATCGACGGTCGATACGCGAGCGTTCCCGACTACTGCCCCCGGGATGCAGCGTGCGGTCTCCTGGATTCGACGAAGGACTCGCGGAACGGCGGTGCTCGCTGCCGTGGAGGGTACTTCCTCGTACGGTGCCGGCATCACCACCGCCCTTCTGACCGAGGGGATCGAGGTCGCCGAGATCCGAGCTCTCTACCGCCGTTCCCGAGCACGAACAGGCAAGTCAGACCCCCTGGATGCAGAAGCAGCCGCTCGAACGGCGCTCTGCACCGACGTTGAGAAGCTCGCTCATCCACGCCGCTCTGGTGACCGCGCGGCGCTCCGCGTGCTGCTGGCGAGCCGGTCACTGACCGATCAGCAGCGCACGGCCAACAAGAACGCGCTCACGGCACTGCTGCGCACCACCGACGTCGGAGTCGATGCGCGCAAACCGCTCACCGACGCGCAGATCTCCACCATCGCGGCCTGGCGGACCGGGCGAGATGAGCCATCACATCGAATCTTCCGTGAGGAGGCACGAAGGCTGGCCAAGGCGATCATCGAGCAGACCCGGTCACTCCAGCAGAACCACCAGGCGCTGTCGGCGCTGACCGAGGCTCTCGCCCCGGGCCTCCAGGGCATCCCGGGGGTCGGCGCGGTCACAGGAGCGATCTTGGTGGCGTCGTACTCACACCACGGACGGGTGCGCTCGGAAGCGGCTTTCGCCGCGCTCGGGGGCATTGCCCCGTTGCCGGCTTCCTCGGGCAACACCAGTCGCCACCGGCTCTCCCGCTCGGGCGACCGGCAACTCAACCGGGCCGTCGACGTCGTCGTTCGCTCGCGGATGAGCTACGACCCTGCCACCTGCAAGTATGTTGAACGCCGGCGCGCGGAAGGGCTATCCAAGCGCGAGATCCGAAGGTGCCTCAAGCGATACGTCTGCCGTTCTCTCTTTCGGGAGCTTCGGACCCGGATGGCTTGACACGGAGGCATAGAAGCGTCCTTTTGACGGCAGATTCGCCTGCGACAGATACGCAGCCGCGCGGCGCAGGACTTCGTTCTCTTGCTCCAATAGGCGAGTCCGCCGCCGCAGCTCCCGCAGTTCAGCGGATTCGTCGGTGGTATTGCCGAGCTTGTTACCAGCATCGATCTCGGCCTGGCGGAGCCATTTCGCGATGGTGCCTTCGTGGACGCCGAAGTCCTTGGCGATCTGTCCGATCGTGGTCTTCTCGTCGCGGTTCAAGGCCACGCGGACGACGTCATCGCGGAACTCTTTCGGGTAGGGCTGGGGCATGGTGTCTATCCTTCCAGGCTTGCCTGTGTACAAGCCAGATCAGATGTCACCAAACCCTGCATCAGTCCCTACCGCGGTACACGGAAGCCGTCGCCGGAGCGGCTCCTGGCACGGCTCTTGCTACAGCGGCATTGTTCCGACGTCTGGCGGGGCGCCGAATAGAGAATCAATCGCGGCCCTCGCCAACTACCGTCTCGGGGCGATCCTTCCGCCTGTTCAGGGGTTCGCGTCAAGCCAGTCGCACGTTGGTGACTGGACTAGTCAAGGCAGGGCGGGTTGAACACCACGAGCCTGAAGCGCGGATGCACGACGACGGTAGCCGACAGTCCAGTGCCTCGGGAAGCCGTCACGCAAGCCTGTCACTGGGGAGCCTGTCACTCGCAGGGTGTGGTTGGCCTCCTCCAGCGGTGATTCGATGGGTTCATTCCCAGTTGTTCCACTGTCCCGTCTGCCAGTCACCAGATCTGCCGCAAGGCAAGTGCGGATTTGTGCTGCCTACACCAATGAAGAGAAACCGATAATGAACACCACCACGATTGAAACGCCACCGTCGAAAGGCCGCGTCGGACGGCGCTCATTTCTGCTGGGCTCGGCGGGAGCAGCTGCCGCCGGGGCGATGATGCCCTTCAACGCCGCGCCCAGTTTCGCCGATGCCAGCGTCTCCAGCGCCCTACCCAGTGGTGGCGGTGTCATTGGCCCCAAGGATCCGCGTTACTTGGACCTCAGGACGGGAAACAATGTGCGCTTCGTAGCGAAGCCTGACTACGTGCACATGATCAACAGTGCCAAGGACGCCAAGAAGGCGGTGCAGTCAGCGGTCGATGCCGGGAAGAAGGTATCCGTTCGCAGTGGAGGGCACTGCTTCGCCGATTTCGTCTGCAACTCTGACATCGAAGTCATTCTCGACGTGTCGACGATGGTCGGGGTGTCTTACGACGAGAAGAAGCGGGCCTTCGCGGTCGAACCGGGTGCGCGCCTCTCGAACGTGTACGAGCAGTTGTTCAAACGCTGGGGCGTGACGATCCCCGGTGGCATCTGCTACAGCGTCGGTGCTGGCGGGCACATCGTCGGCGGCGGATATGGCCTCCTGTCGCGGGCGCACGGCCTGGTCGTCGACCACCTGTATGCGGTGGAAGTCGTCACCGTCGACGCGGACGGGAAGGCGTCCATCCAGGTCGCCACCCGCGGCTCCCGCGGGGCGCTCGGCGATCTGTGGTGGGCGCACACCGGTGGAGGCGGTGGCAACTTCGGCGTCGTCACGAAGTACTGGTTCCGTTCCCCGCACGCGAAGGGCTCCGAGCCGGCCGGCCAGCTGATCGAGGCACCCTCTCGTGTGCTTGTCAATGCGCTCGCGTTCCCGTGGGACCAGGTCGACGAGACTAAGTTCCGCAAGC
This sequence comes from Corynebacterium casei LMG S-19264, assembly GCF_000550785.1. Taxonomy (NCBI): domain Bacteria; kingdom Bacillati; phylum Actinomycetota; class Actinomycetes; order Mycobacteriales; family Corynebacteriaceae; genus Corynebacterium; species Corynebacterium casei. Next base: position 2,541,627 of record NZ_CP004350.1, read on the forward strand.
TCATGGACAACTGGGGTGCCTGGCACGAGGAGTTCAAGGACCCCGGCACCCCGGAATCGCACCTGTCGAGCCTATTCAACCTCAACCACAAGGCCCATGGCAGCCTGGGCATGTTCACCCAGATCGACGCCGACGCGCCCGATGCGACCGGCGTCCTCGAGCGGTTCATCGCCCGCATCACCGACGGCGTGGACATCGAGACTTCGGCGATGACCAAGCCTAACGGGGAGCTGCCGGCCCTGCCTGACTTCCACCAGACCCGGGAGATCTCCTGGATGCAGGCAACTCGCATGGTGGGCACGGACAACCCGACGATCACCAACCCCACCAGCCGGGGCGCGCACAAGTCCGCGTACTTCAAGAAGCGGTTCACCGACGCCCAGCTCGACGTGATGTGGGAGCAGATGACCCGGGAGGACTTCACCAACCCGGACACCATGATGGTGGTCTTCTCCTTCGGCGGCGCGGTCAACGCGGTGAAGAAGGATGCGACGGCGAACGTGCAGCGCGACTCGATCTTCAAGATCTGCCTGCAGACGTTCTGGCCGGACAAAGCAGATCATGACTTCTATCTCGGCTGGGCGCGCGAGACCTTCGAGGCCATGTTCGCCTCCTCCGGTGGCGTCCCGGTGCCCGACGGGCAAGTCGATGGCTGCTACATCAACTACCCGGACACCGACATGGCCGACCCGAAGCGCAACCGCTCTGGCGTGGCCTGGTCCGAGCTCTATTACCAGGGCAACTATCCCCGCCTGCAGCGGGCGAAGAAGTCCTGGGATCCGACGAACTTCTTCACCCACAGCCTCGGCGTGGAACTTCCCGCCTAAGAAGGGTGCCTGACATGACCACTCCTGTCCCCGCGACGACGACGCGACCACCGAAGCTGCCGTCCCTGACCGGGCTGCGATTCTTCGCCGCCCTGCTGGTGTTCGGATTCCACATCACCCTCTCCTCCTCACCGATCCCGCCGAACGACCCGATCAACCTGTTCGCCGACCCCGAGGTCGCGCGCGTGGCCGAGCAGATCTTCCTGGTCACCGGGTACGTGGGAGTGTCGTTCTTCTTCGTCCTCTCCGGGTTCCTCCTGGCGTGGGCGGCGAAGCCCGATGAGAAGCTCACCGCGTTCTGGCGTCGCCGGGTGATGAAGATCTTCCCGAACCACATCGTCATGTGGGTGCTGTCGATGGTGCTGTTCGCCGCCGCGATCACCCCGGCACACGCCTCGGTGCTTAACTTCTTCCTCCTCCACGCCTACTCCCCGGACGGGGCCGTTAACGTGGCCGTCAACCCGCCGTCGTGGACGCTGAGCAGCGAGCTGCTGTTCTACATGCTCTTCCCGTTCTTCATCGTCCTCATCCGCAAGCTCCCGGGTAACCGCCTGTGGGCGTGGGCGGGGCTCATGGTCGTGGGCATGATCGCCATCCAGATCATCAACCTCACCCTCATCCCCGACACCCCGAAGTCGGCGTTGACCCCGGTGTCCTCGTTCCAGTTCTGGTTCGGCTACATCTTCCCGCCCTCGCGCCTGTTCGAGTTCCTGTTGGGATCGATCGTCGCCCGCCTGGTCCTGGAGAAGCGGTGGCCCGCCTTCCGCATGTGGCACGCCCTGCTCCTGGCCGTCGCGGGATATGCGCTGGCAAACGTGGTGCCCTTCGTGTGGACCTTCAACGTCGCCACCATCATCCCGGTGACCGTGCTCATCGCTACCGCCGCCTCCTACGACGCGACCGGACGCAAGAGCTTCCTCCAGTCCAAGCCGATGCAATGGCTCGGCGACACCTCCTTCGGCTTCTACCTCGTCCAAGGCGTCTCGATCTTCTGGGTCCGCCAGATGATGGACAACGCCACCTTCTCCACCTCGGTCGCGCTGTTGTTCATCGCCGGGTTCCTCGCCCTGACCTTGCTGGCCGGCTGGGCGCTCTACGCGCTCGTGGAGAAACCGATGATGGACCGCTTCGCCCGGCCCCGCCGCAAGCCCGCCCTCCCGCGAGTCGCCGTCCAACCGACAGCGCCCACTGCTGCCCCCGCCGTCGCCGAACCGGCCGCGGTGGCCACCGCTGATTCCCGAGTCTGAAGAAGGAGACACATCATGGACCTCAACCTCACCGGCAACGTCGTCATCGTCACCGGAGGCACCAGCGGCATCGGCCTGGCCACCACCGAACTGCTCACCCGGGAGGGCGCGCACGTGGTCGTCCTCGCCCGCGGCACCACCGACGTGGCCCTGCCCAAGGGGGCGGAGCTGTTCAAGACCGATCTGACCGACCCCCACGCTGCCACTGAAGCTGTGGAAGCTGTCCGGGCACGCCATGGGCGTTTGGACGGGCTGGTCAACAATGCGGCCATCCTCATTTCCCAGCCTTCGTTCGCCGACATCGACGACGAGCAGTGGCACCGGATCTTCGAGCTGAACCTCCACGCCGGGATTCGACTCATCAGGGCCGCGCTACCGTTGCTGGCCGCAGCGGAGGGTGGCGGATCGATCGTGCACATCGCCAGCGAAGCCGCGCGGATGCCGGATCCCACGATCGCCGACTACGCGGCAGCGAAAGCGGCTCTGCTCTCGGTGTCGAAGTCCCTGGCCATCGACTACGGCGGGAGGGTGCGCTCGAACGTGATCTCACCCGGCCCCACCCGCACAGCTCTCTTCGATGCCCCGAGAGGGTTCGCTGAGCAGCTCGCGGAGAGGTTCGAGCTTCCCCCAGAGGAGGCCATCGAGCACTTCATCCAGAAGGAGCGGCGCCTGCCCACTGGACGCATCGGCGCACCCACGGACATCGCCGGGCCGGTGACCTATCTGCTCTCGGCGCGGGCAGCCCAGGTCACCGGAGCGGAGTGGTCGATCGACGGTGGAGCTCTGCGCCAGATATGACCACCCCCCTCACGCAGGATCGCCTACGCGCGACGATCAGCCCAACTCGGGTCACCGTGCCTGCCAGCAAAGACGGACCAGCGCTACCGGCGACCATGCACCGGCAGACCGAGAACGGGGCTGCCGGGTGGATCATCTGGGCCCACGGCGGGTCCTGGCACCAAGGGTCGGCCGCCGACTGGCAGCACGCCACCGGTCTGCTCGCGAGCCTGTCAGGCCGGAACGTGCTCTCACTCGACTACCGGCTCGCGCCGACGCATCGGCACCCCGCGGCCGTGCTCGACATGCTCACCGCCATCGGCTGGGTGCGCGAGACCAGCCCGGACAGTTCGATCATCGTCGGCGGCGACAGCGCCGGAGGCACCCTCGCCGCTGTCGCGGCGATCGCCGCCCGCGACCGGGGCGAGAGCCTGCAGGCGCAGATCCTGGCTTACCCGCCAATCGATCCCGAGTGCCGCGCCGTCTCCTACCATGCCGACCCCGGTTCATTCCCGCCGCCCGGGCTGCTAAGGACAGCCTGGCGGTCCTGGCACGGTACGCCGCAGGCTTCGGCGGTGGCCTCCGACGGGACTCGACTCCTGCTCTCCCCGCGCGAGGCCGACTCGCTTGCTGAGGTGGCCCCGGCCGTGCTCGTCGTCGGTGACCACGACCCCGTCCGTGACGACGTCGCCGCCTACGCCGAGCAGCTTCGCGCCGACGGAGTGCCCGTCGACCATCGTGTCCTGCCCGGGATCGGGCACGGCGACGTCCTCCGCCCGGCCAGCGCCGTCATCGGCGCACTCGCCGCGGCACTCACAGATTTCCCCCGAGAATACACACAGCGAAAGGAAGCATCATCATGACCACCGCGACCACGACCCCTGCACCGCTGGAGGCCCTCGTCCGCCACTTCGCCGATCTGCGCGACGGGGACCACTTCGGCGAGGTCACCCGCCAAGGCAAGGAGGCCGCGTTCCAGCGCGCCGTCGAACTCCTCGACACCCCAGCCCGGCAGGTGCTGGAGGAGTTCAACTCCTACCTCCTGCTCGACACCGGACAGATCGACTTCACTGGCCTGCACCGCGATGCCCATGGCGGGCTCCTGGCCTCCTGGCTGCTGAGCTGGCCGGAGCAGAAAGCCGCAGGCCTCGTCCCGATCAGCATCATCGCCATCTACGGCGCCGGATTCCACCACCCGCACCTACGCGGGGCGACCGTGGCCCAATGGCCCCTGAACGTCGCCACCGCCGATCACGCCTGGGAACTGGTTCCCGTGCTGCGATCGATCGCCGGCAGCGACATCGAGGATCTCGTGTTCCAGGTCGGCGGGAACTGGCGCATCGTGCCGGCCACCGCGCAGAACCGGACCGGGGAGCTGATCGCCTCATGACTGGCTCCACCACACCCGTGACGCTGTCGGTCCTCGACCAGTCACCCATCACCGACCATCTCGACCGCACCGAGGCGCTGCAGGAAAGCCTGCGCCTGGCCGAACGGGCCGAACGCGAGGGGTACCGGCGGATCTGGTACGCCGAGCACCACCACTCGATGTCCTTCGCCAGCCCAGCCCCGGAGACCATGACTGCCCTGGCCCTCGAACGCACCACGCGGATCCGGGTGGGCACCGGTGGGATCCTGCTCCCGCTGTACACGCCTCAGAAAGTCGCCGAGACGATGGGGCTGCTCCAGCGGGTCCATGGCGATCGTGTCGATATCGGTATCGGCCGCGCTGCGCTGCACACGAATGACTTCCCCCACAAGGTCGAGACCCTGCTGAGTCGACTCCCTGAGGGGATGCCGCAGACCGTCACAGAGCCCGAGCACCGGGTGTGGGTGCTCGGCGCCGGCGGAACCTCTGCTCCTCTCGCTGCGAGCCTGGGGGCCGGGTACGTGCAGGGGCACTTCCTCAGCCCGTCATCCACGCCTCGAGGCATGCGCGCCTACTGGGACGAGGTCGGGAAGAAGCCGGGGTTCGCCGTTATCGCGGTGCGTGCCGTGACAGCGGATACCGCCGAGAAGGCGCAGCGACTGGCGGCAGCGGCCGCCCTGTGGCGAGCTCGCAAGGACCTCAACTACGACAGCCCGATCCCGAGTCTCGAACACGCAGAACGCGACAAGGAATGGAGCGATGAAGAACGGGCGCGCGCAGTCACCCGGGAAAACGGCTTCATCCACGGCACCCCGGAGCATGTGCGCGACCAGCTCCTCGCGCTTGCCGAGCAGCATCGGGCCAGCGAGATCATGGTCAACACATTGACTAGCGATCCGGCAGACCGTGACGCCTCGTACACCCTGTTGGCGGACGCGTTCGACCAAGCGGCAGTGGGCGTGGCATAGACACGGCCCACCGAACGCGAAACTGCCCCGGAGTCCAAATCAGACTTCGGGGCAGTTCTGTCGTGTCCGCTGGGCAACGCTCGGCGATCACACGATGCCGCAGCGAGCGCGCAGGGAGAGGCAGGACTCAGGCGGAGTTGAGGAGCAGCTGAAGAGCGGAGCGGGCGCTGCTGCCCGGCGTTGCAGAGTGGGTGAGAATGCGCTGCCCGTCGCCCTCAGGCAGGTGCAGCACCTCGTAGTCGACGTCGAGGTCGCCGACCTCAGGGTGGTGCAGCCGCTTAGTGCCGCTGGTGCACAGCTGGACCGTGTGCTGGACCCACAGGCGCGCGAAGTCTTCACTACCGACGTTGAGTTCGCCGACGAGCTCGTGCAGACGCCGATCGTCGGGGAACTGGGCGGCGACATACCGCAGCGAGGCGACCGCGACGGTGGCCTCAGCCTCCCAGTCGCGGTAGAGCTCGCGGGTGTGCGGGTCGAGGAAAAGCATCCGCATCTGGTTGGGACGGTCGTCCTCGCGAGTGGGAGCTTCGAAGTCGAGGTGCCCGGCCAGGAGGAGATGCCCGGCACGGTTCCACGCGAGGATGTCGTTGCGACGACCCAGGAGGACAGCGGGCACCGATTCCATCGCGTGGAGGAGCTGACGGGCACCGGCGTTGGGCCGTTCGGGCCGGTCCACGGCAGGCCGTTTGACCATCCCCGGCCGGGCCAGGGCGAACAGGTGCGCGGTCTCATCGGCATCCAGGCGCAGAGCGCGAGCCAGAGACTCGATGACCGAGTCGGAGGCATTCTGAGACTGACCCTGCTCAAGTCGGGTGTAGTAGGTCACGGAGACACCGGCGAGCTGGGCGAGTTCCTCACGCCGCAGGCCCGCCACGCGGCGGCGCCCGTAGGAGGGGACGCCGACGTCTTCGGGGCTGAGCCGATCCCTGCGCGAGCGCAGGAATTCGCCGAGGTCGTCGGCGCGGGCCTCGTAGGCGGCTGTGGCGCGGGTCACTGTTGTGTAGTCCTCCATGCTTCCATTGTGCCGTGCCTGCGAGTTCCTAGCCTACCCCTGTGAGTGATAGGCAACTCAGGGATCTGGCTACGCCTTTGACCGGCTTCCAATATGGGAGCATGTCCACAAAAACCGAAGCACCAGAAGAAATAGACCGCGGTCAAACTCGGCTTACTGCCCTTCAGCGTTTGGCCCTCGCGGTGTTGTTGACGGCGAACTTCACCCTCGCGGTGGATTTCTCCATCCTGAATGTCGCGCTGCCGCACATCGGCCGCGAACTCGGGTTCCCCACCGAGAGCCTGCAATGGATCGTGACCTCCTTCGCATTGTGCGCGGCTGGTTTCACACTGCTCTTCGGCCGCGTCGCCGACCTGTTCGGGCGGAAGAAGCTCTTCCTCATCGGCATCGTGCTCCTCGGCGTCGCCTCCCTGGCCGGTGGCCTCGCCCAGGACCCGACCCTGCTCATCATCGCTCGCGTCGGCCAGGGCATCGCGACCGCGATGGTCACTCCTGCCGCACTGTCCCTGATGACCACGACCTTCCCCGAAGGACCGGCCCGTAGCCGCGTACTCGGCCTCAACGGCGCGCTCATGGCTGCAGGCTTCACCGCCGGGGCCGTGCTCGGCGGCCTGCTCACCGGCGCGGTGTCCTGGCGCTGGGCGTTCTTCATCAACGTCGTCGTCGCCGTCGCCGTGATCCTCGTTGCTCCGTTCGTGCTGCGCGAGAAGCCGACCGGTAACCGACCCAAGCTCGACGTGCCCGGCGCCATCACGGTCACCCTCGCCCTGGTCGCCCTGGTCTTCGGCATCGACACCGCCGGCCACGCCGACTGGTCCCACCCCGGCGCCTGGGGTCCGATCCTGGCCGCCGCGATCCTGTTCGTGGTCTTCTGGGCCATCGAGCGTAAGGTCGCGGAACCGCTGGTCGAGCTGTCGATGCTGCGTCGCGGAAACGTCGCGTGGGGCAACATCACCGGGCTCCTGGCCTTCGGCACGTTCACGTCTCTCGTGTTCCTACTCACGCTCTACCTGCAGGAAATCCTCGGCCTGGGCGCGATCAGCACCGGAGTGGTCCTGGGCGTGCTCGGCATCGGTACCGTGCTCGGCGGTCTCATCGCCCCCAAGATCATCGGCCGCACCAGCTCCAAGACGGCGATCATCATCGGTCTCGTCGTCCAGGGCGTGATGACGGTGCCACTGTTCTTCGCCACCGAGTCCAGCATCTGGGTGGTGCCGGTCGCAATCCTGTCCTTCATCGGCGGCGTCGCGAACCTGGTCGCCATCGTCGGCTACACCGTCACCTCGACGGCCGCGGTGCCCTCGCACCAGCAGGGCCTGGCCACCGGCCTGGTCACCATGAGCCAGCAGGTCGGCATCACGCTGGGCACCCCGGTGATGTCGGCAATCCTGGCCAGCCAGCTCGCCGCCGGCATGCTGCCTGGCCTGCAGCTGGCCATGGGCGTCAACGGCATCATCGCCCTGGCATCGGCCGTGCTCATCGCGATCGTGCTCCGGCTGCCCAAGCCCGCACGCGTCTGAGCCTCCAAGCACCACCGGACCGTCACCACGGGTCCATCCCATCTGCGCACGGCCTGCGGGCCACCGTGAGAAGCAGTGGCCCGCAGGCCGAGGAAGGAACGAACGAAGCCGGGGTGGGAGCCCTCCAACACGGAGAGCTCCCACCCCGGCTTCGTTGCGTCCGCTTGCGTACCGTGCTGGCCGGGTTGCTGACCTGGTCTCCCTGGGTATCACGCGATTCTGCGTGCACGAGGCGACGCCGTGGCCTCTGTCATGACAAAGGGTCGAGCGACACCAATGGGCGCGACGGTACAGCGTCGATGATCAGCCCACGGGGCCGAGTCGCCGCCGCCGCCAGCACACCACGATGTCGGTCTCCGCCGTACCACCGGAGCTCTTGCAAGTCGGTGAGAGGAGGGGCGTGCCGGACACAGCGAAGCGGTGCCGGACCCGCGGGCCCGGCACCGCCGAGAAGATGGTTGGCCAAGAGGTAGGTCAGGCCGGGATGAGTGCCGCCAGGTCGCGGAGGCGTTCCTCGGACACGCTGCCGGGGTCGGCGGAATGGGTCAGTAGTCGTTGCTCGCTGCCCTCGAGGGTGAGGATCTCAAAGCGGAGATCCAAGTCCCCGACTTCGGGGTGGTAAAGCTCGCGGATTCCGCGGGTCGGCGCTGCTGGTTGCGGGTCTGCCCAGTAGGCGGCGAACTCGTCACTAGCCACGACCAGATCTCCGACCAGTCTCATGAGCGCGAGATCGTCGGATCGGTGTGTGGCGAGCTGTTGAAGTTGGGTGACCGCTCGCTGCGCCTCGACCTTCCAATCGCGATACGTTTCTCGCAGTCGGGGATCGAGGAAGACCATCTTCACGCGATTTGGGCGTGTGTCGAGGTCTAGAGGCGATTCAAAGGGCAGGTGGGAGGCGATGAGGCGATGCCCGAGTCGATTCCACGCGAGGACGTCGTCGCGAGTGCCCAGCACGATCGCGGGAACATCGGCCATCGCGGTGAGCAGCTGCGCGGTGCCGATGCTGACATGCTCGGGCGGAGGCTCGCGGCGACGCGTGGCAGGAGGCGTCTCGGCGAGACGGAAGAGTTCGTCGCGCTCGTGAGCGTCGAGCATCAACGCGCGCCCGAGACCGTTGAGCGCGGCTACGGAAGCCTGGGTGGCCGTGCCCTGCTCAAGCCGGGCTAGGTAGGCCACAGAGATGCCAGCGCGGTGAGCGACCTCTTCACGAAATAGGCCCGGGCCTTCGCGGGGCTGGGTGAGATCGAGACCGAGGTCCTCCGGGGTCAAGGATTGCCTGCGGGAGCGGAGGAATGCTCCCAAGGCGGCACGGCCAGGATGGCCGTTCGGGTGTGACGGCATAACAACAGGTCCCCTTTCGCGGGAAGCCGGACCGCGTGCGTCGCAGACCGGAGTTTTGAATAAGGAGATCGCCGCGCGCAGCCCCGGTGCAGCTCGGCAGCGATGCGGATATCATCTGCGACCGACGCGGGGCATGGACCCTTCGCCGGGCAGGCAGTTGCGGCGCGGTCACGATGTCAGCGCGTGATACTCGATGGCGAGCCAGACCACGTCGGTGTCTGCCCGATACTGGTGCCAGGGGTAGGCGAGCCGCCCGTCATCCCATCGGCCGAAGATGGACGGTTGGGTCTGGGCGGGCGCGAGGATCTGGTCCTCGAAGACGGAAGCATGCGAGTTGTAGGCGAACTTCTGCATCCGGCCGGTCCCCAGCAGCTGCGTATGGGTCTCGATGAACGCGTGATCCCGGTGGATCCCGCAGTCGGTCCCCGCGGGACTGAACCACAGATTCAGCTTCACCTCGTGAGGAAAGGGATCCTGCGGGGCGTGCGGGTCGGCGAGGATCTGCGCGGGCACGAGCTCGACCTGGCCGACGCTGTCCTGCGTCGACTTCAGCAGCACCGCCGTCCCCGGTTGCGCGTCGGCGCGGTCGGATCCGTAGAAGTCTTCCCACCCCTGGGCGCGGAACACGGACTCGGGCAGCGGCTGCCCGGGCAGGCTGATGAGCGCGAGGAGCCGGCCGGAGACCTGGGTGCCGGCGGCGAGCATCGTCGAGGCCAGCGGCGGGATATACCCGCCCAGTGGCATGTCGATGCGGGCAGGATCAGCATCGAGGTTGACCACCATGCTCGGGTTCTCGAGCGTGAACTCGTCGGCATCGGTGACAGTGTCCGCGGAGAGGGCATCGAAGGAGAAGGAGGCGCGGCGGGTGGTGGACATGGTGGGTCCTTTCGTGAGGTCGGTGGCTACGCGAGGATGCGCTCGGCGACGCGCAGGGCGTTCGCGGCGATCGTCAGCGCCGGATTCAACGCGGCCGAGGATGGGAAGAATGACCCGTCGACGATCCAGAGGTTGTCGAGGTCGTGACTGCGGCAGTCCGGGTTGAGGACGCTGCCGTCGGGGTCGTGTCCGGCCACAGCGGTGCCGCACATGTGCGAGTTGGTCTAGATGCCCATCCGCTCAGTGAAGACCAGTGGGTATCCGCTGCCTCGCACGGCGGCGGTGACTTCCTCGACGAGCTCCTGATGGGGACGCAGATTCGTCGGCGTCCAGTCGATGACAGTCCGCCCGCCTGCCAGGCGCACACGGTTGTGCTGCCGAGGGAGGTCCTCGGTAGTCAGATAGAGGTCCACGGTGCGTGCTGCGACCTTGTCGAGGAACCACAGCGGCAACCGCGCTCGGGCAGGTTTCAGGTGCGCCCCCTGGAGTTTGCCGAGCATCTGCACGTTACCCAGCGGATATCGGTGCGCCGGAGTGGGCAGATACCAGTCGTTGAGGCCGAGGGTCTTCTGCCATCGGGTCCGGTTGCGGCGCAGCGGGTGGAGTCCGATGACAAAGGTGCTGTTGTGCACCATGTAGTTGCGTCCCAACAGGCCGGATGAGTTGCCCAGCCCGTCCGGATGCCTCTCGGTCGCCGAGCCCAGCAGCAAGACGGCGGAGTTGACCGCGCCGGCGGCCAACACGAACCGCTGACCGCGTACCGTCACGGGGCGCCCCTGCCTGCTGCCGTGAGCCGCGGTGATGTGCTCGCCCGCGGGGTCGGTTGTGAGCCGGGTGAGGGTGGTGCCGGTGAGCAGGCGCACGTTCTCGTTGGCCAGGGCCGGGCGGACCAGCCGGGTTTCGGCATCCGATTTCGCATCGGTGCCGGAGGGAGTGCCGTCGTCGGTGGACGCGCGGGCACGATCCCCGTCCGCGGTGAACGTCATCCCGTTGGGCATGTGGAACGGCTGTAGACCCTGGCGGCGCAGCCGTGCGGCGAATCGTTCGATGACCGGCTCATGGGCATGTGCGGGATGCGGATAGGGTCCTGCATGTGGCGGCTCGGTCGGATCTTCACCGGCGTTGCCATGGACGTCGAAGATTTTCTCTGCCCGCGTGTAGTAAGGGTCAAGATCCTCGTAGCGGATCGGCCAGGCGGGCGAGATCCCGTCGGCGGTGTCGAAGGTTTCGAAATCCTCACGGCGGAAGCGGGGCAGGCACGCCCCGTACATCTTCGTGTTCCCGCCGACCCAGTGGTAGACGCCGGGCTGGAACTCCGTACCAGTGTGCCCGTCAATCCAGGCTTCGCTGGTCTGGTAGCGGTGGTGGAGGAACATCTGCGCCGCATCGAAGTTCTCCGATTCCCTGGGCAGGAAGTCGCCGCGTTCGACGATGAGCACAGACAGGCCGGAGCCTGCGAGGGCGTAGGCGAGGGCACCACCGCCCATCCCGGAGCCGATGATCACGACGTCGGCGGTGATCGTGCCGCCACAGGTCTCAGGGTCGATGAGCACCCCGGGACGCAGCGGTGGATGCGGCTGCGGCTGCCAACCGGTTGAAGGTGTCGGCTCGATCGTGGACGTCATCGCCTCGGCCACCTCGCCTCTGGGCTTGTGAAGGAGCGCGTGTTCTCAAGCATCGGACTAGTCGCTGAGCATCCGGAGCGCGTCGTAGCCGACGGTTCCCTCGGGCGCGGTGTGCACCAGTAGGCGCTGGCCGTCATCCAGCGGGGAATGCAGCACGTGATAGTCGAGCTCGACGGTCCCCCAGTCCGGCAGGATCAAGCTCTTACGACCCCGGGTGCAGCGAGTGACCGGATGCTCCGCCCACAACTTCGCGAACTCCCGGCTGGCCATCGACAGCTCGCCGACGAGGTTGCGGATGTCCGGGTCGTGCGGCGAGTTGCCCGACATGAAACGCAGTGACGCCACCGCCAGTCGGGCCTCCCATTGCCAGTCCGAGTAAAGGTCGCGGGTGTACGGGTCGGTGAACAGTAGCCGGTGCGTGTTGAGCGGCGCGCATTCGTCGAGGTGGGAGAAGAAGATCCGTCCGGCGAGATCGTTGTAGGCGAGCACGTCGTTTGTGCGCGACATCGCGAACACCGCCGCACTGGGCATCAACGCCACCACGTCCTCGAAGAGCGGGTCGCCGGCCGGTGGTGACGCAGGCGCTGCCGGCGCCGGTGCTTCCTTGATGGTGCCGGCGAGGCTGTGCAGGTAGATCGTCGCATCTTCATCGAGGCCAAGTGCCCGGGCGAGGGCGTTGATGACCGACCCGGACACGTTTGCCGCGTGCCCCTGCTCCAGGCGTGTGTAGTACGTCGGCGAGATACCCGAGAGTTGGGCGAGCTCTTCGCGCCGCAGTCCGGGCACCCGGCGGATCCCGTAGGCCACCAGCCCGACCTCTTCCGGCGTGAGACGCGAACGGTGCGCCTGGAGGAAGTCTCCAAGCGGGTTCGTCGACGTGTGAACGGCGGGTGGGTCAGGGTGCCCGGTGGGCCGAAGCGATGCTGCTGCCATACTCACCAGGGTCTCAAATTCGCCGGTGCCGTGCCTATCCCTGCCAGTGATAGGCAGGCCGGTGCTAGACGAAGCAGAGGGATGGTTGATGGCTCGACGCGGTCCGATAGTGGAATTGACACCCGTTGATTTGTCGCCTTGGCGGCGAGGTATCGGGCACATCTCGCACACGGACCTATGGAGAGAATGAGGACGGCTATTGTCCATCGACACGAAACCCGATGTGGGCATTATCAGCCCCGTTCGGAATTCCCGCGCGAAATTGGCGTTGCTCGCATTGAGCATCGGCGGCTTCGGGATCGGGTTGACCGAATTCGTTATCGCAGGACTCCTCACTGAGGTCGCCACTGACCTCAGTGTCACGATTCCCGCCGCGGGGCATCTCGTCGGCGCCTATGCCCTGGCGGTGGTGCCCGGCGCTCTCATCCTCACCCCGTTTCTGATGCGCCGGCCCCCGAAGGTCGCCCTCGTGGCGCTGCTGGCCCTGTTCGTCATCGGCAACATTCTCTCGGCCTGGTCGCCCAGCTACGAGGTCATGTTCGCCGGGCGCATCGTGGCCGCGCTCGCCCACGGCGGGTACTTCGGGATCGGCGCGGTTCTGGCCGGATCCCTGGTCCCGAAGTCGCGGCAGGCGTCGGCGATCTCGATCATGTTCGCCGGCCTCACGATCGCCAACGTGCTCGGTGTGCCCCTGGGCAGCTTCATCGGCCAGCAGCTGGGATGGCGGGCCGTGTTCTGGATCATCAGTGTCATCGGGGTGCTTGCCCTGATCGGTCTGATGGCCCTGGTCCCGCGCACCGATCCCGAGCAGGATCAGCTGCCGGTGCGCCAGCAGTTCGCCACCCTTGCCAAGCCCCAGGTGCTGTCCTCGCTGATCACCACCGCGCTCATTTTCGGCGGCATGTTCGGCGTGTTCACCTACATCGAGCCGCTGCTGCGCAACGAGACCGGTTTCTCCGCCGGGGCGATCCCGTGGCTGCTGGTCCTTTTCGGCGGTGGCCTCTTCCTCGGCAACGTCATCGGCGGACGCGCCGCCGACCGCAACCCCGATAAGGCGGTCGTGGTGCTGTCGATCCTGCTGCCGATCGTCATCCTCGCCCTGGGCATGGCCGCGGGGATCCCGTGGGCGACCGCGGTACTGCTCACGCTCATGGGCGCGGTCGGTTTCGCGACCGTTCCGGGCCTGCAGGCCCGTGTGATGCGCCACGCCCAGGGCGCGGCCACCCTGGCCTCGGCGACGAACATCGCCGCCTTCAACCTTGGCAACACCATCGGCGTGAGTCTCGCCGGAGCGGCGATCGGCGCCGGGTGGGGCTTCCGCAGCCCGACCGTCGTCGGAGCCGGACTGACCGTCATCGGTCTCATCATCATGTGCCTGGCCGCCACTCGGTCGGTACGCGCCGCGCGTGCCAAGAAGGCGCACCCGAGTTCGCTGAGCTCGTAAACCCCACGAAAGGAAACACTCATCATGTCTCTCACCTCACCCGCCCCCGCAGCAGCCCCTGAGCGCGCTGCCGCCGACATCACCATCCCGTGGTTCTCCTCGAGCACCGTTACCGACTTCCTGCGCGACGGCTACTGGCTCGAAGCCCCCGACATCACCGGCGATGGCAAGCCCGACCTCGTCGGCCACGGCCTCAAGGCCGGCGAGCTCTACTGGTACGAGAACCCGACCTGGGAGAAGCGACTCCTGCTGGACAAGATCAAGGAGCCCGTCGGCGCGGACTTCGCCAACATCACCGGCGAGCACGGCGACGACTACGTCATCTCCTATCAGCTCTACGGCCCCGGCGGCACCATCCACCACGCCGATCCCGAGGGCGGGAAGATTGACTGGCTGGAGAACCCTGGCCCCGACGCGGTGCGCCGCGGCGAACGCTGGAAGCGCCACCACGTCGGCCGCGCCATCGGCATGCACCGCCTGCGCGTGGGGCACTTCACCCGCCACGACCGGATCCAGATCCTGGGCTTCCCCATCGTCGCCGTCGAGAGTGTCCACTCCGTGCTCCCGATCGTGCTCTTCACCGCCCCCGACGACGTCCACACCGCCGAGCAGTGGGACATGGAGGTCGTCAACGACAACCAATTCCGCATGATCCACGGTGTCGCCCGCAAGCCGGGCTTGGCCCCCAACGGGCTCGACGGGATTCTCATGGCCTCCGACGAGGGCGTGACCTGGATGACCTACACCGACACCGGATGGGCGTTCGAGCGCATCGGCGAGGGCGAGCACAGCCAGTTCGAGCAGACCACTTTCCGCGGCAGCGGCGATGTCGACGGCGGCCGCATCGGAGACGACCCGCTCGCCTACGTGGCTACCCTCGAGCCCTTCCACGGCAACACCGTTGCCGTGTACGTCAAGGACCCCGTCAGCCCCGGTTCCTGGAACCGGTTCCTGCTCGACACCTACGGAGAGCCCAACGAGAACGGTGAAGGCCCCGGCCACTCGGTGATGTGCGCCGACTTCGACGGCGACGGGGAGGACGAGTTCCTCATCGGGCTGCGCGGCCCGCAGCCCTGGCAGGGCGCCGTCTACTACAAGGCCATCGATGCCGCTCGCGGCATCTTCGTGAAGTGGAAGGTCGGCGAGGAGTCGACGGCTCGCATCGTCGCCGCTGATTTCACCGGCACCGGGTCGATGGACTTCGCGACGATCTCCTACTCCGTCGAGCACTACTTCGTCGCACCCCGCGCCGAGATCACCCTGCACACCAACAACACCCACCCCTGAACCCCAGAGACGCCCCATTTTCGGGACACGCACACGAAGGAAACAGACATGAAGACCATCGGCATCATCCTCGGCACCCGGCCTGAGGCCGTGAAGTTCGCCCCGCTCATCCACGCACTGCGCGAGGATTCCCGCTTCCACCTGCGAGTCATCTCCACCGGCCAGCACCGGGAGATGCTCACGCACACGCTCGGCGAGTTCGGGATCACCCCCGATGTGAACTTCGACATCATGGAACCCGGCCAGTCCCTGACCGATGTCACTCACCGTGCCCTGGCCCGCTTCTCAGCGACTTCGGCGCTTGACGGGCTCGACGTGGCGCTCGTCCATGGCGACACCGCCACCACCCTCGCCGGAGCCCTGGCCGCGTTCCAGGCCGAGGTGCCCATCGTGCACGTCGAGGCAGGCCTGCGCAGCGGCGTGGCGACCTCGCCCTTCCCGGAGGAGGGCAACCGCAAGCTCGTCGCGCAGATGGCCGCGCTGCACCTGGCACCGACCCACGGGAACTTCGCCAACCTCATCCGCGAAGGCGTGCCGGAGAAGAACATCGTGATCACCGGCAACACTGTCGTCGACGCCCTCCACTGGGGCATGGAGAACGTTACCGGGTACGGCGACCCGCTGCTGGATGACCTCGACGATGATCCGCGCCGCGTCATCGTCGCCTCCGCCCATCACCGCGTCAGCCACGGGGCACCCATGCAGGAGATCGCGGACGCCCTGGCCGACATCGCCAACCGGCACGACGTGCGCATCGTCATCCCGGTCCACCCCAACCCCGCCGTCCGGAACGTGATCGTGCCCGCACTGGAGGGCAGGGACAACATCGACCTGGTCGAGCCCCTGCCGTACCTAGCGTTCTGCAAGCTGCTGCAGCGCAGCGACATCATCGTCTCCGACAGCTCCGGCGCCGAGGAAGAAGGACCCGCTCTGGGCATCCCCACTCTGGTCCTGCGTGACGTCACCGAACGTCACGAGTCCCTCGCCACGGGCGCCGCTCGACTGGTCAGCCGCTCCCGCCCCCAGATCATCGCTGAAGTCGAACGGCTCCTCAACGATGAGGAGGCGTACTCGTCCATGGCCAACGCGATCTACCCCTACGGGGACGGACAGGCCACGGCCCGCTCGATCGAAGCCATCGCGGACTTCCTGGAAGTGCCGAAGGCCCGAAAGGACGCAATGGCTCACCGTTCCACACTGCGACGCCCTGTGCTGACGGCGTAAGACACCCTGCGTGAGTCGAGGTGCGGGGTGATGGGGGCTAACGACCGACATCACCCCGCGCCTCGCACTCTTTGCCCAATTCCAGGGTGCAAGTATCTGAAGAATCCTCAGCCTTTTGCATTAAGCGCGTCTGCGACGGAACGCTACCCCATCAAGGGAAAGTGGTCTGACGAGGAAGATGCCGAAGCCCATTAGTGCAGGTGAAGGATTTGAGTTCTCCCCAATCCTGGCGAGGACGAGGGCGTGCCATCGCCCTATCGCGCCGGTCGCGTACGACTGCATCAGGCTCATCATCGTGCGCGATGGTTCCGCGTTCATGTATAGCGAGTTCGGCGAGCGCGCTGTGAACGTCGGTGATGTTGTGCTCTTGGGGACGAACGTGCTGTGCGGCATTGATCCCGACCCGCAGATCACGGCCAGCACGATCTACATTGATCCCGAGTACGCGTTGGATCAGCTGTACTGGCAGTACGCCAGCGTCATTCAGAATCGGCTCGATGCGAAGGAGTTCGCCGACACGGTCTACACCGATCCCACACAGATACTGCGTCTCGGCGAAGACCGTGTCGGTTTGCTCATGCCCTGGGTTGACGAGCTCGTGAGACTGAGCATGGATCCGCACGGATTCAACCGTCGTGCTCCAAGGATGCAAGCGCTGTGGTTCTTGGTGCTGGACATCATCGCGCCGTTTGTGCGCTTCTCGCCGGTCCGGACCTCGCCGCTTCAACGAGCGAGTACACGCCCCACTGAACCCCGCCATCGGAAGTATTGCCCGCTGCGGGCTGAAGCCCGGCAGGCCGCAGAGATGATGAAAGATCAGCTCGACCGGCAGTGGAAGCTTGCGGACCTCGCTGCCGCGACTCACCTATCGCCCTCGCGATTCAGCGAAGTCTTCACCGATGCGTTCGGCAAGACCCCGCACGCGTGCTTGACCATGCTGCGCATCGAGAAAATGGCACGGCTCCTCAGGGACACGGATGCCCCGATCGATCAGATCCTCCGGCAGGTGGGCTGGAGCAGCCGGGGTCACGCCGCTCGAGTGTTCCGTCACGCTATCGGCATGAGTCCTAGCCGCTATCGCGCCATGCGACATGCAGACCCATAGATGACACTTCTGGTTCCGATCTTCCGATCTCTGATCCTGATTTACGGGTCATCCCTAAGGTCCAGCTCCGGCTCGACTAACTTCCCGCTATCCCGGTGTATACGTCAGGTGCGAGTCGCGCCCTGGCGGCCACCCTACTCACCGATCGTGAGTGCTGGCCGTCTCGACACGCCGGACCCTCTCCGCGCACCTGCCGGACGTAGAGCCTGCTCCACACCCCGAAGCCGGCTCTCGACGAGGAGACCTGGTGATGAGACACGCACGGCACAACCGACACGAACCACGACCTGATCACACAGCACGCGATCACGACAGGACCGCACCTGCCACAGGCACCGCCCGAGGGGCGTGGTCGTGATGGCCGAACACGGTGCCGTCTCCTCGGTCCTCCTCCGCCTCGATGACTCCTGGCCCTTAGGCGCAGCCGCACGCGAGTTCGCCCGGGCTGGAGTACCCGTCTTCCCCTGCGCGCCGAACGGCAAGCGCCCCCTGACCCACGGCGGGTTCCACGATGCCACGACAGATTTCAGCCAGGTCCAGGCGTGGTGGGACCAGATCCCCAACGCCAACATCGGCCTGCCGACCGGCCATCCCAGTGGTGTGGTCGTCGTCGATGTCGACCTGCACGAGAAGGTCAACGGCTACGACGCGATCAACCGCGCCCACGACGCCGGGAAGCTCGGGCACTGGGAAGTCGTCACCCGCACCCCCTCCGGCGGCGCCCACCTGATCTACCCGGCCACACCGGCGACGCAGCAGCGGTCGTGGCAGGCGGCCCGGGCTGGTGTGGATTTCCGCGGTGACGGCGGCTACATCATCGTCCCGCCCTCACACCGCCACATCGACGGCCAGCAACACCACTACCGGCTGGACCAAGTCAACAACGGCCCGGCCACCGCCGTGGATGCCCAGGGCTTGCGGGACTTCCTCGATCCCCGCCCTGCCGTGCCTGCACCCGAGTCACGCGGGACTCGGCGGACGCCGAATATCGCCGCGCTCGCTGACCGGGTGGCCAGCCTGCGCGAGGGCGAACGGAACCTGGGCTTGTTCAAGGCCGCGTGCCGGCTGGCGGAGAACGGCATGCCTGCCGGTGAGGCTCTCGACGTCCTCGGTGCGGCCGCCGGTCAGGCGGGGCTGGGCCAGCGGGAGATCTCCCGGACGGTGCAGTCGGCCTACCACAACGTCCACGGCAGCGGAGCACGGCAACGCACCACCGTCGGCGACCAGCAGCGCTCGTTCTCCCCGGCGAGTACGGGGCCGTCGCGTCCGCCGGTGTATCGGGTGATGTGATCATGGGCAGCTCGGAACGGTGGGGATGGTCGGTGATCACGGCCGCATGCGGGACGATCGGGATCGCTCTGGGCGCGTTCTGGCTCTCGTTCACCGCTCTGGCGGATCTGGCGCGACGCTCAGGGATCGCCAGCTCGCAGGCGTGGGTGTGGCCGCTGCTCGTCGATGGGCTCATCGTCGTCGCCACGATCGCTGTGGTGGCTCTCGATGGGCGGGCTGGGGCCTGGTATCCGTGGGGGCTGCTCATCGCTGGGGCTCTGGTCTCGGTGGCGGCGAACGCGATGCACGCTGTGGTGGCCGCGGAGGCAGCCGTGCCGGGATTGCTGGCGTCGGTGATCGCTTCGGTACCGCCGCTGGTGCTGCTGGCATCCACGCATCTGACTGTGGTCCTCATCCGCTCCGCCCACCACCATCGCTCATCCGCTGTAGACGGGCTGGAGAAGGCCGAGCGCACCGATGCCGTCGACCCCGAGCTCGCAACGGTGCCGGACCGGACAGACGGCGACGGTGACGAGTTGCCGCTGACGTCCTCGACCGTGGCGGACCTGCCCCGGTCGGCTCTGCCCTCACCGACCCCGCTGGAACCGACCGCCGAGTCTTCGCCTACACCGACCGAGGCCGTATCCGACGACGGTCCCACGCAGCTTCCTGCCCCATCGCGCACGAGCGAATCGGCGGGGTCGGGACGGAAGCCGGAGGCGGCGCGGCTGTGGGAGGCCGGGTGGTCGAACAAGGCCATCGCCGCGCGCCTGGACGTTCATCCCTCGACCATCGGCCGCTGGCGCACCCGCCAGACCGCCACTACCGCCTCGTCCGAACCCGGGGAGGCCGCAGAGAAGGAGAGCACATCATGAGTTCCGATCCCGCCCAGGACGCGCAGAACTGGGACACCAGCTTCACCCCGCCCGATCCCGAACCATGGAATGCGCTGAACACCGCACCCGCTCCGGACCCTGCCGGAGAGCAGAACCCTTGGTGGGACGCCCCTGAACCCGAGGCCGAGCCCGATCACGACGCCGCGAGGATCACCGGCCGTGAGGGCACGGGGGCTCCGGATGCGATCGAGCACGAGAAGACCGCGCAGCGCCGCGCGAGCCTGCACCAGCGCCTCCAGGCCCCGCAGGGCCGCGGCGTCGACTGGGTCAGGCCCACCGACCTGGTCGCCCGGTCCTCCGCCGCGATGGCAGGACGCGGGATCGCCCTGCAGGAAC
Source organism: Corynebacterium casei LMG S-19264 (assembly GCF_000550785.1). NCBI lineage: Bacteria > Bacillati > Actinomycetota > Actinomycetes > Mycobacteriales > Corynebacteriaceae > Corynebacterium > Corynebacterium casei. The sequence goes on from NZ_CP004350.1 coordinate 2,561,683, forward strand.
ACCTCGCCCGCAAGGTCGACCGCGGCCTGGTCACCGCCGGGAAGAGCGCCGGCGCGTTTGCCGCGAAGAAGCTGCCACCGCTGAAGGCCTTCGGCCACGGCCATATCCGCGAACCGGCCACCCGCTCGGCCATCGCACGGAACTAGGCGGTGACCTCACATGAGCCCACGCCACGACCCGATGCGACCCCCACGAAAGCGACGTGCACCTGACGTACAGGAGGAAATACCGATGATGACGACCTTGTCCGAACCCGAAGACTTCACGACCAGCGAGGGCCTGCGCGCCCTGCTCGTCCGCCTGCATGAGGCCGGACCCGCCGCCTGGCGCTTGGACCCCGTGGCCGCAGATCTGATGGAACACGCCGCGGCCAAGTACACGCCGTTGGCGCGCAAGCACGGCCTCGACCCCTGGGAGGCCGCCAGTGCGGCGTTCGATGTCATGCGCACCCGCTCGGCGCGCACCGCGAAGGACCCGTGGGGTGTGATCACCCACGCGGTGCGGATCACCTGCATCGCCGAAGAACGCGCCCAAGGACTGCTGTGCTCAGTCCATCAAGCTCGCCGCCCGCACGTGTCCGCCTTCCACGATCCCGAACGGATCTCCGACCGTGAGAACCCCCTGACGGACTACCACGAGGCCTTCCACATCACCGACCCCGACCCGACCGAGGACCCCGCCGATCACGACGAGGACGACCAGCGGCGCGAGTACGACACCTTCACCACCGCCACCCGCCTGGTCGAAGACGCCATCGCCTTCGTGACCATGATGAAATGGCCGCCGGCGCTGGCTCGGGCCGCGGTCGAGCACGTCTGCCAGGAACTGGCCCGCGCCGGGACCCGGCGTACCGCCTACGAGGCGCTGCGCCGAGACAAGCACGCCCAAGCGCTGCTGGATATCGAAGCCGACTCCTGGTCGATTCTGCTCAAAGCGCTGCTGGGGCACCCGCACCCGGCCTATGCCGCGACCAGCACCGGTCGCGGAATCCTGCACCGGCTGCTCATCGGCGAGACCCTGCGGGCACTGCTGCGCGATGAAGACCTCGTGCTCACCCTCTCCCTGGCCGCCCCGCGCCGTGGAGGGTATCGCTGATGGGACAGGCACAGGGACACATCCAACTCCAGCGGGCCGTTGCCTCGATCATGATCGGGCACCGGCACCGCACCGACCTCGGCGACATCGACGCCCTGGCCGCGTCCATCGCCCAGCTCGGACTGCTGCAGCCGCCGACGATCACCACCGACGGGACCCTGGTCTGTGGCGCTCGCCGGTTGGCGGCCGTGAAGCAGCTGGGCTGGCGGACGGTGGACGTGTGGGTCCGCTCGAGCATCTCGGACCGGCTCGGGCACCTGCTGGCCGAACAGGATGAGAACACCCAGCACAAGGACCTCACCCCCGTCGAGGCCGCCGCACTGTACGGGGAGCTCAAGACGCTCATGGCCGAAGACGCCAGCCGACGTGAGTCCGCAACGCAGTTCAGTTCCGAACATCAGCCCCGGTGGAACGGGTCCGCAAAATTTGCGGACCCGTTGGGGACTCCCCGAGGTGAAGCACGCGCACAGGCCGCAGGGATGATCCCCGGCGGTGCTTCCCACACCACGCTGGACAAGATCGCCTACCTGCATCAGCTCGCCACCGACCCCGAGACCCCACCGGCGCTGCGAGAGCAGATCACCGCGGAGCTGGAGGCGATCAACGACGGCGGCCCCGTCCATCCCGCCTACGAGCGCATCCGCGGCCTGCAGCAGCGCGAGGCGGTGCCGGCGCGCGGCACGGATCTGCAGAGCATGGCCGACGACGCGATCGCGCGCGCTCACCGGAGCAAGGACGCCCCGGATCAGCCCGCCGGAGACCCGCCCGAGACCAGTCATGAGGAACCGGTGGCGAAGATCATCCGCTGGCCCCTGCGCGCGTTCAACGCCACCTGGACCGAGCTGGAGAACTGGTGGATCCACTACAACGCCGAGGCGCTCGCCGCTGAGCTGAGCGAGGAACAGATCGAGAGCTTCCTCGCCACCGCGGAGGGAACCAGCCAGTTCGCCCGGGACCTGCGCGCTGCCCGCGACGCCCACGACGAGGGCGCGCGACGAGGGCATCTGCGCGCCCTCTGACCCCGCCCCGCCCGACCGGCGACGGTCGGAGTGCACCTGGGGGTATGACGAGAACTGAAGGCTCCCCGCGGCTGCGCCGCCGCCACATCGCCCTGGCCATCGCCACGATCATCCTGCTCATCTTCACCGGGGTCGGGGTCTACGGCATCATCATCGGCCCCGCCAACCCGGAGCACACCGCACCACAGCCTGACCCTCCAGGCACCGAGACTCCAGCACCGTCCCCGGCTCCGGCGGAGGTCGAGATCCCCGGCATCGCCCCCTCGACCGACCCGGAGGACTTCGCCCGCAGTGCCGCCGAGGCACTGTTCACCTGGGACACCACCAGCGGGTTGATGCCCCTGGACTACACCGCCACCGTGCTGGAGGTCGCCGACCCCAGCGGCGTCGAGCAAGCCGGACTGGCCTCGGACATCGCCGGCTACCTCCCGACCCGGGAGGCCTGGGTCGAGCTGCGCAAGCATTCCACCCGCCAGCATCTGAGCATCGACCGGGCCTACGTCCCCGAGCAGTGGGACGAGGCCCTGGCCCAGGCCCAGCCGGGACAACTGCCCGAGGGCGCGACCGCGATCACCATCGAAGGCACCCGGCACCGCGACGGCACATGGAACGACGCCCCCGCCACCTCCGAGCACCCGGTCACCTTCACCCTCTTCCTCACCTGCCCGAAGGCCACCAGCACCCCGGAGAGCACCGCCACGGTGGCGCCCTCCACGGAGGGGCAAGAGGACTCCTGTTTCCTCATGCGGCTCTCGGCGCTGGATACGCCCCTGCGCTGAGACGAAAGGCCGTGCGATGAAGAAAGCCGTGGCCGCTCTGGCCGTCCTGGTTCTGCTGGGCCCGATGTTCGCCCTGGTCGGCGTCGGCCTGATCATGAACCCCGCCGCCTCCGCCCAATGCGTAGCCCCCGGGGAGAACGGTGATGTTGGCGATGTTGGTGATGTCCCCGATGAGCTCACCGCCGAGACCGCCAACGGCGAGACGATCACGCTGGGCAAGAAGCAGCTCGAGCACGCGGCCACGATCATCCAGACCGGCTCGAAGACCGAGGGCGTCACCCGCGACGGGGTCCAGATCGCCCTGATGGCGGCACTGACCGAATCCGTGCTCAAGCAGCTGTCGAACACCAGCTCCTACCCCGAATCCGGCGACATGCCCAACGACGGCAATGGCTCCGACAACGACTCTCTGGGGCTGTTCCAGATGCGCCCGCAATCCGGGTGGGGATCGGTCGAAGAGCTGATGGATCCCGACTACCAGGCTGAAGCGTTCTACGGCGGGCCGGACGGTCCCAACGGCGGTTCCCCGCGGGGCCTGCTGGATATCGACGGGTGGGAGGAGATGAGCAAGGGCGAAGCCGCCCAAGCCGTCGAAGTCAGCGCCTACCCCGACCGCTACGCCAACTACGAGCCGGTCGCCGAGGCCATCCTCACCAAGCTGTCGACCTCAGAGGACGGCAGCGGCGACGGGGAAGAAGATGATCAGCCGGCCGCGGAGACCTCCCGCGTGGTCTTCCCCCTCCCGGAGGACACCTGGGTCGCGACCTCCCCGTTCGGCCCGCGCACGCACCCGATCACCGGCGAAGAGACCCTGCACACCGGCAGTGACTTCGCCGCCGAGGACGGTACCGAGATCCTCGCCGCCGCTGATGGCACTGTGGCTGAGGCCCAGTACACCGACTCCGGCGGCGGGATCGTCGTCATCGACCACCAGGTCGACGGGCAGCGACTGGCCACGGCCTATATCCACATGTGGGAAGACGGCATCCACGTCCAGGTCGGCGATGAGATCACGGCGGGGCAGCACATCGCCGACGTCGGAAGTTCCGGCCAGTCCACCGGAGCCCATCTGCACTTCGAAGTCCGCGAAGGCGGACCAGACGGCGACTACACCGACCCCGCCGCTTGGCTTAACGATCACGACGCGGCAGACCTCCCCGAGGCCGAAGGCGGCAACCCAGAACCCGGCGAGGACGGCTGCGAGACCGACGACGGTGGCGGGACAGGCGAAGACCCCAGCGACTTCGACGGGGATGATCCCAGCCAGATGGTCGACGATCCCACCAGCGACGGGCAGATCACCGCGCGCATGCTCCACGTCCACGACGAGGCGCTGAAGGCCTACCCCGACACCTCCTGGGCCTGTTATTCCCCCAGACCCGGGCAGAAGTCCGAGCACCCGTTGGGCCGGGCCTGCGATGTCACGTTCGGCAACCCGATCGGGCAGATGCCGACGCCGGATCAGCTCGAGGCGGGCTGGGACTTCACGCACTGGATGCAAGACCATGCCGAGGACCTGGGCGTGGAGTATCTGATCTGGCAGGGCAAGATCTGGTCGGTCGGCAGCGACAAGGACGGGTGGCGCGACTACGACGGTGGGGGCATGCACAGTCCCGAGGACATCACAGGCGGACACTACGACCACGTCCACATCACGGTGAAAGAATAATCTCGGAAGTTGCATCTAAACCTGGATCCACCGATCGAGTAGTGGTTTTGATGGCGCGTTAAACACGAGAATGCCCCTGTGATCAGGGAAAATGGAACTTGCGACAGTTCACTTTCCAATTGATCAAGGAGCATCTCGCAGGTGCAACTCTCTCATACTTCGGCGGCCACGTCAGTGTCCTTCGATGACCCGAATCTCGTGTCGGCAGCCGGCCTGGTGCCGGCCGTCAAGCTCGCCGCAGATGCCGGCCTACACGCGCTGGCCGACCAGCACCTGAGCGTGCCCACGGACAAGGGCGCCAACGCCGGGGCGAAGGTGGCCTCCCTGGTGGCCGGGATGGTCGCCGGCGCCGACTCGATCGACGACATGGCCCTGCTGCGCCACGGCGGCACCGGAAAGGTCTTCACCGGCCGGTACGCACCCTCGACGCTGGGCTCGTTCCTGCGTAAGTTCGCCTTCGGCCACGTGCGCCAGCTCGACGCGGTCGCCTCCCGGGTGCTGACCGGGTTGAGCGCCCAGGCTCCGCTGCTGGTCCGTGAGCCCGGCCAGTACGTGTACGTCGACGTCGATGACACCATCGTCCAGGTCCACGGCCACGCCAAGCAGGGCTCCAGCTACGGCTACTCGGGGGTCCGCGGGCTCAACGCGCAGCTGGCCACCGTCAACACCACCGGCTCGGCTGATCGGCGACGCACTGGCCACCACCGGCCGCCTCGCCGGCATGGCCGGGGCAAGGACCCTGATGAGGGCCGACTCGGCCTACTACGGCCACGCCGCCGTGCAGGCCGCGATCGCCGGCGGGGCCGAGGTGTCCGTCACCGTCAGGATGGACCCGGCCGTGAAGAAGGCCATCGCCGCCATCGACGACAGTGCCTGGCAGACCATCAAGTACACCGACGCGGTCTACGACGAGGACACCGGCACCTGGATCTCGAGCGCCGAGGTCGCCGAGATCGACTACACCGCCTTCACCTCGAAGAGAAAGGGCCAACGCGTGCCCGGCCGCCTGGTGGTGCGCCGCATTCCCGAGCTCAACCCGAAGGACCTCGACCAGCCGACCCTGTTCGACACCCACCGGTTCCACGCCTTCTTCACCACCAGCGACCTGGACACCGTCACCGCGGACAAGACCCACCGCGCCCATGCCGTGATCGAGCAGGTCAACGCCGATCTGAAGGACAGCGCGCTGGCCCACCTGCCCTCCGGGGAGTTCAATGCCAACGCCGCCTGGCTGGTGCTGGCCGTCCTCGCGTTCAACCTCACCCGGGCCGCGGCCACGATCGCCGGGGCCGGGCTGGCCAAGGCGACCACCGGCACCATCCGGCGCAAACTCATCAGCGTCCCGGCCCGGACCGCGACCTCCGCCCGCCGGATCACCCTGCACCTGCCGCAGGATTGGCCGTGGGAGACCGCCTGGACGAACCTATTCACCGCCATCAACGGACCACCACAGCAAGCTGCAGCCTGACCGACCAGCCGGCGAACGGCGCGACTTGAGGACCATCAGTGGAACGCTCCGGGCAGCGAGGCCCGGCGATCATTCCTGCCCGGAGGCTGCGACCTCAGCTGAAATCGGACCCGACACCTACTCCAGCGTTCATCGGTGGATCGAGGCTAAAGCACGATTCATGCACTTGATACATGGCGGAATCGCGCCGATCTGCGGCAACACGTTAGGTCCGGGCCTACCCTGCGACGCACTCCTGACCTGGCCTTTCGTGCGGCGGATCGCATCTAATGCACGAATCGTGCATCTAATGTATCGCCGCACACGGACGCCGTCACTAAGTGCTGGTCCTATCCCAGCGCGTGGATTACCTCAGCAGTCGTGAGCACTTCGTGCGCGTAGGTCGGCCCGTCAATGTTGAGCGCGGCGTGCAGCGCCTCTTCGGACCTGGCCGCAGTCGCGTCACGGACCAAGGTCGTATGGAAGCCCAGTTCCATCCCGATCCTGGCCGTGGCCTCCAAGCACGTATTCGCCAGTAGTCCCACGCAGATGATCTTCTCCTTGCCGAACCGCTTGAGCTTGTGCTCCAGGTCGGTGTTCGGGAAGCCGCTGGAGGCCCAGTGTTCGGTGGCCACGACATCGCCGTCCTGGACCTGGAAGTCGTCGTGGAACGTCCCGCCCCAGGTGTCCTTGGCGAACGCCTGCCGCTCGGCAGCACCGAGCTGATAGGGCGAGGGGTACTTCCAGTCCTGGTAGTCGCCGGGCTCCCACCGGTGGTGCGGTACGTGGTAGACGGTGATGCCCTTCTCCCGGGCGGCTGCCACTAGCGTGCGCAGGTTCTCGTGCATGTCGTTGGCCTCGGCGATGTCCTTGACCCAGGGGTAGAGCTTGCCGCCCTCGGTCAGGAAGTCGTTGTACAGGTCCACGCACAGCAGTGCGGTGATCTCGGGCTCGTAGGCCGTGGTCATGATGTCCTCCTCGTAATGAGTGGTGCCGGTATCGCGGTGATGCGCGTCGGTCGGGTCAGCGGGCGGCGACGAGCAGGGGTTGGCTCACGACTCCGAGGTATCCGTCCTGATCGTAGAGGTCCCCGTCGGTCACACCGCGGCCATCTGCGGAGATGATCGTGCGCGCGGTGATGTTGACCCACTCGGTGCCGGGCTGTCTGCCGAGGGTGAGTGTCATGGTCGGCGGGATGAACGCCCACTCGGTCTGGGAGAGCTCGGCGGAGAGCCCGTTGGCGGAGTCCGCGACGATCGCCAGCCGTTGGACGGGGCTGGTCTCCTCGCCGGCGACGAGCGGGATGCGGGGCCTGGCCCAGACGTTGGCCGGGCCCGTCTCCTGGTAGGAGCCTGCGACGAAGCGCCACTCGATGGCCCGCCCGTACCCCCAGTCCGGATCCACGCCGGGGAAGTAGACCTGCTCCTGCTCCTCCGGCAGCGCCGGGGCTTCCACTGTGTGTGCTTGCTCGGTTGTTGCGCCGGGGGTGGCGCGGAGGCGCCAGGCGGTCGCGGTGACCGCGAGCTTCTCGTTTGCCCACAGCTTGGCCTCGACCAGCTCGATCCGTTTGCCCGGCCGCAGGATCTGCGCTTCGGTGCGAATACGCCCCTGCGGGATCGGGCCGAGCATGTCGATCGAGATCCGCCCGATCGGCATCCCCGCATCCGGGCGCACCCGCTCGACCGCGCGAGCCAGCAACGCCGCCGGCGGTCCGCCGTGCTGCATCGACTCGTCCCAGGGGCTCATTGTGGCCGCGGTGGAGTCGAACTCGTTCTCGGCGAGTGGCAGGTAGAATGCTGCGGGCAATGAGGCGGTATCGGGTGCGGGCATCGGGTGTCCTTTCCTGGTGCTTCTTCGGACCACCGCGGGCGCGGTGGCCGGGAGCGGAAGTGTTCCGGGGGCTATCCGGCCAGGGGTACCGGTGTGCGGTCGGTGCTCGACGGGCGAATCCATGCCGTGGTCGCCACGGTGAGCTGACTTCCGCAGGCGCTGCACCTCTCACCCATGGTGCTGTGGGTACCGCAGGCGCGGCAGACGATCTCGATCTCCCGGTCGGCATCGCCGGTGGCGTGCTTGCCGGCCCACAGCGAGAAGGCGTGCAGGATCGGCAGCGCGTCCTTCGCGGCCTCGGTGGGCTGGTACTCGTAACGGGTGCGGCGCCCATCGTGGTAGGGATGCCGGGTGACGAGCCCGGCTTCGGTCATGGACTTCAACCGTGCTGCGAGTGTGTTGTCCGCGATACCGAGTCTTTCGCGTAGGGCGTCGAACCGTGTCTGTCCGTTCACCAGTTCGCGCAGGATCAGCAGCACCCAGGGGTCACCGACGGCTTGGACGCCGCGGGCGATCGAGCAGGCATCGTGCGACCAGTCAGAGCGCAGAGGCACGATGCCACCTCAGCGTTCCGGTGCGGGCCTGGCCGTCCTGCTGGATGGGTTCCAGCAGGTCCAGGCTCAACGTGTCGTTCTGGATCGTGGCCCGGCGGGGCACGTCGCTGCCCTCCCAGTTCGGGAACAGGCTCGCGACCGGGTGATGGGTGATCACGTCTACGTCCACGCTGTAAGTGCCGGTATAGGCGAGGTAGCCGGCCGCGGCAGCGGCGCGTTCAGCGTCCGTGCCGCCGTGCAGGGCCCCGTCCGCATACGCCGGGCGGCCAGCGGCGCCAATCTGCACCGACATGTACCCGTCAGCGGTGTACATGATCATCCCGGTCGCGTGCTCCCCGAGCGGGTAGGCCACGTCGCTACCGTCGATGTCCTTCGTCTCGTAGGAGCCGAACGTCCACACGCCGACGACGGCGTCCTTCACTGATTCTTCACTGGCTTGCATAAAGCAAGCCTACATCCGATGGCACGCGACGGCCAACCCACCTGGACGGCATGAGGACCCAAGCGAGCAGGCCATTCGGGCACTTCGATCATCCGACCCTGCCGGTAAAGGTCCGAAGTTACATCAGATGCATTCGTCTCTTGATCGCACCGTGAACCCTCGACCCACCAGGTCAGTCGCATTCGATGCCCGGTTTCACGTGCGTGGGCTTCCACCGAGGTAATGCTCCGTGCCCGACGTTGACGCGAATCGGCGGCTGGCGCCCCACCCGGTGCCTGTGCACCTGGGGGCATGGATGTTTTTCCCGATTTCGAGGGCATGAGCGGCATCGGTGATCTCATGGAGGTCGCCGGTGCCTTGCTCATGGCCGCGCTGATCATCGCCGTGCTCATGGTCCTCGTCTCCGCGATCATCTGGGCGATCGCTGCGAGCACCGGCAACTACAGCCTCGCCGCCAAAGGCCGCATCGGCGTGCTCGTCTCCCTCGGCGGCGCGATCCTCGCTGGAGCGGCCACCGGATGGCTGAACTGGCTGGTCAACCTCGGCGAACAGCTCTGATCCCCGCCCCACTCCACGAACGACCCGAGCGCCCATCCAGATACCGGATGGGCGCTTCTTCATGCCACGACAACGCCCGTGCACCTTGCCGCAGACAAGCACCCAACGACTCTGCATGAAGGAGCGTCTGTCGTGATCAACATTGACCCCAATGACTCCGGACTCCCCGGCATCGAACAGCTGCGCGAGATCGTCGGCGCCGTGATGACCGTGGCGCTGATCCTGTCCGTGCTCGCCCTGATTATCTCCGCGATTGTCTGGGCGTACGGCTCCAACTCGAGCAACCCGAACCTCGCGGGCAGGGGCAAAATCGGTGTCCTCATCAGCTGTGCCGCAGCCGTCCTGTCGGGGGCCGCAGTCACCCTGGTGAACTTCTTCTGGGACGTCGGGCAGGGCATCTGAGATGGGCTTCTGCGACGTACCTGTCCTCTCCTCGGTCTGCGACACCGCAGGGGAAGCCGCGGCCAGCCTCGTATCAGCACCATTCGAGTGGCTGGCCGCGGGCATGGGCGCGGCCGCGGAATGGATGTTCGAGTCCGTCTGGAAGATCTTCGACACCACGACCCTGGTCGATGTCACCAGCGGCGAATACGTCGAGGTCTTCAACTTGATCTTCGGCATCGCGATCTTCGTGATGCTGATCTTCTTCTGCCTGCAACTGATCACCGGGATGATCCGCCGAGAACCCGGCGCGCTCTCCCGCGCAGCCTTCGGACTGGCCAAGAGCGTACTCGGATCCTTCGTCGTGCTCACCCTGACCGCCCTACTGCTCGAGATCGTCGATCAGCTGTGCATCGGCATCATCCAAGCCGCCGGCGAGACCACCGAGTCGATGGGCGCGAAGATCACCGGCCTGGTCGCCGCGCTGGCCACCCTGAACATCACCGCGCCGGGAGTCGGCGCGATCATCTCGATCTTCCTCGGCGGCCTCGCGATCTCCGCGGCCGCGATCGTGTGGCTGAGCCTGCTCATCCGCAAAGCACTGCTGCTGGTCGCCGTGGTCCTGGCCCCGTTCGCGTTCGCCGGGGCCTCCTGGGATGCCAGTCGCGGCTGGATCGGCAAATGGTCGATGTTCGTCCTCGCGTTGATCTTCAGCAAGCTCGTCCTGGTCATCATCCTGCTCGTGGCCGTCACCCAGGTCTCAGCACCGATCGAGGCGGATCTGGCCTCGGTCGCCGATCCTCTCGCCGGAATCGTGCTCATGGCGCTCGCCGGGTTCGCGCCCTATCTCACCTACAGATTCCTGTCTTTCATCGGCTTCGACCTCTACAACTCGATGGGCTCCGAGCAGGAAGCGAAATCGGCACTGAACCGGCCGATGCCGACACCGGGCAAGCCGCAGGGCAACAGCCCGAACAAGGTCCTCGACGGAAAGTCCGACAAAGGCGGCGACGGCGGAGGCGGGGGGAAGAAGTCCGGCAACAGCTCGAGCCAGGCCGCCACTCTTGGTCCCGGCGGTGGCACCGGTGGCTCCGGTGCCTCCAGTGCAAGTGCGGGGTCGGCGGGTGCTGGTTCGGCCGGAAGTGCTGGAGCCGGCAGCGCGGGCGCTGGAGCGGGCGCGGGTGCCGGGGCCGGCGCAGCTGCGGCCGGGCCGGCCGCAGCGGTCGTGGCTGGTGCCGCGGTCGCGAAGAAGGCCGCCACCGCCGGCCCCGAAGCAGGCCAAGCCCTGGCCGGACAGGCAGAGACGGCAACCGAGGGCGCCGAGAAGCCCTCCCAGGACACCACGACCTCGACACCGGCCCCGGTCGATACCCCGGCCCCGAACGCCGCCCCGGCGTCCTCGCCGGTGCCGAAGTCGCCGCCGGACACGTCCTCACCGAAACCGTCCGCGCCCAAGCAGGGCCCGAATCGGCAGGGTCCGAAGCCCTCAGGCCCGACGAGTGGGAAGGAGTAGTCCCTCATGTCCACGGAAACCTCCACGGAGTCCGGGACCGCCCTGGTCCCGGCGAAGTTCAGCCGCCTGACCCGTCGGGGCATCCTGCTCGGGCTCTCGGCCTCCCAGCTGGTCACCCTCGGCATCGCCGGGGTGAGCCTGGTCGGCTCCTTCTACGGCGGCGGCGGGGCGCTGTTCCTGCTCACATCACCGATCTGGATCCTCGGTGCGGCGATGACCTGGATCCCCATCAGCGGTCGCCCCGCGGTGGAGTGGGTGCCGATCGCCGGCTGGTGGGTGTGGCGGGCCAGCATGGGCCAGCTGATCTACCGGCGCCGGATCGTCATGCCCCGCCCGGCAGGCACCCTTGCCCTGCCCGGTGATGCCGCCCGACTGCGGGAGTATTCCGATCCCGAGACCGGGGCCGGCATGATCCACGACCCCACGGCCGCGACGCTGACGGTGATGATCGAACTCTCTCATCCGGCGTTCGTGTTACTGGACCCGGTCGAGCAGAACCGCCGCGTCGAATCCTGGGGTCGTGTGCTGGCCACGATCTGCCGCTCGGGCCGGATCAGTCAGCTCCAAGTCTTGGAGCGCACCCTGCCCGACTCCGGGCAGGGCCTGGCCGAATGGTGGTCCGCCCACGGCAGCGACGACGGCTCGTGGGCGGCGACGACCTACGCCGAGCTCATCGACCGGGCAGGCCCTGCCGGGGAGAGGCATGCGACCACGCTGAGTCTGAGCCTGGACATGAAGCACGCCGCCCGCCAGATCCGCACCGCCGGCGGCGGCCTGCGCGGGGCGGCGAACATCCTCCGCCAGGACATGTCCACCCTCGCCTCAGCGCTACGGGCAGCCGACCTGTCCTTCACCGACTGGCTGAGCACCGGCCAGATCGCGGTGATCCTGCGCTCGGCCTACGACCCGGCCATCGCTGCGACCCTGGAACGCCACGGCGAGATCGGCCAGGACCTGGCCACCGCCGGCCCGGTCGCTGTGACTGAACGGTGGGGGCACCTGCGCACCGACTCCGCGTTCCACGCGGTGCTGTGGATCAGCGAGTGGCCCCGGGCGATGGTCCACCCCGGGTTCCTCTCACCTGTGCTGCTCTCGACCGGTATCCAGCGGGCGTTCTCGTTGATCTGCACCCCGCTGCGCACCGATCAGGCCGCGAGAGATATCCGCAAGAAGAAGGTCGAGTACATCTCCGACCGGACCCAGCGCGCCCGGATCGGGCAGATCGAAGACGCCGGGCACAGCGCCGAATTCCAGGACGTGCTCCAGCAAGAGGCCGATCTGACCGCCGGCCACGGCGTCGTGCGCTACACGGGCCTGATCTCCGTCTCGGCCGAAACCCTCGATGACCTCGACCGAGACCTGGCCGCACTCGAACAAGCTGCGATCCAGGCCTCCTGTGAGACCCGCCGCCTGGTCGGACAACAGGCCCGCGCCTTCACCGCCGCGGCCCTGCCCCTGTGCCGTCGGGTCTGACCCTTCGCGTGCACCTCCGTGCTATCTCCGCTCCCGCCCTGCAGCCGGAGCGTCCACCTTCGACTCAGGAGAGCTGATCATGCCGACCTACTCCGATCCCGCCCGTGATGCCGCCGAGACCGCCGAGGCCACACGCGGTCTGGCCCACGCCATCCACGCCATCTCCCGTCCCGAGACGATGCCCGGCATCGTTGGGGACCTGCTGGCCACCACCCGGCGCCTGCGCGAAACCCTCGAGGTCCTGGCGCAGACGCACGTGTACTACATCGACCGGGCCAGCACCGATGCCGGGGACTTCAAGACCGGTGAGGCCCATGCCTTCGCCGCCGCCGACGCGCTCGATGAGGCTGTCACCCTCATCGATGACGTCGAAGCTCGCCTGGACCGGGCCGGCACCCACGCCCACCTCATCGCCTGGCAGCCGTCCCCGGAACCGGACCCGCAGTGGCTAAACGTCGTCTTCCTCCAAGGCCAGGACGCCGATGAGGTCATCGAGATCATCGACGACGAAGGCGAAGACGCCGCGATCGATCACCTGCAGGCCTTCGACGCCGGTGCCGAGACCACCGACGCCGCTCTGACCAACGGCTACGTCTACACCACCCCGCCGATACGGGCCTTGGACCACACCGCCTCCGGTGAGGGCTACATGATGGTCTACAACCGCGACCTCGGCCACGTCGGCCTCTACCGGACCTTCACCCCGGACCCGGACGACGCCCTCGACACACCCGCCGCCCCCGCAGTGCCGGACCACAGTCATGTGCCGGGCTTCCCGCGCCCGGTGATCAAGCCGGCCCCGCGCCAGGCACCTGCCGGGCAGAGCCCTGCTCCACCGTCTTCTGGGGCGACGCAGTCGTCGCGCCGGGACAGCTCATGGTTCGAACACCCCGGTGTCGCCGCGGTCAAGGACAGCCGAGGGCTGGGACGATGAGCCGGGACGACGACGAGCGACTGCACACCTCCGTGCTGGTCGCCCCTGCCTCTGAACGGCGCCGCTCCCGCAAGGCTCGCCGGGCCGCGGCCACCGCGATCCAGGCCAAGCAGAACCGCCAGCACATGGCCGCAGCGAAGGCACGCGCCGAGGCCGAACGCGCCGAACGCCGTGCCCGGGCGTACCTGCCGGCCTCCGGGGAGCCGGGGCCGGCAGCGCTGCGCACCCCGGGCCGGTTCCGGTTGCCGCGGCATCAGGACACCACCGCCAGCCTGGCCGCGGCCTATCCCTTCTTGGCCGAAGGGGGCCTGGGCAGTGAAGGCGTGTTCATCGGTCAGGACCTCTACTCGGGGGCCAGCTTTGTCTATGACCCGTGGGTGCTCTACGCCCGCGGCGTGATCACCGCCCCGAACGTCGTGGTCGCCGGCATCGTCGGCTCGGGCAAGTCGGCCCTGGCCAAGAGCCTCTACACCAGAAGTCTGCCGTTCGGACGGCGCGTGTACGTGCCCGGTGATCCCAAGGGTGAGCACACCCGGGTCGCCCAAGCCGTGGGCGGGCGCGCCATCGCGCTGGGCCACGGGCTGCCGAGTCGGCTCAATCCCCTTGATGAGGGCTACCGGCCCAGCGGCATGACCGATGCCGAGTGGTCCTCCACGGTCGCCTCCCGCCGCCGAGACCTGATCGGAGCACTGACGGAGACCGTGCTGACCCGGCCGCTGACGCCGCTGGAGCACACCGCGATCGACACGGCCCTGGCCGCGACGGTGCGGGAGAACGACACGCCGATCTTGCCGATGGTCGTCGAGCACATCCTCAACCCTTCCGACGATGCCGACGGACGTTTGACCGAAGACGGCAGGATCGCCGGCCATGCCCTGCGTCGGCTCGTGGTCGGGGATCTCGCGGGACTTTTCGACGGTCCCTCGACCGAGATGTTCGACCCTACGCTGCCGATGATCAGCCTGGACCTGTCCCGGGTGACGGAGAACAACACGCTGATGAGCGTGCTCATGACCTGCTCGTCGGCCTGGATGGAGGCGGCCCTGTTGGACCCGCGCGGCGGTCAGCGGTGGTGCGTCTATGACGAGGCGTGGCGGATGATGAGCCACCCCCCGCTGCTGCGGCGGATGGACTCGCACTGGCGGCTGGCCCGCCATTACGGGATCGCCAACCTCATGCTCTTTCACCGGATCTCGGACCTGGAAGCCGTCGGCGATCAAGGATCGGCGATGCGTTCGATCGCGGCCTCCCTGCTGGCCAACGCCGAGACCCGCGTGATCTACCGGCAGGAAGCCGACCAGCTCGGCTCCACCGCCAAGGCCCTGGGCCTGACCGGCACCGAAGAGTCCTTATTGCCGACCCTGAGTGTTGGGCAGGGGCTGTGGAAGATCGCCTCGAGATCCTTTGTCACGCAACACCAACTCCACCCCGCCGAGATGGATCTGTGGGATACCAGCGCTCGCGCGGCCGGGAAAGTCTGAAAGCACCGTCCTGGTCCACAAGCTTCGCCGACGCTTTGGTTTCCACAGGCAGTCGACACCTTTGGACCGTCGCGATCGAGACTAAATAGTAGTTGTTATGCTCTGGGCCTCAGGATGCGACAGCGGTCAGCAGCCGAATACCAGAGTCCGCAAGTGCTGTCGTGCCTGCATCGGTTAAACGCACCGCTCGGGTGGCACCGAGACGTTCAATCCATCCCTTGTCGAAGAATACCGAGCACAGTTCTTTTCCGAGCGGTCCGGCCAGGTGGAAACGTCTCTCGGTTGAGTCCATGCATGGAGTGGCAGTCACCGACTGCGCGTGCGGAAGCCCCCACGCGGCCAGCAGCTCACGACCGGCGGCGGTGGGCTCCCACATTTCGTTCAGGCAGTCTCTATCGTGAAGCTGTTCTGCGAGTGCGACACCGAGGCGACCCGCGAGGTGCTTATAGCACGTGCGTCCAGCCCGGGCGCGGTCGGTGGCGGAGGAGGCCCGAAGACTGTGGGCGGTGTCGAACTTCGACTGCGCAACGATACCAAGACTCTCAATGACGCGGGCGATGTCGCTACCAGCAAGGCGGACGTAACGATGCCGGCCTTGGCGGATGTCGAGGACGAGCCCCCGCTCGGTGAGAAGGTCCACGTGTTCCGAGGCGGTCGAACGCGCGAGGCCACAGTAGTTCGCCAGCTCGCCGACCGTCCATGCACGCCCATCCATCAGAGCGGAGCACATCGCTGCGCGTGAAGCGTCGGCCAGCGCGGCGGCGGTCCGGGAGATATCCGGAAGAGCCTCGGGAAACGTGCGCGTGTCCATCCCTCCAGTATGAGCCCCTGTCTGTTCGGCAACCACCGAACAGTTCCTGGACAAGACTCAATGCCATCGCATCTGTCGTATTCAGAGGAGGAATGATGAGTACGGGACGTCCGCAGTACCGTGGCACCTACGACGACGACTTCTACTGGGAGAGGGTCAATCGCAACCTCGGCTGGCTCGGCGACACCACCGAGGAGCAGCGCGCCAGGCAGGAAAGACTCCGCGACTCTGTGATCGGGGTCGTTGGCACCGGAGGCATCGGTGGCGCAGTTGCCGCCCGTTTGGTGCGCATGGGAGCACTAAATCTGAAGCTGGCCGATCCCGACCATTTCGATCTCACGAACGTGCAGCGGCAGTACGGTGCCGGACGCGACACGATTGGTCGGAACAAGGCCGAAGTGGTCGCTGAGCAGGTTTACGACCTCACAGGCGATGTCAACATCGATGTGTTTCCTGAAGGTATCACTCCGGACTCGGCCGAGGAATTCATGGACGGGTGCGACTATGTCATGGACCAGATGGAATTCTTCCAGATCAAGAACCGGTATGCCCTGCATCGAGCGTTCCGCGCCTCGGATCGGTGCAAGTTCATGTTCAAGATCCCGACAGTGGCTCATTCGACGATCATCTTCACCTATACGAAAGACTCGATGCCGATCGAAGAGGTCTATGACCTTCCCGAGGACGCCGAATTCACGCCGGAGGTCACACGGCGGCTGATGGAACGGATCATGCCCGAGTACCAGGACTTCCCGTCGGAGAAGACCCTGGACGAATGGTTTGTGAAGAACCAGACCATGCCGATTTTCGGAGCCTGCCCCCCGTTGGCCGAAGGTGTCCTTGTCGAACGCTTGGCCCAAGAGATCATGGACCTGCCCGGCCGGGTGCCGCTTCCCGTGCAGCCTGGGTACGCCCTCTTCGACACCCTGACGTGGCGGGCGAAGCTGGTGGAGAAGGCGTGGTGGGCACAGTGAACACACGATTCGTCCTCATCACCGAGACCAACTCACTGTTCGGCTATGAGTTTCTGCACCGTCTCCTCGCTGACGAGCGAAGCAACCTGGCAGCGGTCGTCACACGGGCGCCCGGCGTTCTCTGCGACTACTACCTCGACGATGACGTGCAGGTCGATGTCGCTACCGAGGCTCGCCAGAACGGCGTCGACGTGTATCAGCCCGAGAACCCCAATGCTTCCGAAATCGTGGAGGCGATGCGCGCGCTGGCTCCGGACTACATCATCGTGGCGAACTACCAACTGCAGGTCGGACGCGAGCTGAGGGACGTGCCCGCTGTGGACATCCTCAATTTCCATCCGAGCCCGCTGCCACGCTATGCAGGACTGGCCCCTTATTACTGGATGGCTCAGAACCACGAGGCCCAGGGAGGAGTCTCGGCAATCCGCATGAGCGCGGGCCTCGACGACGGGCCTCTCATCGCTCAGCAGCTGCTGAGCCTGCGCGGGGACGAGACGCCTGATGAAGTCCGTGCCTCCCTCTCTGTCAGGCTGGTTGTGAGTCACTCAGTCTGACACTGAGAGGAACACTAACCATGACCATCACTACTGGATACAGCGTGGCAGAGATCCGGTCTTTCCTGGTTCAGTACGACCAGATCCCCTTCGGACAGAAGGGCAAATGGGTCGATGCTCAACCGTTCACGCGAAAGCAGCTGTACACGTGGATACGAGCTCTCGTTACCGGCGACCTCGACCGCGGACTCGTCCCGCGGAACAATGACCCTATGACCTATGCGGCACGGCGGAAGAAGATGACCGAGGAATTGACCTCGGACCGTGAGAAAGCCCTGATGAAGGAACTCGCGGTCAAGGAGGCGGCTCTGGCCGCGAAGGAGAAGGAACTGGCGTCCCAAGGTGAGGAGATCCGCAGGCTGGAAGAGACGGCGAACAGCTTGGGAAAAGCTATCGGGCTCTTGCACAGCAGGAACGTGTCAGAGCCCGACGCGGACGAGGAACAGTCGAGTCCGAAGAATTCCTGACCATGGAGAACACCCTCGTGTTCGACCTCGTCGAGTCTGGCCTGTCACAGCGCCGAGTTCTTGACGTCGTGGGCCTGTCACGGTCTACGTGGCATTACCGGCTCAACCCGCGCCAGACTACGGCTGAGCCGGTGGCGCATCGGGACCGGGCCTATCCGAACCGCATCGATGCTGAAGCGAAACAGCAGATTAAGACACTCATCGAAGCAGGGTGGGCCGATGATCACTCGGTTGATCATGCATTCGCGCGGGCCTGGGACGACGGGATCATGGTCGCGTCCCAACGCACATGGTGGCGCATCGCTGCCGATCTGGAGGATCAGACCAAACGGCCGCAGGTCGCCACGCGCAAGGGCACAAGGCAGCCCCGTGAGATACCGGTGCTGGTGGCGACCAAGCCGGGGCAAGTGTGGTCATGGGACATCACTGATGTGAAGTCGGTCTGGGCACACGTCGTGTTCAAGGTGTACTCGATCATTGATATCTTCTCCCGCAAGATCGTGGGATATCGGGTCGAGCACCGCGAGTCCGATGACCTTGCAGTGGAGATGTTCGAAGACGCTATCACGAGATATGGTGCCCCGGAGTTCGTGCATGCCGATTCTGGAGCGGCGATGAAGTCCGCGGTGTTGAAAGAAGTCCTGGCCGTTCATGGCACTGAGACAACGCATAACCGACCGTATGTGTCTAATGACAACCCGTATTCGGAGTCAGCGTTTCGCACGATGAAGTATCGGCCGGCGTATCCCGTCGTGTTTGATGACCTTGATGATGCTCGAGACTATGTCGGTGCGCATGTGCAGTGGTACAATACTGAGCATCGTCACTCCGGGATCGCTCACTTCACCCCGGACCAGGTCCAAGACGGGTCCTGGAACACAGTATGGGAGAAACGACAGGACACTCTGGCCAAGTATTACGCGCAGCATCCGGAACGGTTCGCGAAACCACCGACGACCCCGGCACCAGCCGAGGTCGTCGGGATCAACCATCGAGAGATAGACACGCTAGCAGCGTGAGTGACTCCAAACAGCTTGACAGGGCGCGCCTCGCACTTCGGTGCCTCATGGCGGCTGTTCGATCTGGTGTTGCCCACACTCCATGCACGAACGTACCGGTCCTGGCCGCAAGACCTAAGTCTGCGGACCTACTACGGTGCGCCGCCCCAGCGCGTACTGACCACAGCCTGACCCAGCAGAGACCCGGACCGTAACGGCGCAGAGAGGAGCACAGTGAACACACAGCGAAAAACCGGTGCGCTGGTGGCCGTCGTGCTGGGATTCTTCATCGTCATGCTCGACACCACCATCGTCAACGTGGCACTGCCCGACATGGCGGCGTCCTTGAACACGCAGGTGGCGACCCTGCAATGGGTCGTCGACTCCTACACGCTCGTGTTCGCCGCACTGTTGCTGACTGCCGGTGCCGCCTGCGACCGGATTGGTGCGCGCAAGGTCTACATCCTCGGGCTCGTCGCCTTCGGAGTTCTCTCCATTGCCTGCGCTCTGGCGCCGACCGGGCCAGCGCTCATCATCGCCCGGGCCCTCCAAGGCATCGGCGCTGCGGCAGTCGTACCCGGATCGCTCGCGCTGCTGGCAACGGTCTACCCGGACCCGGCCGAACGCTCGAAGGCCATTGGACTCTGGGGTGGAGCCGGCGGTATTGCCTCCGCCTGTGGTCCAGTCTTCGGCGGACTACTGGTTTCCGCGATCGGTTGGCAGGCGGTTTTTTGGGTCAACGTGCCGATCATCGCGTTTGGCTGCTGGCTGACGATGCGCAGCATCGGCGCCTCGGCGCATGACCGAACTCGGCGGCTCGATCCCGCTGGCCAGGTGATCTCCATCGCCGCACTCGTGGCGATCACCTACTCTGTCATCACCTCAGGTGAGCAGGGGTGGAGCCCCGTCCGGCTGGGCTTGCTCCTATTCGGCGTTGTCCTCGTCCTCGTGTTCGTCTGGGTTGAGCGTCGCCATCCCGATCCGATGCTGCCCATCGTGCTGTTCCGAAAACCTCGCTTCACGGTCGCAGCCCTCGTCGGTTTCGCACTCAACGTCAGCTTCTTCGGCCAGTTGTTCGTGCTGTCGCTGTACTTCCAGACGTACCGTGGATACGACCCGCTCATCGCCGGTCTAGCACTGGCACCCCAAGCTTGCAGTGCGGTCATCGCCTCCCCATTGGGAGGGCGTGTTGCCGCCCGTATCGGACCATTCCCGACGATGCTGATCGGACTGCTCATCGGAACAGTGGGTTTCGGAAGCCTGATCGTTCTGAACGCGACTACGCCCTACCCGCTGATCGCTGTCCTGTCCTTCATCGCAGGATTCGGTATGGCATTCACCATGCCCGCCGCTACTTCCGCTGCCGTGGCGGCGGCTCCACCCTCGCACACTGGTGTGGCCGGTGGCGTCATCAACGCAGCCCGCCAGACCGGGAGCATCTTCGGCATAGCGGTGCTCGGTGCCATGATCGCAGGCACCAACGGTTTTCTCCCCGGCTTCCACCAGGCAGTCGCAACGGCCAGCGCAGTATTCGCTGTGGCGGCCGCACTGGTGGTGCTGGCCCTTCTGACCACTCGCGAGCAGGCGTCGAACACGCCCACTGGATGATCTGAGCAGTCACACCGGCAACGCCGGGACACGCTGATTGCCACTTTGAAATGACTGCGGATCTTGCCGCGATAGATAAAACAAACATGAGGCGTAAGATTCAGATGCGGAAACCCAGACGAAGCAACCGCACCTGGAAGTCCGGCGAAGATTGTGAAGGGCTTCGCGGATAATTGAGAACCCCATCCCGGTCAGACGATCTCAGTTCTAAGCTTCACGAACCCTTCTGATCAGCATCGTCCTCGTCTCCCTGTAACCTGGCGTGCTCTGTCAAGCGCGCCTCCGCCGCGCGTGCGAGGTTCTCCGGCAGACTAGGGCCGATAGCGCGCGGTGAGGTCTCATGAACGAGCAGCACTCGTCCGTAGACCCGTCCAACCAGCGAGCAGAGGGCCGCAAGAACGAGGGCCAGTCGGCAGTCATCAGGGGAATTGTGGCCGTGCCAAAGAGAGGTAAAGCGCATTGGCGGATTTCAAGGAGGAACTCTCTCCGGGCCTCATCGAACGTCTCGGCAGTGAACTCGCTGGTGCTTCGGCATCATTCGAGCGGGCAACGTTCGAACAGCTCGCGATTGATGGTCTCGATGAGCGTGAGCTGATGGCCCGGCTGGACTGGATCGCCTGCGCTCTCACGAAAACAACGCCGCCCTCGCCCGAGGACGCCGACCGGATGATTCGCGGCGCCCTCGATCGCGGAGGTCTCCAGGACTGGGCATCGATGGCCGTTAACGCCTACATTGCTCAGACGATGCTGGACCGACCCGATATCGGTCTGCCGCTACTGGCGGCCTTGACCTCCCGGTACACGGCGGAGTTCGCGATCCGCCCGTTCATCGACGCCCAGTACGAAACCACGATGGGGTACCTGCGGGCGTGGACGCGTGACCCGGACGAGCACGTGCGCCGGCTCGTCTCCGAGGGCACCCGTCCGCGGCTGCCCTGGGGCAGGCGCCTCGCCGGATTCATCGCCGATCCCACACCCACATTGGAGCTGCTGGATGCTCTCGTGGATGACGAGTCGTTGTATGTGCGCCGGTCGGTGGCGAACCATCTCAACGACATCGCCAAAGACCACCCCGACCTCGTCCTCGAGACCGCCAGACGGTGGGCGGCCAGCACCACGCAGGGTGACTTCGTAGTGCGTCATGGCCTGCGCACGCTCATCAAGCGCGGGCGCCCAGAGGCGATGGAGATCCTCGGGTTCGATCCGGACGCGGTGATCGAGATCACTGACTTCACCTGCACGCCGGCGAGCATCGCGATCGGCGATGCGGTCACGATCAGCTTCACCCTGCAAGCCGAAGAAGCCACGAGAGCGGCCATCGACTACGTGATTCACTACCAGGGGGCTCGCGGCCCGAAGTCGGGCAAGGTGTTCAAGCTGACCGTGCGCGATCTGCCGGCGGGCCAGCCGGCGCGTTTCTCACGCGAGCACCGGTTCGGGCACGTCTCGGTGCGCACGATCCATCCCGGCCCGCACCGGATCGAGGTGCAGGTCAACGGACGCATCCTGGATGGAACGATCATCGAGATCACCGAAGACGAGGTCTCATCCTGACCCCGTACCCGCTGGTTCCAGTTCGTCGAAGAGCGGTGGTGATCGCGCTCAGGTTGCCGCGTTGTCTGAAACAATGTGCCCCATGGCTAACACGTTCGATTCCCTGATCGAAGCCGGGGCCTGCGCCGACGTGTCTGGGTGGGATTTCTCCTGGCTGGAGGGGCGGGCCGCTGAGGAGCGCCCGCCCTGGGGCTATGCACGGCAGCTTGCCGACCGGCTCAGCAGGGCCACGGCGTCGCTGGATATCCAGACCGGCGGCGGTGAAGTCCTCGCCGAAGCCAAGACGTTTCCCACCACTGCGGTCGCGACCGAATCCTGGTTGCCAAACGTCGCGAAAGCCACCCGCCTGCTACATCCCCGCGGTGTGGTCGTGGTGGCCGATCCGGACGAACCCCCGCTACCGTTCGCAGACGAGGCGTTCGACCTGGTCACCAGCAGGCACCCGGCCACGATCTGGTGGGAGGAGATCGCCCAGATCCTCCGCCCCGGTGGCACCTACTTCGCCCAGCACGTCGGGCCGGCGAGCGTGTTCGAGCTGTTCGAGTTCTTCCTCGGCCCGCAACCGGCTGCGCGGCGAGGACGCCACCCCGACGACGAGACCGCCGCAGCCCAGGCCGCGGGCCTGGAGATCGTCGACGTGAAGACGTCGAGGCTGCGCATCGAGATCCATGATGTCGCGTCCATGGTGTATCTGCTGCGCAAGGTGATCTGGTGGGTGCCCGGCTTCACCGTGGAGAAGTACCACGATCGTCTCTGCGACCTCCACGACCTGATCCAGCAGGACGGCCCGTTCATCGCCCACTCCACCCGCCACCTCATCGAAGCCAGACGGCCAGCGGCGTAGGACACAGGCGCGGGTTCGCCAGGACCGGGCAGTTCCAGGGTACCCTCAACCGCGGTGAGCAGTATCGCCCCGCGACTTCAGGAGTCGCGACGATCTGCCAGGATTCCTAACAACAGTGGACCCCAGCGGACAAGGCGGGCGGACGCACCTGAGAGGCATGAACTTCAGTCAAGAAGATGTGCCCCTAGAGATAATCAACCCTAGCTCCGCCCCCTCAGATGAGGCCATCCCAAGCCCGACCTACGATGCAGACCGGGAACGCCTGACCGGATACATGAAACGGCTCAGTACGGGACTGGAGCAGATCAAACGCGACTACTCCCGGTTCATCGACCTCGAAGACGAAGACCCCGAGACGTTCGGAGCCGGGCATTTCGTCCTCTACCCAGATGGCGAGAGTCATGCCCGCTTCGCCATCGAGGAGCACTACACCGGCACGGACTGGTCCGATCCCGACCGGCTGCCGACCTCCTGGTCCTGGAAGGCCGAAGAAAGAACCCGCCAGCCGGCCGGTGATTATCAGTGGAGCACGCACGCCAGCGGCAGGGTCCAAGCCGCCGACGTCGACCAGCTTATCGACCACGCCCGCGCTTGGGCGCAGTCGGTGCGGGCCCAGACCCTCCGGACGGAATCCTTCGATGCCACTGGCCGCGCCGGACCCGGCCCCGCCCCGCCCAGCCACCGCCTCTAACCGCGCAGGCCCGTCAGGACTCTTCCTGGCGGGCCTGATTGCTGCCCGCCACGGTTCCGAATGCGGCTTCGGTGGGGCCCTGGTCGCGCCGGCGTGCACCTGCCTGCATGAGCAAGAATCCCAGCCCCAGCCTGCCCCCGGTGTCCATGCCCACCGTCATGCTGAACGTCAACGATGACGGGACGATCACCGTCACGGTCGACGAGACGCCCCTGCCGCCCCCACCCGATCCCGGAGTGTGGCGACGCGGTGCGTTCCCGCAGATCATCGACCTCGCCTCGAACGACCGCGCGTTCCCGGTGCGGGTCGAAGTCCACGAGAACGACGGGACCGCCTTCACCGACATCGTCCCGGCCATCATCCGCCGCACCCCCGCCCCGGACCCCCTCGACCCCGACGCCGAGGCCGACCCCGCCGTGGAGACCACCCGCGAGGACGACGGGCAGGAGGTCGCGGCACCGGCCCATGTCGGGCAGGCCGAGACGGTGGAGGTCACGGCGACGCGGATGGGATTCGCACCCGGTGAGGCCCTCGCCGTGGCCGTGGTCACCGGCCAGGTCGAGGCCACCGAGACCGGGGACGCTCGGGTCCAGCTCGACCGCGACCTCATCGAGGGCCTGGGCATCAGCGAGGTCATCTTGCTCGGGCGCACCTCGAAGGCGCTGGTCGTGCGGGAGATCTCGTGAGCTCCCCGGCCGGACGCCAGACCGGCTCCATGGGCGATGAGCTGACGACCTTCGCGATCATCGGGCTCATCGGCCTGTTCGCCGTGGCCCTGGTCCTGCGCCTGGCCGGCTCCCTGACCGCACTGCTGACCGGCAGCCCTGCACCGGAAGCAGGACCGGCCGCCGGGGCGCTGGTCCTCATCCACCCCACCAATCCCGGTGTCGCCTTGCAGGCCGAGGACCTCAACGCGATCGTGTACTGGCTGGTCGCGGCCCTACTGCTCTCCACGGTCGCGGCGGCGATCACCTGGGTGTGGTCGCTGATCCGCCGTCGCACCCAGCAGGTCGAGAAGGACCCGAGGCGTCTGGCCGGGGTCGCCACCCGCCAGGATCTGGCCCAGGCGACCTCGCCGAAGGCTCTGCTGGGCCGGGCTGGGAACCTGCGCCCGTCCTTGGAGAACCCGGCCCCGAAGGATGTGGGCTACCTGCTGGGCACCTCGCACGGCAAGCAGGTCTGGGCCTCGGTCGAAGACTCCCTCCTGCTCATCGGCCCGCCCCGGTCCGGCAAGGGCCTGCACGTGGTCATCAACACGATCCTCGATGCCCCGGGCGCGGTGGTGACCACCAGCACCCGCCCGGACAACCTCACCGCGACCCTGCGGGCGCGCAAGCGCATCGGCCCGGTCGCGGTCTTCGACCCCCAGCACCTCGCCGAGAGCCTACCGGCCGGGTTGCGGTGGTCGCCGATTCGCGGCTGCGCGGACCCGCTGACGGCGATGATCCGCGCCAACGGGCTGGCCGCAGCGACCG
Source organism: Corynebacterium casei LMG S-19264 (assembly GCF_000550785.1). NCBI lineage: Bacteria > Bacillati > Actinomycetota > Actinomycetes > Mycobacteriales > Corynebacteriaceae > Corynebacterium > Corynebacterium casei. The sequence goes on from NZ_CP004350.1 coordinate 2,586,834, forward strand.
GGCTGAGCTCGGGCGGTGTGGAAGGCGGAGGATTCTGGGAGGGCAAGACCCGCTCGGCCCTGCAGGCCCTGCTGCACGCCGCCGCCATCGACGCCCGGCCACCGGAGGAACTGTTCCGCTGGACCCTGGATCCCAGTGCCGCCAGCGACGCGGTGGCGATCCTGACCAACTCGCCGCAGGCTGCCGGAGGGTGGGCGGATTCCTTGCAGTCGATGATCGATGCCGACCCGCGCACCCGCGACTCCATCTGGCAGGGCGTGAGCCTGTCGCTGAGTGCCCTGGCCGATCCGCGGGTCCTCGATGCCGTCTCACCCCGGGACGGGGAGGACTTCGACCCGGAGGCGTTCCTCCGCGAGTCCGGCACCCTCTACCTGCTGGCCACCGGCGCCGGAGCCGGGGCCAGTGCCGCACTGGTGGCAGCACTGGTCGAAGACCTCATCGAGACCGCCCGGCGGATGGCAGCACGGGCTCCCGGAGCCCGGCTGGACCCGCCGATGCTGCTGGCCCTGGACGAGATCGCGAACTTGGCGCCGTTGCCCTCGCTGCCCACGCTCATGGCTGAGGGCGGAGGTACCGGGATCACCACGATGCCGGTCCTGCAGTCCCTGGCCCAGGCTCGGGATAAGTGGAACGAGCATCAGGCCAACGCCATCTGGGACGCCGCGATCGTCAAACTCCTGTTGGGCGGGGCGTCGAACAGCAAGGACCTCCAAGACCTGTCCAACCTGATCGGCGAGCGGGATGAGTTCACCGACAGTGTCACCCTCGGCGATCACGGATCTCGATCCTCCCAGCGCTCCATCCGCCGGGTCGCGGTGTTGCCGCCCGAGCGGATCCGCCTGCTGCCCTTCGGGACCGCGGTGACGCTGCTGCGCTCGGCCCCGCCGATCATCACGGACCTGCGCCGCTGGCCCGACCGCACCGACGGGGCGCAGCTGAAGACGGATCGGGCCGAGATCGAGGCCCTGCTCGAGACCACCCCTGACACCTGAGATGCACCCACCCCCGATGCGTTTGTGCCTGAACGGGCGCGAGATACCGGCGGGTGTGCTGGAAGGAGACCGCGATGGCACGGCGTAGCCGCCAGCCCGCCCCGGGACAGCTGGAGTTCGACCTGTGGGGCACCTCGGAGACCGAGGCGGCAAAACAGATCGAGAACGACCGCACCAGCCCGGAGACCAACACACCGGCTGAGACCGACGAACAGGAAGCCGAGGCCACCGATGAACCACTACGGAACGAAAGCCCTGGAGCACTGGCGTCGCCACGCCCCGCACCGGCTGGAGGAGATCCAGGATCAGGAGACGTTCTTCACCGAGCTGGGCGAGCAGATCGCGACCCAGATCGTGGAACTGACGATCCAGATCGAGACCGGTCGCTTCGCCCCTCTGGCGATGGCGGGCTCTTCGCGAGAGAATGGGAGGTACCTACAGGAGGTCTCGCGCCGAATAACGGCACGACGGATCGCGGAGGAGGTCGTGATGGACGAGCTGGTCTGGATGCAGGATCCGAGCCTGTCGATCGACGAAGCCCGCGAGGAGTGGGAGCAGACCCGGCCAGCAGATTCGAATCTGGTCAGCTGGGCCGAGAGGATTCAGGACTCCCCGGACCTGGCCCCGCCGACAGCCGAGCTGGAGGAGAAAGCCAAGGACTGGGCCCTGCCGGTGTGGTTCCTCGAGGGCCTGATCGCAGCGGAGATCCCGGGCCAGTACGCCCAGGAGCACGAGAAGGTACTGACGGAGGCCGCGAGCGTGCGGTTCCTGCGCGAAGTCCACTAACTCCCACCGCGCCGCGGTTCGACCCGCGCACCCATCCTGGCGTGCCCTCCGGTGCCCGGGCACGTTACAGCGCCAACCTCGATGCCCTGGGACTGGCCCGCGTCCTGGACGAGGAGCAGCGCCCGGCCACCGAACAGGAACAGGCCGTGCTGGCCGGCTGGTCCAGCTGGGGTGCCCTCCCGGAAGTTTTCGATCCGCGCAACGACCAGTGGGCCGAGCAGCGCGAGGAACTGCGCGCTCTGCTCTCGGAGCAGGAGTGGGACGATGCGGCCCGCACGACCCTCAACGCCCACTACACGTCTCCGTTGGTCGCCCCCGAGCTCTGGCGGGCCATGACCTCGCTGGGCTTCACCGGCGGAGAGGTCCTCGAACCCGGCTCCGGCTCCGGCACATTCATCGGCCTGGCCCCACCGGATGCACGCATGACCGGCGTGGAACTGGACCCGGTCACCGCCAGCATCAGCCGCCACCTCTACCCGCACGCGGACATTCGAGCGGAGTCTTTCGCCGAGACCCGCCCCGCCCACGGGCAGTTCGATGCGATGATCGGCAACGTCCCCTTCGGCAAGATCGTCCTCCACGATCCGGTCGATAACCCCACCCGGCAGTCGATCCACAACCACTTCATCCTCAAGTCCCTACGCGCGACCCGCCCCGGCGGGCTCGTCACGGTGTTGTCCTCGCGCTACACCCTCGATGCCCAGAACCCAGGCGCGCGGCGGGAGATGGCCTTGCTGGCCGACCTCGTCGGCGCTGTGCGCCTGCCCACCGGCACCCATCAGCGCACCGCCGGGACGGAGGCGATCACCGACGTGTTGATCTTCCGCCGCCGTGACGAAGACCAGCCGCCGGCCGATGACCTCTGGGAGACCGTCACTCCCGTGACTCTCGACGGGCAAGAGATCAAGATTAACGGCTACTTCGACACCCACCCCGAGCACGTGCTGGGCACGATGAGCATCAGCCAGGGCATGTATGGCGCCGAGAGCCTTCGGGCCGACGGCGACCTCGACCATGTCGCCGAGGATCTGCGCACGACCTTGGAGCAGATCACCTTCACCGCCCGCCGTAAAGGCCAGACGATGACCGCGCGCACCACCCCGGTCGGGCAGGCACCGGCGGTGGCCGCCACCGGCAGCGCACCGCGGACGTGGGACGGAACCATTCTGGCCACCGACGACGGAGGATTCGCCACGATCAACGGTGGTTCCCTGGAGCCGTTGAAGGTGCCGAAGAACGCGACCCGGGAGATGACCGCCCTGCTGGGACTGCGGGACTCGGCCACGCATCTGCTCAAGCTCGAAGCCGCCACCGCCGATGACACCGAGGAGATCACCACGGCCCGGGAGAGCCTGCGACGGGACTACCAGAAATACCTCGGCACCTTTGGGCCCTTGAACCGCTTCTCCTGGCGGCGGACCGGACGCACCAACGACGCCGGTGAGGAGACCCACGCCCGCATCATGCCCACCCCGCTGCGGCTGCTGCGCTCAGATCCCTTCGGCGCACTGGTGACCGCGCTGGAGGAATTCGACGACTCCACCCAGACCGCGAGCCCCGCGACGATCCTCTCCCGCCGGGTCGTCGCCCCACGCGCGGAGGTCCAAGGTGCCGACACCCCGGCCGACGCGGTCGCTCTGAGTCTGGATCGCACCGGTGGCATCGACCTGCCGCTGATCGCGGACATGCTCGGCATGGACGAGACCGAGACCCGGCAGGCGCTGACCGGGCTGGTCTACACCGACCCAGTCACCGACGCCCTCGTCCATGCCCCGGAATACCTCAGCGGCGATGTGCGCACGAAACTCGCCCAGGCCAAGGACCGCGCCGCCGAGGACCCGGACTTCCAGACTAACGTCGAGGCGCTGACCGACGTGCAGCCCGAGGACCTCGGCGTCGAGGACATCACGGCCCGGTTCGGGGCCGTGTGGATCAGTCCCGCCATTCACCAGCAGTTCCTCGCAGAGATCCTGCGCACCGAGCAGGTCCGGGTCGAGAATCCGCTGCCGGGCATGTGGGACGTCCGCGGGGGCCGGTCCGGGCTGCAGGCGACCAGCGAATGGGGCACCGAACGCCGTCCGGCCCCAGCCATCGCCCAAGCGCTGATGGAACAGAAGGCCATCATCGTCAAAGACGAGATCGAAGGCCCTGACGGCAAACCCCAGATGGTCCTCAACGCCACCGAGACCACCGCGGCTCAGGAGAAGGCCGAGACGATGCAGGCCCGGTTCGCCGAATGGGTGTGGGAAGACCCCGAGCGGGCCAAGGGCCTGGTCGATGAGTACAACACCCGGTTCAACAACATCGTGCTACGCGACTACTCCATGGCCGGGGAATACCTGAGCTTGCCGGGGATGGCGGAGACGTTCACCCCGCGCCCGCATCAGCGGGCCGCGGTCGCGCGGATGATCGCCGAACCCTCCACCGGCCTGTTCCACGAGGTCGGAGCCGGGAAGACGGCCGAGGCGATCATGGGCGCGATGGAGATGCGCCGGATGGGACTGATCAGCAAGCCGCTGATCGTCATCCCGAACCACATGCTCGCCCAGTTCAGCTCCGAGTGGCTGCAGATCTACCCGCAGGCCCGGATTCTCGCTGCGTCGAGCAAGGACGTCACCGCCGATAAGCGTCGCTCCTTCGTTGCTCGCGCCGCGGCCAACGACTGGGACGGCATCCTGCTCACGCAATCGGCGTTTTCAAAGATCCCCTTGCGTCAGAGCACTCAGCAGGACTACATCCGCGGACAGGTGGTCGACCTCCGGCGCGTGCTGGAAAACGCCGAGGCCGGTGATGCGATGAGCGTCAAACGCATCCAGCGCAAGCTGGTCAACCTGGAGAACAAGCTCAAGGAACGCCTGGACACCAGCCGCGACGTGGGAGTGTGCTTCGAGGACACAGGCATCGATTACCTCGTCATCGACGAACTGCACATGTACAAGAACCTGGCCACGGAGTCCAACATCTCCGATGCCGCGATCGAGGGCTCCGGGCGCGCCAGTGACCTGGACATGAAGCTGACCTATCTGCGCGACCAGGGCAAGGACCGGGTGGTGACCGGGATGACGGCCACCCCGATCTCGAACAGCATCACCGAGGCCTTCGTAATGCAGAAGTACCTGCGTCCGGACCTGCTCGACACGGCCGGTGTGCAGGCCTTCGATGCGTGGGCGGCCACCTTCGGTGAGACCAGCACGGACATGGAGATGTCCCCGACCGGCAGCTTCCGGCTCAAAACCAGGTTCTCCCGGTTCACCAACGTCCCGGAGATGCTGCGCATGTGGTCCACCTTCGCCGATGTGAAAACCGCCGAGGACCTCCAGCTTCCGGTGCCCGATATCGCTGAGCGCGACGACGGCTCCCGCGCCCCGTCCACGGAGGTCGTCCAGCCCACCGCCGAGCTCGAAGACTTCGTCGCCGACCTAGGTGACCGGGCCGAGAAAGTCGCCGCCCGCTTGGTGACGCCGCGTGAGGACAACATGCTGACCATCAGCACCGATGGCCGCAAGGCAGCCTTGGACATCCGCCTGGTCCTCGACGATCAGCCCACCGGGCCGACGAAAGTCGATGTGGCCGCCGATACGATCGCCCGCGTCTGGGAGCAGACCCGCGACAACGAATACCTCGACCCGGCCACCGGGCAGCCGGCCGCGGCCCGTGGGGCGCTGCAGCTGGTCTTCGCCGATATCGGCACCCCGAACCCCGATCAGTGGAACGCCTACGACGAGCTGGCCGCTCAACTGGTGCTGCGCGGGATGCCCGGCGAGTCGATTCGCTTCATCCACGAAGCCAAGTCTGATATCGACAAGGCCCAACTCTTCGCCGCAGCCCGGGCCGGGCACGTCGCGGTGCTCATCGGATCGACCCAGAAAATGGGGGTCGGCACGAACATCCAAGCACGCGCGGTGGCGCTGTATCACATGGACTGCCCCTGGCGGCCCTCCGATATCGCCCAACGCGAGGGCCGCATCCTGCGCCAGGGCAACCAGAACCCGGAAGTCGGGGTGGTGCGCCTGGTCACCGAGAAGAGCTTCGACGCGTACATGTGGCAGGCCGTGGAGCGCAAAGCGAAGTTCATCTCCCAGATCATGCGCGGGTCCCTCGATGTCCGCGAGGTCGAAGAAATCGACTCCGCCGAGCTCTCAGCCGCCGAGGCCAAAGCGATCAGCTCCGGCAACCCCTTACTGCTGGAACACTCCACGATCCAGGCCGAGGTCGCCAAGCTGCACCGCCTCGAGCGCGCCCACTCCCGAAACGAGTCCATGCTCGAACACACCCGCCTCCGCGCCCGCGAGGACATCACCCGGCACGAGGAGGAGATCACCGGTCTCGAACAGGCCGCAGGCCAGGTCACCGACACCTCGGGAGAGAATTTCCGCATCACGCTGGCCGGACACAGCTACGACTCGCGCACCGACGCCGGCCATGCCCTCGCCCAGTGGGCGCACCGGGAAGGTGTGACGTGGGCGCCGAAGCACATCGGCCGCGACTACGGAACCCTCGGGCAGATCAGCGGCTTCGACATCACCGTGGCCACGGTCCCGTCTTTGGGGGATGAGCCCTCGGTCGAAATCGCCCTGGCCGATGTCCCACGCAGCGCCACCGTGGTCGGACGAGAGACGTTCCTGGCCGGCGGGGCGGGAGTGATCCAGCGCATCGAGAACCGAGTCTCCGGCATCCCCACCCTGTTGGAGCGCGCCCGATCCGACCTGGCCGAGGCCGAGCAGTCCCTGGCCGAGGCCCAAGAGCGCATCGGCAAGCCCTTCCGGCACACCGAGGCCCTGGCCGAGGCGGAGCAGAACCTCGCACAGGTCGAGAAGAAGCTGGCCGCCACCCGGAAGAACAACCCCGAGCAACAGCCCGGGCAGCCACAGACCGGGCAGGATCGCGGCCGGGAACTGACGGTCGAGGCAGTGCGCGCTCATCGGCCCGCACTCGGGGTCAAAGCCGATCCGTCCCGGACCCCGGACCCGATACCGGAGGCATCGCGCTCAAGTGCCGCAGGCGGGTTCGACCGTCGCCTGTAGCCGGCCCCGCTGGCCTCCGAGGACTACCGGACGGGGCGTGCACCTGTCTGCCAGCAGCGAGCAGAGGTTCTGATCGCCAGGCACACAGGAAGGAGGCCGGATCATGGCCATGAAGACCGGCACATCGGTCTCGGGGTTCATCGCCACGGACCCCAAACTGACCTATGGGCAGCAAGGCGTCGCCCGGTTCTACGCCCGGATGGGAATCGAACACTACCGACGCGAGGAAGACGGCACGTTCACACAGCTCGAGCCGTCGTTTCACGATCTCGTCGTCTACCGCAAGAGCGCCGAACACGCCGCAGAAGCCTTCGCCAAGGGCGACCGCTTCGTCGCCGACGGATACGTACGCCCCTATACCTACGAGCGTGAGGGACGCCAGGTCGGTGGCGAAGAATTCGTCGCCCGCAAGATCGGCCACGACGCCGCCCGCTCGACGTACACCGTCGACCGGACCCCACGGGATGAGGGCCTGACCCAGGAGCAAGTCACCGCCCAGCGGGCGCAGGCCTTCGAGGCCCCCGAGCGCCCAGCCCAGCAGCCCGAGACCGTCGCGATGGGCCAGTAGGAGGAACCCTCATGGATGACGACGACATCACCCCCGGCCCGGAAGAAGTCCCCGAGCTGGACGAGCCCGAACCCGAGGACCTGCCCACCCCGCCCAGTGACGGGCCCGCGGCCCTGGACGAGCCGCCGGGGCCGGTGAACTGGAACCTGCTGACCGCCGAGCAGGCCGAGGAGGCCTGGCTGGAGCTCAACCGGTGGGTGGACTGGCTGCGCCACGCCTTCGGGCTCCCGGCCGCGGTGATCCCGCCGCACTGGCATCGTCACCCCGAGTTGGTCTGGGAGCTGAGCGCCTTGCACATCCACTGGCTCTGCGCCTACGACCCGCAGCAAAACGGATCGGCACCGATCGGCTGGCTACGCGATTTCGCGGACTCCCGGCAGCGGCTGCGCGACTGGGTCGCCGCGTCCGGAACCCGGCTGGATCGAGACCGACCGACCCGGCAGACGATCTGGCCCGGCGAGGAACAGGCCGAGCCGATCGAGGACGCCGCGATCACCGACCGGGACGCCGACTTCGTGGCCTTCGTCGTCTCCGACGTCGCCCGCCGGGAACAGGCTGAGGAGGACTTCTACGCTCGGCTGGACCCCGAGACCGGTGAACTGACCTGACCCACCCGCCGCACAGTCTGGGGGCCGGAACCGATCTCGGTTCCGGCCCTCCTCGTATGCTCGTCTCACTGGGACAGGGCACGGCCTGCCGGGCTGGACTGCCCGGGCTGCGAGGCCGGTACGAACGGCGGCAGCTCACGTCGCGGTGCCCGTGAGGGCACCTGAGGTGCGGCGGGGCGTTCGAGTGCGGTGTGGGAGAGGTCGTAGCCGCCCCACGGCGAGTAATGGTGCACATGCCGGGTGCCGTAGGGCCCGCGCTCGGTGATGATCGGCGCGCCGGGAACCTGCATGTGCTGCGGGTAGCGCTCGGTGATCCACTTCATGGCCAGCTTCGACAGGCTCGAGCCGCCATCTCGGACACGGATCGTCGCCGGTAGAACAGGCAGGTCACGCCAACCGGGCACCGCGTGATCGTGCCACTGCTCGATGACGGAGTTCTCGTCGCCGATCACGTGCCACTCGCACGGCTCGCAGATCATCTGCTCCAGCATTCCGCCGGGGCCTTCGTGACCGTCCTCGGGGCCGAGCTCGGCTTCGAAGATCTCGCCGCGGTGCCCGCCGAACTCGGTGCCGGTCCCGTTCCAGCCTTCCCGGTGCCACATGTGGCTGCGCTTCCACGAGCCCATGGAGCCGTTGAGGAACTTCCAGTGCTCGAACGCCTCATCAAGCTGCGCGGGCGGGAAGTAGTCCCGCGTGAACCCCAGCGGTGCACCGCCCCATTCGTCCAGGCGTGCACGTGCTTCCTCGCGGGCCATCTCGTCGAAGTCGAACGCGAACTGTCCCTCGATGTGTTCTGGCATGATCCTGACCTCCCTCTCGAGGGCAGGTACGCAGCAAGGGGTCGGCGCACCGATAAGCCGGTTGGCCGCAGTCGCACTTCCCTGTGTCAGCCCGGATTGGTAGGATGTGATCTAGGCGATACAAGTTAGCTACGCTGCCGCACCAGCTGGATGCGGTGGTTGACAGTCCAGGGGAACCGGCCCCCGGCACGTCCCTCCCGAAGATGAGTCGCCTCCTGGGAGGACTGAGCCATGCTCCGCGCCATACTCGTCACCAGCATCCGTACCCGCGGCATCCTGCGGGCCTGGTTGCCCAGCAACATCGTGCTCGACCTGATCCGCACCCGTGCGGGTTTGAAGTGGGGCGTGCCGGCCATGCTCATCGCAGCTCCCTATCTCGCCATCGCGCAGTGGGCCACCACCACCATCGAGCACGGCGGCCCCGGCTTCCTGCACCTGGTCTTCCTCGTGTACGTGTGGTCGGCGTTGAAGTTCCTCATCATGGGACCGATCAGCCTGGTCACGCTGATCGTGGTGCGAGCAAAGGAACGCGCCCGTGGTCGGCGCGACGATGTAGAACGCTCAGCCCCTCGCGCTGCCGGGGATCGGAGCGGAACACTACCCGGTGAGCGGTGGGTGCCCTAGAGTCGGAGGCATGGACTTCGCAACGGCCCGAGACGAGGAAGTCGCACGTAATCTCGCCAGCAGGGCGTTCTCCCGGCACGTGGGGTTCGACAGCATCGGGGCTCTCGATACCGAAGGTGCGGATGTGCTCCGGCAGAGCATCGTCCGTGCCTGGGAACAAGCCGGTTCCCCGGTCGGCGTGCTCCACCGGGCGGCGGTCCTCTGCGCAAAGCTTCCCCGACTGGTCGACGAGAATCAGCTTCCCGCCGACCTCGAAACTGCGGGAGTCTCCCGCGAGCGTGAGATCGCCTTAGCCAAGCAGGCCTCCACCTTTCTCGCCGCGATCGCGGCCGACGTCGATACCGCATCAGACGTGGAATAACCAGATCGTGGCAGCGAAGACGGGGTGAGCATGTACGCTCACCCCGTCTCTGTGCATCATCTAACCGATGGCATCTCGATGATCAGACTTCGCCGAAGCTCTTCCGGGTCCACCCGGATCAAGCGTCCGACTCGATACCCATGGATAGTTCCATCGGAGATCCGCCGTCGTAGTGTCTTGACGGAGATCCCTAGTTGGTCCGCCGCGTTGGCGAGCGATACCAGGGTCTGCGCGGACTCATCGGGTCGTTTACGTTGGTCCATGATGGTTCCTTCCAGCGAGCAGGGTCCTTTCCCCTCACAGGTGTCCATCGCCGTCCGGAGATGACGCGGCTTCACCGTTTTCCTTCTTGCGGAGATGAGCCTCCACGCGATCGCTCATCCGGTCTGCGAGTTCACGGTCGCGGGCCATCGTGGCGTGCTGGTATCGAAGCACGACGCGCATGTCCGAATGGCCTCCCCGTCTCATCAGCTCGGCGAGCGTTGCTCCCTCCTGCGCGAAGATCGTGAGGCCGGTGTGCCGTAGGTCGTGGAATCGGAACCCTGAGTCGATGACGTCCACGGCGTCTTTCGCCTCGCTCCAGACGTTCCACCAGCGGGTGTTCGACAGCGGCACGCTGCCTTGAACGCTGGCCGCGATCACTGGAGCCTTGGCCTCCTTCGCTACGTAGTCGCGCAGGTGTTCCCAGAGGCGATCACGCATGATCCGTGGCACGCTCAGAGACCGCTTGCCCGCTTCACTCTTCGGATCGGTAAAGTCCCCGGTGTTCGCGTTGAGCTGCCTGCGTACGTGGAGGATGGCACTGCCATCGGGGCGCCATTCGATGTCGCGACGCTGCAAGCCCAGGCACTCCCCGCGTCGCAGCTGGCACCAAGCGGCCAGCAAGACCGCGATGGCCCACCGCTTGGGCATGGCATCGTAGAGAGCCTCGACCTGTGCCGGGGTCGCCACGTCTTCACCGGGGTCGTGGTCGGCATCATGGCGAACAGGCTTCTGCCGAGGCATGGGCACGTCCGGTTCCTTGGCGATGATGCCGTCTCTGGCGGCCTGCCGCAGGATCATCATGAGAACGATGAGCACCGGGCGTGTGACTCCGTTGAACTTCGATTTGGGATTGAGTGGGGAAGGGATCTTGTCCAGCTTGTCGGTCATGAGCCGGATCCGCTCTTTGTCGATGTCTCGAATGGGGGTGTCATCGAACTCGGGAATGAGGTAGCCGTTGACCTTGCCCTTGTAGGAACGGATTGTTCCTTCGGAGCGCATCTTGCCGCTGCGATTTGGCTGGGTGCGGATCATCTCGATCCAGCGGTCGGCGTACTCGGTGAAGCCGATCGTGCGAGCAGCTTCTGCCTCGGCTTCGGCACGTCGGCGTGTGGCCTGGACCTCTGGTATCTCCCACGTCCCGAGCGCGATCTTCGTGTGCACACTAGACAGCCAGGTTCGGGCGTCCGTCTTGGTCTGGAACGTCAGGGCCTTGTCGTCTTCGGTTCGCGCCGTATGGGTCTCACCGTCCGGGCCGGGGTAGCGCGCCTGCCATCGACCGGATGGGAGCTTGCGCAGGCTCCCCCAGGCCTCTCGTGGAGACGCCTTCTTCTCCTTCGTCGTCGCGCTCATCGTGTCCTCCAGTCGCCTCGAACGGACTGGAGCGGACGGTCGTGCCACTTCGTGCCACTAGATCTTCTTGCCTCCTCGAAACCGCTTCTGGCCTCGGGTTTTGCCGCCTCGCGGTGGTCGTCAGTGGCACGAAGTGGCACGACATTGTGGGTGCTCCTCCACCAAAATCGCGTGTGTGAAGGCGTCCGCTCTCGGGTGGAAGGTGTGTCCGTGCCACCCGTGTGCCATGCCGAACGGGTACTGATGTTCATCTGTGCTCTCCTCTGTCCTTCGGATGGAGGCACGAAAAAAGGCCCGGACCTGCAGAAACCTGCAGGTCCGGGCCTCCCATCAGCCCTTTCGGGCCTCGAGCAAGCTACGGGGTCTCAGAAGTCCCAGTCGTCATCGGTGGTGTCTTCTGCCTTACCAATAACGTAGGAAGAACCGGAGCCAGAGAAGAAGTCGTGGTTCTCATCTGCATTCGGGCTCAGGGAAGACAAGATTGCTGGGGATACCTTGGTCTCATCCGATGGGAAGAGGCCCTCGTAGCCCAGGTTGTTCAGCGCCTTGTTGGCGTTGTAGCGCAGGAAGCGCTTTACATCCTCGGTCCAACCCAAGTCATCATAGATGTCCTCGGTGTAGTCAATTTCGTTTTCGTACAGGTCGTACATCAAGTCGAAGGTGTAGGCCTTGTACTCTTCCTGCTCTTCGGCAGAAAGCTTCTTAACGGCCTGCTGGTACTTGTAACCAATGTAGTAACCGTGCACTGACTCATCACGAATGATCAGGCGGATAATATCCGCAGTGTTGGTCAGCTTCGCGCGGGAAGACAGGTACATAGGCAGGTAGAAGCCTGAGTAGAAGAGGAATGACTCCAGCAAGGTGGAGGCAACCTTGCGCTTCAACGGATCATCGCCCTCGTAGTAGGACATGATGATCTTCGCCTTGCGCTGAAGGTTCTCATTTTCTTCAGACCAGCGGAATGCCTCATTAATCTGCGGAGTCGATGCCAAAGTCATGAAGATGTTGGAGTAAGACTTCGCATGCACCGACTCCATGAAAGCGATGTTGGTGTAGACCGCTTCTTCGTGCAGGGTCTCTGCATCAGGCAGCAATGAAATCGCGCCGACGGTGCCTTGGATGGTGTCCAGCAAGGTCAGGCCAGTAAACACACGCATGGTGGCTTCCTGCTCTTGCTTGGTCATTTTGTTCCAGCTCTGAATGTCATTTGATACTGGAATCTTCTCCGGTAGCCAGAAGTTTCCGGTCAGACGGTCCCAAACTTCCAAGTCTTTCTCGTCTGGAATGACGTTCCAGTTAATCGCTTTAACCGGTTCCGTGTGGTTAGCGACGTACTCGTCATATTCGTTCGACACGAAATCAACCTACCTGCTCTAACTCGAAAGTGAATTTTTTATCAGCCTCCAAGCATACCCAACACATAGCTCCTTAGCTGGGGCGGGTGGACATAATCCCTATGGCTAAAGTCACTGTAAATTTAGCTATATTGACCTGCGAGAACATTCAACATTTTTCTATTGGAACACACTATTTTCGGAGTAAATCACTTGGCTCGAGACAACCGTGAAATTTGAGTGCTCGTTGGTGCATCGATAGAGATGTTGAATAATTCGGACCCGCTTGTTCGGCCAGTCCCCTATCTTGGGTTTGACTAGTTCATACTGGAATGAAGGTTTAGGTCCACGTACCCGATTTCGGGTTCGACAATGTAAAGGAAGACACCCATGACGGATCCACGGCGCGTGCCCTTGGTCAACCCCGTTTTAGATTCCATTGGCAATGACATTGTTACCGGCACTATTGCCGCGGGGGAAAAGTTCACGCTGACTGATATTGAGGCACAGTTCGATGTCTCACGCACGGTCGCGCGCGAAACCATGCGCACGCTTGAACACATGGGCTTGGTGGAGACTTCCCCGCGCGTGGGTTTGACCGTACTCCCCCAGTCACGCTGGGTGAGCTTTGATCCGAACGTGATTCAGTGGCGACTCAACAATGACAAGGCTCGCCCAGCACAACAGCGCTCTCTGAATCAGTTGCGTTTTGCTGTTGAGCCGATTGCGGCATCGGTAGCTGCGGGCTCCGCGACTGAGCAAGAACGCGAAGAAATCTTGGCATTGGCCCATCGGCTATTGGAACTGGAAAAGAATCCTTCCACGCGTGTAGGCGAAGCTTTGGAAGTGGACTTAAAGTTCCACACCCTGATTTTTACTGCGTCCCACAACGAAATGTTCGTGGCGTTAGCGCCATCGCTTTTAAGCATTCTGAAGGGCAAGTCCGTATTTGGATCCCAAAAGCGAAACCCAGTGGGCAACACTGCTGGTCTGCATGTGGAACTCGCCGAGTCAATCATTGCCCGCAACCATGTTGAGGCGCAAGAGATTTCACGTCGCATTTTGCTCGATAGCCGCGACGAAACAGAACAGCTCTACCAGTAGTTAAAACAGCGAAAAGCCTGAGGTGCTCCACATTTGTGGAACTACCTCGGGCCTTGTGCTTTCCTGTGTGACCTAACGCTGTCTAACACCACTAGGACATTAGACAGTGGTTAAGCATTAAAGCATGCAGGATACGCAGCCTTCGATCTCAGTACCGGCAAGAGCCATCTGACGCAGGCGGATGTAGTACAAGGTCTTAATGCCCTTGCGCCATGCGTAGATTTGCGCGCGGTTGATGTCACGGGTGGTTGCGGTGTCCTTGAAGAACAAGGTCAAAGACAAGCCCTGGTCAACGTACTTCGTAGCGATTGCATAGGTGTCGATGATCTTCTCGTGTCCGATCTCGTATGCATCCTGGAAGTAATCCAGATTCTCATTGTCCATGTGAGGAGCCGGGTAGTAAACGCGGCCAATCTTGCCCTCTTTACGGATCTCAATCTTGGAAGCGATTGGGTGAATCGAAGAGGTGGAGTTGTTGATGTAGGAAATCGAACCTGTTGGTGGAACTGCCTGCAAGTTGCGGTTGTACAGCCCGTGCTCCATAACCTCAGCCTTGAGGTCCGCCCAATCCTCCGCAGAAGGAGTGTGAACGGTGGAGTTCGCGAAGATGTTCTTCACCTTGTCGGTCTGTGGCGCAAACTCAGCTGGGTCGTAGCGGTCGAAGAATACACCGGAGGCGTACTCAGAATCCTTGAACTCGCTGAAGGTTTCGCCGCGTTCCTTAGCAATCTTGTTGGATGCACGAAGAGCTGCGTACAGAACTGCCGCGAAGTAAGCGTTGGTGAAGTCCAGGCCTTCTTCAGAGCCGTAGTAGATGTGCTCACGGCCCAAGAAGCCGTGCAGGTTCATCTGGCCCAGACCAATTGCGTGGGACTGGTCATTGCCGTGGCGAACGGATGGAACGGAATCAATGCCGGTCTTGTCAGCCACTGCGGTCAAACCACGAATAGCTGCTTCAACAGTTGCGCCGAAGTCTGGGGAATCCACTGCCAGAGCAATGTTCATAGAGCCCAGGTTGCAGGAAATGTCGCTGCCCATCGTCTCATAGCTGAGGTCATCATTGAATACTGATGGGGAGTTGACCTGCAGAATCTCAGAGCACAGGTTGGACATGTTGATGCGGCCGGTCTTGACTGGGTTCGCGTCATTAACGGTGTCCTCGAACATGATGTACGGGTAGCCGGATTCGAACTGCAGCTCAGCAACAGTCTGGAAGAAGTGACGAGCGTTGATCTTCTTCTTGCTAATGCGTGGGTCTTCAACCATTTCGGCGTAGTGCTCGGTCACAGAGATGTCACCGAAAGGCTTGCCGTAAACGCGCTCCACGTCATAAGGGCTAAACAGGTACATGTCCTCATCGCGCTTAGCCAGCTCGAAGGTAATGTCCGGAATAACAACGCCCAAAGACAGGGTCTTGATACGGATCTTCTCATCCGCGTTCTCACGCTTGGTGTCCAGGAAGTTCAAAATGTCTGGGTGGTGTGCGTTCAGGTAAACAGCACCTGCGCCCTGACGTGCACCCAACTGGTTCGCGTAAGAGAAGGCATCTTCCAGAAGCTTCATAATTGGGATAACACCAGAAGACTGGTTCTCAATGTGCTTAATGGGAGCGCCGGTCTCACGGATGTTGCTGAGAAGAAGCGCTACGCCGCCGCCGCGCTTAGACAGCTGCAGGGAGGAGTTAATTGCGCGGCCGATGGACTCCATGTTGTCCTCGATACGCAGAAGGAAGCAGGAGACGAGCTCGCCGCGCTGTGCCTTACCAGCGTTTAGGAAGGTTGGGGTTGCTGGCTGGAAACGGCCAGACATGATTTCATCAACCATGCTCTCCGCAACAGCGGTGTCACCGTCAGCCAAGAACAATGCAGTCATAGAAACGCGGTCTTCGAAGCGCTCCAGGTAACGGCGACCGTCAAAGGTCTTCAGGGTGTAAGAGGTGTAGTACTTGTATGCGCCAAGGAAAGACTTGAAGCGGAACTTGAAGCTATAAGCGCGCTTGAACAGGGACTTAATGAATTCCCAGTCATAAGCTTCAATTACTTCTGGCTCGTAGTACTTGTTGTCCACCAAGTACTGGATCTTTTCTTCCAGGTCGTGGAAGTAGACAGTGTTTTGGTTAACGTGCTGCAAGAAGTACTGGTTCGCAGCCTCG
Organism: Corynebacterium casei LMG S-19264; assembly: GCF_000550785.1. NCBI lineage: Bacteria > Bacillati > Actinomycetota > Actinomycetes > Mycobacteriales > Corynebacteriaceae > Corynebacterium > Corynebacterium casei. The sequence continues at coordinate 2,602,801 of NZ_CP004350.1, forward strand.
CGGTCCATGTCGAACTGGATCTTGCCGTCTTCGTCGTACAGGTTAAGCAGTGCGTTGAGGGCGTGGAAGTCCAGCTTCTCAGACGTCTTGACTGGTTCAGCTACGGTCTTTCCCAATTGTTGAGTCACTTAAAGCACTCAGCCTTTCAATAGAGTCTTGCAATAGAGTTTTGTCTAAAGTTTTTCGCGACGTAATTCCACATAGTAATTACGGGCCTAGGTTTTAGCTTGCTTGTTTCTGCAGCCCCAGCTTGTGAGCATTGTCTAAAAGGCCCCCGCGGCAGATACGGACGTCTTCTTCATTGCCCATCATTTCAAATCGGTAAACATACGGGACCTTACATTTACCTGAGATGATTTCTCCGGCCTTGCCAAAGTCGGTGCCGAAGTTGCTATTGCCTCCGGCGATAACCGCACGTATCAAGCTGCGGTTGTGTTCATCATTGAGAAAACGGATGACCTGTTTAGGGACAGGACGGCTGTTTTCATGAGTGAGTGAGACTCCGCCACCATAAGTTGGACACACCAGCACATAAGGCTCATTAACTACTAAAGGCTCGTCCTTTAACCGCAGCGGAATCCGCACATTCGGTAGGCCGAGCTTTTGTACAAAGCGGTGGGTGTTGTCGGTGACAGAAGAAAAGTAGACGACCAACACGGCCGACTCCCTCCTTTGAAACTGACGAGTTTCTTCCAGGAATTACTTAGCCTCACTGGAAGAGGTGCGGGGTTTAGCTCTACCCCGCAGTGTGTGGCTGCTTAGGCAGCCTGCAGCTGCTTGATGCGTTCTGGGCGAAAACCGGACCAGTGCTCGCCGCCTACCTCTACTACTGGAGCCTGTACGTAGCCCAGTGCCATGACGTAGTCACGTGCTTCGTCATTGAGGGAGATATCAACAGTGTTGTATGCCAATCCCGCACGGTCAAGGGCCTTCTTAGTAGCGGTGCACTGGACGCAAGCTGGCTTGGTGTAGAGAGTGATGGACATGGCGCAAACCTAACCTTAGAAATTCTTGTGGGCCGTTAATCGGCACTGTTTGAGGCGTTTTAGAATTATTCTCTCCCGGCATTTCCTCGCCGGTGAGCAACATCCATAACACTATACTTTGTGGCAATAACCTGCAACCATCACAACATGTAGTAGTTACAGCCATGGAATTACCAGGATAGACATCAACCCAACCCCACATGTAGGCCACTCGGAGCCACACCCAATTACATCGATGGAACTTCCCGGAACTACATCGGTGAAATTGCCTGCGGATTTAGGCTTTTAGCGCACACAATTGTGATTAAGTTCACAATCAAGAGGGCTACTGATATCCATTTAGCCACAGTGACCACATGTATAGCATGCGTCCCAATAATTCAGTTTTTCCGCAAACGTATCTTAGCCAACACTCCGCCGGCGGCTGACGATCGGGGCCATAGCAAAAGCCACCCGAGTCATCTTGAAGACAACTTGGGTGGCTTTTGTTGGAAAAAGCGTATCTTAGCCCTGACGAGCCTTGAAACGTGGATCCTTCTTGTTGATCACGAAGACCTTACCGTGGCGGCGAATAACCTGGGCGCCCGGCTTCTTCTTCAGCGACCGAAGCGACTTGCGAACCTTCATCGGGCGCTCCTTTCGTTATGCGCATCCTGACCCGCCCTTTTGGGGAGTCTTCAGATTTACTGCGGTTAATACTGTTCAAGCACGCGCCGAGGTTTTACATGAAAACCCCGGTCATGACACGAGGGAAAATATTACCCTATAGCACCGTGAACACAAAATAGCTCAATCAACACGATGCTTCAGGTTCCGGATTCCGCACTGCTATTTCAACTATGCGAGTCCGTATATCAATTGCACTATCGATCATAGCGTTTGCGCATCTCGGCACCAACCTCGTCCAATGACTTGCCCATGGTCTCCGGCACGAGGGTCCGGGTGTAGCCCAGCGCAATGATGCCCAGGACGCCGAATACGGCAAAGGCAACGGAGCCGGTGAGCCATTCCACCAGCGGCAAGAAGTACTGTGCAACAGCCCAGTTGGTCACCCACAGACTGAGTCCCGCAATGCCCATGCCCAGCCCACGCACTTTGGCGGGAACCAGCTCAGAAATCAGCAGCCAGGTGGCTGGAGATACCGCGGCCTGCTGGAAGGCAATGAAGGTAGCCATGAAGAACAGGGACAGCATGGCGAAGAAGAAGGAGCCATCGGCAAAGGAATAAGCCACGGCCAAGACAAACAAGGAAATCGTGTTGCCGGCCAGGCCAATCATCAGCAAGCGCTTGCGGCCGATCCGGTCCACCACTTTCAGGCCAACCCAGCAGGCAAGCACTGATACAACGCCGATGACAATCGAGGTATAGACGGAGTTAGTGGTGGAAATTCCCACCTGGTTCATCATGGTTGGTGCGAAGTAGACCACTGCGTTGACGCCGGTGATTTGCTGTGTCAATCCCATGAGCATGGCCAGCAGCACGGTGATGCGAATCCAGCGTGTGGATTTTAGAATCGACCATTTGGTAGCGGTGCCGCGGTTGCTTTCGGGTGGGGCGAGTTCTTCTAGGCTCATACCCAGATTGCCCGCCACCGTGCGTGCTTCATCCACGCGCCCGCGCGAGACCAGCCAGACCGGAGAGTCGGTGACAAAGAGCATGCCCACAAACAGCATGGCGCCAGGCACGGCGGCTAGTCCCAGCATCCATTCCCAGCTCCCGGTGGTCGCTAGCGCCGAGTTGACCAGGTAAGCAGCGAGCTGGCCCACCACAATCATCAAGGTGTTCAGCGAGACCAGGCGGCCACGAACTGCTGGTGGCACCATTTCCGCGATGTACATCGGGGAAACAATAGAAACACCACCCACGGCAACGCCCAAAAAGGTACGTGCCGCGCCCAGCATGACAATGGAATCAGCCAGCGCGCACCAGATGGACCCGACAACGAAGACCGCACCGCCAATAAGCAGCGTCATGCGCCGGCCCAATGCATCAGCGGCACGCCCGGCGGTCAGCGCACCAACCGCGGCGCCGACCAGCAGCATGGATGTAACCCAGCCTTCTTGGTGGGCGGTCATGTCGAATTCGGGGCTAATAAACAACAAAGCACCGGACATCACGCCGGTGTCATAGCCAAAGAGCAAGCCGCCTAATGCCGCAATCAGGGCAACTAGCTTTACATATCTGTCAGTACTCACAAGAGACCATTAAAGCACCAGCTAGTTAATTCACCGAGGGATCTATCTTTTCTGAATCCATCAAGATGACGATTACTACCAAGTTGCTTTGGGGTTAGAATGAACACATGGAAAACCTGCAGCAGACCATCATTGACGCCATGGGCACCAAGCCCAGCATTGACCCGGCCGAGGAGGTAGCTTCGCGCGTTGATTTCCTAGTGGATTATCTCACCACCACGGGCGCCGCAGGTTTTGTCCTTGGCATTTCAGGCGGGCAAGATTCCACGCTGGCAGGCAAGCTTGCGCAGATGGCGGTGGACAAGGTCGAAGGTGCGCAGTTCTATGCGCTGCGCCTGCCGCATGGCGTGCAGTTGGATGAGGATGACGCGCAGACGGCGCTGCGGTTTATCAACCCGGATCATTCGCTAGTCATCAACATCGCAGATGCCACCAAGGCTATTGATGACCAGGTGGCGCAAAGCCTTGGTGGGCAGGACTTGGGCGATTTCAACCGTGGCAATGTTAAGGCCCGGCTGCGCATGGTTGCGCAATATGCGGTCGCAGGTGAGAAGAACTTACTTGTCCTGGGCACAGACCACGCGGCAGAAAATGTCACCGGCTTCTATACCAAGTGGGGCGATGGTGCGGCAGACTTGTTGCCGCTGGAAGGTTTGAATAAGCGCCAGGGCGCGCAGTTGCTGCAGCACTTAGGTGCGCCAGAGGAGACCTGGCGCAAGGTACCTACCGCCGATTTGGAAGATAACAAGCCAGGTTTGCCGGATGAGCAGGCCTTGGGCGTGAGCTATGCGCACATTGATGATTACTTGGAAGGCAAGCAAGTGCCTGCCGATGCCGCCGCGACCATCGAACGCCACTGGCACCACGGCGCGCACAAGCGCCGCATGCCCCAAGGGCCTGTTACCGCTGATGACACTGGTAACGGGCGAAATAGCTAGTTGCCGTAGCGCTGCAGCACCTCAGCTGCGGCATCACCCAATGCGCGGTGATAGGCCGAGCCGTGCGTCATGGCATGCACGGCCAAGGGGTGCAGCTGGTGCAGGGCAAAATCCACATCTGGGTCGCCATATCCAGCCAAGATATCCACCAGGTGCGGGGTACCAAATAGCTCCAGCATGGCTAGGTCAGTGTGCGGATGGCCACCGTGCGCGGCAGGGTCAATCATGACCACGCCATCAGCGCTGAAGAGCACATTGCCGGCCCACAGGTCGCCATGGATGCGAGCAGGTGGCACATCAAATTCGGGAGCATCGGCATGCTTGACGATGTTTTCGCACGCCTTCTCCACCTTCTGCAAAATCTCCGGATGAAGGTTGGCCCGGCGCGCGAACGGCAGCACACGCTGCTCGGTATAAAACTGCGCCCAGCTCTCAGTTGGGATGCAGTCCTGCTCCACGCGCCCGATGTAGTTCTTTCCAGTCCACCCTTCCGGCGGAGCGCCGAAGGCTTCTGCCCCAGCTTCATGGATGCCGCGCAGAACGCGACCGAACTCATATGCTGATTCCGGGTCGGGCCGTACCGCCTCTATGCGTTGTTCAACCAGCGTGGTGCCGGAGACTTCCACTACCTCGACGACAGCTTTCGCGGCTTCGGGCGTTGCTGCGGCCAACCACTTCAATCCGGCCGCTTCGGCCCCGGCTTGGTCAGGAGTATTGGTGGTCTTTGTAAACGTTGTCATTTAATGCGAAACACCATCTTCTGGATTCCGTTGGAGTAGCTTTCATGCTGCTCCAGCGTCAGATGCTCGGCGGATAGCTCGGCCTCGCTGAATAGCCGCTTGCCTTGGCCCAAAAGTACTGGGAAGACGAGCAGATGCAGCTTATCGATGAGCCCTTCTTCCTGCAGTGACTTCACCAAAGTGCCGCTGCCGTGGACCAGGATGGGGCCATCAAAGTCACCCAGATCCCCTGCCTTGAGCGCGCGGACTTCTTCAAGGTTGCGCAGGATTGTCGCCGGCCAGTGCTCATCATCTGTATCCAAGGTGGTGGAGACAACGAAGCGCGGCATGGCGTTGTAGCGCGCGAAGTCTTCCATCTGAGGCCACACAGGAGCGAATGCTTGATAGCTGGTGCGGCCTAACAGCAGCGCACCGGCTCCTTCCTGCTCAGTATCCTTGAGCTCATAGGCCGCCGGGTCGAATTCAATTTCATTGAAGGTCCAGCCCGCGTTGCGGTAGCCGGCCTCGCCGCCGGGTGCTTCCATGACACCGTCGAGGCTTACCATCTCAGTGACAATTAATTCACGCATGACCCCAAGCGTACGCAATAGGCCACACGGGAATCTTGGGTGACTTACTGCGCTGGTTGGTGGCTCCAGGTTGGAATCATCAACGGTGCACCGGACTCGGGGTCGGCGATGATTTTGGAGTCCACGCCGAAGACGGTGCGCACTAGCTCTTCAGTAATTACTGTGGCGGGCTCGCCAGTCGCGACGACTTCGCCATCTTTCATAGCAATGATGTGGTCGGCATAACGCGCTGCCTGGTTCAGATCATGCAAGACCGCAACCAGGGTGTATTCGCGTTCCCGGTTCAGTTTGCGGCACAATTCCAGAAGCTCAATCTGATAGCTGACATCCAAAAAGGTGGTCGGTTCATCGAGCAGTAAAATCGGGGTTTGCTGCGCTAAGGCCACCGCCATCCAGACGCGTTGGCGTTGACCGCCCGAGAGTTCATCGACAAGCCGGCCTGAAAGCTCTCTAATGCCCGTAGCATCCATGGCTTCTTTGACTGCCTGCTCATCCTCCCGCGACCATGGCTTGAACAAACTCTGGTGCGGGTAGCGGCCACGTGAGACCAGATCGATAACCCGAATGCCATCCGGGGCAACCGGACCTTGCGGCAACAAGCCGACCTCACGCGCTACTTCCTTCGTGGGCTTTTTGTGCAGCGACTGCCCATCCAGAAGAATCTGGCCCTCTTGCGGCGCAATCAACCGAGTCAAGCTCTTGAGCAAGGTGGACTTTCCGCAGGCATTCGGTCCAACGATGACCGTGAACTGGCCATCCGGTATTTCCAGATCAACTCCTGGACAAATGACCTTGTCCGCGTATCCGAGCCGGGCGTTTTCTACTAGAAGTCGTGTCATTTGCGTCGGCCTTCTCTCATGAGCAACCACAGGAAGTACACGCCACCGATGGACACGGTGACAATACCTACTGGGAGCGGGGATTCAGGATCAATTCTTTGGGCAACCGTATCGGCGAGGATCAGCAAGAAAGAGCCGACAGCTGCGGTGGGAGCCAGAGCCAGGCCATCCACGTGAACTAAGCGCCGGGCAATCTGTGGCGCGGCGAGTGCAATAAAGGAAATCGGGCCAGCGGTGGCGGTAGCTAGAGCAGTGAGGCCAATACCAGCAACCACGGCGAGAATCTGCACGAGTCGCACATTTTGCCCCAGGGCCACGGCGAAGTGAATGCCGATCTGCATCAGACGCATGGGGCGTGCCAAAAATGCTGCCATCACGATGAATATCGCTGAACCGACCACCGCAAGCAGGAGCGAATTCCAGGAAGTACCGGCCAAGTTTCCTGCACCCCACAGGCTTGCCATGATGGCATCTTCTACTGAAGCCGTAAGCAAAATCCACACGTTGAGCGATGCCAGCATGGCGCTGACCGCAATGCCGACAATAATCAGGCGCACGCCGCCAGCAAAGCCGCGCTTCGAGGCCAGGAAGAACACCACCAACGCAGTGGTGATTCCGCCGATGAGCGCGCCGATCAGTGTCTGGGTGGAGCCGCCGCCGATAATCAACATGACGATTAAGGCGCCGGTATAAGAACCTGTCTGAAAACCAATCACATCAGGTGAACCCAGTGGGTTGGCCGTGAGGTTTTGAAAGATGGCGCCACTCATCGCCAGCGTCGCACCCAGCAAGATTGCGAGAAGTGTGCGCGGGGCGCGCCATTCCACCACGATCATGTTGGTGTAGGAATCACCGTTGCCGGTCAGCGCCGCGAAGGCTTCGGCGACGGTGATAGAAGCGGAGCCATCGACAAGCGAAAATATGGCGATCACCGCAGTGGCCAGCCACAAGCTAACGGTGATGACCGCAGTGCGTGCGCCAATGAGCATAAATGGACGGTCTTTAGGACCAATGCGGAAGATTTTGCGCCCGAACTCCAGTTCCGAATCTGCCGTTGAGGTTGCTGTATTAACCACCAGTTACACCTCCGGGATGCGGTATTTGCGCACCATATAAATAAGCAGCGGGGCACCGACAAAAGCTGTGACCACGCCAACCGGTACTTCCCCGGATGTAATAACGCGGCCGATGACATCACTGACACCAAGCACGGCCGGGGCCAAGACTATGGAATAAGCCATAATCCAGCCCTGGTGCGGACCGACAATCATGCGCGCTAAGTGCGGTGCCAGCAAACCAATAAATCCAATGGGACCCGCCGCAGCAGTTGCACCACCGGCAAGCAATGCGATCGCAATCAAGACCACCAGGCGAGTTCTTTGTGGATGCGCGCCCATGGCAACGGCTGCGGCCTCCCCAAGAGATAACACATCCAATGCACGCGTACTGGCCAAGGCAATGAGTAGGCCCACCACGATAAACGGCGTGATAGATAATGTGGCCTCGAGTGGTTGCGATGCAGTTGTTCCAGCAGACCAACCGCGCATGCGCTCTAGAACTTCCGAGTTGGTAAGCAGCACTGCGGAAGTAAACCCACCAAGGACGGCGCCAAGCGCAACTCCTGACAATGTCATTCGAACAGGACTTCCGCGCATGGGGCCGGTATTGCCAATGGCAAAGACCGCCACCGAAGTAATAGTGGCGCCTGCAAAAGACCACCACATGTAGTGCGAGATATCGGTGACTCCGAAAAAGGCCAAGCCGATAACCACCAGCAAAGACGCGCCAGCGTTGACACCTAAGATTCCGGGGTCAGTCATCGGGTTGCGGGTGACAGCTTGCATCAACCCACCAGCAACGCCCAGTGCACTTCCTGCTACTAGCACCAAGAAAGTGCGCGGAACTCGTGATTGCCACACCACCTGCGAGAGCGGATCGCCTGAGTCCGGATGCAACAAGAAATGCATGATTTCTGCCGGGTCAATACTGCGCGAGCCCACCATCATGCTGAGCATCAATGCACCTAAACAAATGACGACAAGGACTATCAGTCCTAAAAGCCGTGTCTGCGCGATTGGTCGTGCTGTATCTTGTCCTTTAATTATTGCCGGTGTCGGCTCTGTCGGCGCTGCTGGTGAAGACATTAAGGCCTAAGCCACCTTGTCGTAGGTTTCTACCTTGTCTGCCAAATCCTGCAACCAGTCCGCATATGTCCGGCTGGTCAAAGCACCCTTTGAAGACCAAGTACTGAGCTGATCTGTCTTTACTGCTGGCAGGTCATCCCACAGCTCCGCAGTAAATGGAGCCTCAGGATCGAAGTTCTCAACCAAGATGATATCTGCTGGATAGGTCGAAGCATCTTCCCATGCCACCTGTCCCCATGGGTTGCCCTCAGCGGGTGCATCTGGGCCGACGATGTTCGCGCCGAGCTCTTCTAGCAAGTCTGCCTGCGCGAAGCCTACGCCCGTGTACAGCATTTCCTTGGTTGGGCTGGCCAGCAAGAAATTGTAATCCTTGCCTTCTACTGCCTTGCTAAACGCTTCCTTCGCTGCTTCATAGTCTTCATCAGCGGCAACAATATTCTCTGCTTCTACATCTGCGCCAAAGAAATCTGCAATCTCGCGGGTATCAGCGATCTTTTCATCAATCGAGCCTTCAGAAGGCAACGGCACAAATGGTGCCACGCGGGTCAACTGCGCATTAACATCATCTTCGAACCATGACCAGCCATCGGCGTTGCCGTTGCCGATAATGGCATCCGGGCGTAGCTCCGCAAGCTTTTCCAGATCGATTTCTGCATCTTGGCCAACAGTCTCGATACCTTCGATATCGGCATTGCCCATCAAGGCTTCGTTATCGCACTCAAAACCAAACAGCGCATCTGGCTCCAACCCATACTCATGCAAGGAGCTATACGCATAGCAGTCCATGACTAGGGTCTCTGGGGGATTTTCAAAATCGATATTCAACCCCTCGATGCTGGGGTGCGAAAGAGTGAGCTGCTCACCGTTAGCAGCAGTTGAATCTTCCTGCGGGTTATCAGAGTCAGATGTCGAGCACGCCGCAAGGACCATGGCTGCAGCTGCACCAAGAGCCACTAGTGCCGTCTTTTTCACGAGAGATTTCCTTTTGCTAGAGAACAGGTATCTATAACCACGCCAAAATATACACGACAATAGCAGGATTGCCTAACCTTAATTAGGTATGGCTTGTCAACCAAAAGGCGTATGGCAAGCTGCTCGCGTCGTCACCAGTGCGAACAGTGAACACGATTAAGCAAATGCGTATAAACTCGAAACAAACCGTGTAAATACCTCAAAGCAAGGAGCTCCCATGGCTGATTCCAGCAATAACATTGTCAACCTTCGCGATTTAAGTGCCAAGTTGCTGGAAAAGGCAGCAACGGTCAAACATGGTCGCGCAACGCATTCTTTCCGGGCGGTACCAGGCGGTCATCTCACGCAGGTACTCCTGGCGCTCAAGGCCGGCAAGAACCTGTCCGACCACGAAAATCCCGGTGAAGCGCTATTGCACGTCCTGCAGGGCACAGTTCAGGTCACGGTTGGCGAAGACGCGATTGAGGTGAAAGAGGATGAGCACGCCGTGGTTCCTCAACAACGCCACGGGCTAGTAGCTGTGGAAGACTCCGCGGTCTTGCTGACTGTCGTGCGTTATCTCTCCTGATTTAAATTCCAACTAAGCCCTGCTTACGCGCGTATCATGGCGAATATGACCCACACGGTCGACTTCGGAGCCGACCGCCCATTGTAAGTAATGAGGAGGATGGCATGAGTACCCCAAAAAATATTGTCATTATTGGTGGCGGCCTGGCCGGAGCCAAGACCGCCGAAGCACTGCGTGAGAAAGAATTCACGGGCTCGATTACGCTCGTCGCCGCAGAGGATCATCTGCCCTATGAGCGCCCACCACTGTCCAAGGAATACCTCGCTGGCAAGGGCTCTTTTGATGACGCAGTTGTGAAACCAGCCGACTGGTATGAAGAAAATAATGTCACGCTGAAGCAGGGCGTTCGCGCAACCAAGGTTGATGCCGCAAACCATCAGGTCACCTTAGATGATGATTCGGTGCTTGACTACGACAAGTTGGTATTGGCAACCGGTTCAACGATGCGCAAGCTTCCTATCCCGGGCGCGGATGCCGACAACGTCTACTACCTGCGCACTGTCGAGGATTCAGATGCCATTCGCGCTACCTTCGGCGACGATAAAAAGCTTGCAATTATCGGCGGCGGCTGGATTGGCCTAGAGGTCGCATCGGCGGCACGCGGGGCAGGTACCGCGGTTACAGTTCTGGAAGGCGCAAAGCTTCCGCTGCTGCGGATCCTCGGCGACACGGTCGCGCAGGTCTTCGCCGACTTGCACACCTCCAATGACGTGGATCTGCGCACGGAAGTAAAAGTCCAAGACATTGTGACCGAAGGTGGCCGCGCTGCGGGAGTTCGTCTTGAAGACGGCACGATTATTGAAGCAGACAATGTTGTCATCGGCGTCGGCGTTGCCCCGGCAGTCGACCTCGCCGAGGCAGCAGGTTTAGAGGTCGACAACGGCGTGCTTGTTGATGCCTCCCTACGCACCAGCGATCCAGACATCTTTGCGGTCGGCGATATCGCTAACCACGACCACCCAGTCTTAGGACACCGCATCCGCGTGGAACACTGGGCGACAGCTCTTAACCAGCCGGCAACCGCGGCGGCGGCCGCATTGGGCGAAGATGTGCAGTACACCAACTTGCCTTATTTCTTTACCGACCAATTCGACTTGGGCTGCGAATACGTCGGCCACGCCACCGGTTCAGAGGAGCAGGTCTATATCCGTGGCGACCTTGAAAAGCGCGAGTTCGTTGCGTTTTGGGTCAATGATGACAACCAAATCCTCGCCGCGATGAACGTCAATATCTGGGATGTCCCCGATGAGGTCAAGCCACTCATCGCGGAAGGCAAGAAGATCGATCCGGACAAGCTCGTCGATCCGAACGTGGCTTATTCCGACCTCTAACCCGCTCATTCGGGCCTAAAATACGGTGACTGTGGATAACTTCGGCTATTGCGTGATGTGTCAACGTAGTTATCCACAGGTTTTTGGCCTTCCCCTAGCGCGGGCTTGTGTTTGCGTTTTAGTGTCGAAGGCATGGATAAATACGAAGAATTTATGGCTCTCACCAGCCAAACAATAGGCATCTTAAAAGACATGTCTAAACGCTCGCCGTATGACATGGCAAGCGATGGCATGGCTCGGAAGACTGCGAAGAGTTTCACCACGCTAGCCGATGCCCTTTTCGGCCCCACCGACTCACCGCGCCTACAACGCGAATCAGTAGCTCTCGCCGAAGAACGAGGGTTAAGCCTTGAGTATTTAGAGATGGTGGAAAAGCACGCCAAGAAGTTGAAGAAGCGCGGTGCCGCCTGGCGCTTGCGTGCAGAACTTATCGCGTTTGAAGGCACCTTCGAAGAAGTCGAAGCCTACGCGAAAAAGCGCGTTATGGAAAAAGGCGGCGACAAACCCAAACAGCGCGGTGTACGCCTAGGTCGCGTTGTAGACGGCCTACGAACTATCAGCATCACCGATACCCAACGTCGTATTGCCGATTTAGAAAAGACGCTTGACGCCGCTATCAAAGACGATGACCAACCTCGCTCAGCGGCGTTGCTGAACCTTTCTGGGATTTAGTCGAAGGCACCGGCACCGGGCTTATCAAGCCGGAATACCGCACTGTGATTGCTATTGGTCTTGATGATTTCGCGAAAGTTTCCTGCGGCAAAGGCGAGGACGTCATTGTTGCTTTATCCGACGGCACGACCATGACGAGCGCTGAATTCATCAACGCTGCGATGGCCGGCTCCCTTGGTGACAAGCTCTATGTCGGTCTTTTCCACCCCACCGCCGGCCCTGTCAATCTCTACGAAGCCCGTTTCGCATCAGAGAAGCTGCGCACCTTAGCCATGGCGGAAAACCTGGTGTGCCCGTGGCCGGACTGCAATGTGCCGGCCGATAGATGCCAGGTTCACCACATCGACGCACACAAACATGGTGGACACACCAAGCCATCGAATCTGACCATGTTGTGCAAGTACCACAACGGTGTGAATGATGACGATGGTCCGCGCAAGAAACGGAAACGACCAAGTCCGGGTAAACCCAAGCGCGGCAGGATGCGTCGACACCGCGGCAAAGTCCGCCTGCACGCCCCAGGTGGGAAGCTTGTGGGCAACACTCACCATGTGAGCAGCATGGGGGCGATGGACCTTCTCTAAAACAGGGGAGATCCCCACAGCTAGCAAGAGCTAACTAGCCAACCGTGCTGGTTAGTCAATTCGGCGCTCCCTTTTAAAAAAGCCGAGCACATTTACCTGGGGCTATTTCCTGGTCGCGACGATAGCTACCGCATTCAGATGGTCACGGTAGGTGTTGAACGTCCGGCGCATCTGCACAACGCGTTTACGCGCGTCTGGGTTAAGCAGCAGGTTCTTCACAAAGCGCAGCGCTCCTACAAGCCCCTCGTCGGCGATGATGCGACGTGGCTGCAAAAGTGCCATCGGCGCGGTACTGACTTTGATGACCTGGAAACCATTTGCCTCTAGCACCTCAGTCCACTCGGTCAGCGTCAGCGGGCGGGCATTTACTTTAATCGCGCGAGCTAGTCCTTTGCGGATTTCAGTTTTGATATCTTTGGATAAATCTTCCGGAACAAGCCCCAGTTCATGAATGGCATACCTACCGCCAGGACGCAGAATTCGGGCAGCCTCAGCGACGATGGCGTTCTTGGTCTTCTCCCCTTGCATCGTCAGCAGGGCCTCGCCGATGACGAGGTCCGCGGACTCCCCACCCAGACCTGTCTCGGCGGCATCGGCTTCCACCAGCTGCGCAGCGGAGCCCACAACCCGGCGCACGGCAGCAACCGCGTCCGGATCACTGTCCACGCCGGTATAGCTCGCGGGGCCAAGTTCCAAAATTGACGCCGCCGTGCGTCCCAAGCCCGGCGCGAGCTCAACCACATCAACGTTGGGAACTCCAGCTAGACAAAGCAACCTTTCGGTAAGCTCGCGCCCGCCTGGGCGCAGCACCCGTTTCCCCAATTTGACCAATAGCCAATGCCCCTGCATGTCCTCATCTGCTCGAGATGTACCCGGTAGCTGTTCAGTCATGATGTCCTCCGCGACAATAAAGGCCACTAACGCCAGACAATGAGAGCCTTTCCGGCTGGCAACACACTGATAACCAGAGACTAACAAACTTTAGTTGGATATAGAAGAGCCTAATGACTTAATCCACATTGTGACGTGAATCATTGACAATCCCGCAGAAAAGGAGCCTAATTGAGGTAAGCCTCACTTAACTAGTAGATAGGATTGCAATGACCGAATCACAACAACTCGCCGCCTTCGTGGAAGCTGCCACATTAGACGGAGCAAGTCCCGAAGCCGTTGAGCAATTAAAAATCAGGGTGCTAGACACCGTGGGAGTTGCTATCGGCGCACTCGATGCCGAGCCAATAATCGCCATCCGAGAACTTTTGGAGGACCTCGGCGGTACCGAACAAGCAACGCTTATCGGCGGCGGCAAGACCACCCCAGAGCGTGCCGCATTCTTCAACAGCGCACTAAGCCGCTACCTCGATTTCATGGACGCCTACTTGGCAAAGGGCGAAACCAACCACCCTTCCGATAATTTCGGCGCGGTACTCGCAGCTACCGAAAGCGTCGGGGCTTCCGGCAAGCAGCTTCTCACCGCTTTCGCCGTGGCATACCAAGTGCACACTCGGCTTTCCGATGTCGCACCCGTTCGCGCCAAAGGTTTCGACCACACCACCCAGGGTGCGTTCGCCGCGGGTGCATCAGCAGCCAAGGCTCTTGGATTGCCAGCCGAGCAGATTGCCAACGCCTTAGCCATCGCCGGCACCGCGAATGTCGCGCTACGCGTGGCCCGCACCGGCAACCTGAGCCACTGGAAAGGCCTTGCCTACCCGCATGTTTCCAAGGAAGGAACGTGGGCAGCGCTACTCGCCAGCCGCGGCATCACCGGCCCCGAGGAAGTCTTCGAAGGCAACAAGGGTTTCAAGGACTCTGTGTCCGGGCCTTTCGAAATCGACTGGTCGAAAGAAGACCTCGAAAGCGTTAAGCGCACCATCATTAAAAGGCACAACGCGGAGATTCACTCGCAGTCAGCTCTCGATGCAGCCTTAGAAATCCGCGCGCAGGAAGGCTTCAAGGCCGAAGATATCGACAAGATTCGCTTGACCACTTTCGATGTCGCCTATTCCATTATCGGCGGTGGTGAAGAAGGCGATAAGCAGCTGATTCGTACCAAGGAGGAAGCTGACCACTCACTGCCGTGGATGCTTGCGGTCGTGCTTCTCGATGGCCAGCTCAATCCTGAGCAATACGAGCCCGCACGCATCGTTGCCAATGACGTGCAAGCCCTGATGAAGAAGGTCGAGATTACTCCCTCGGACGAATTCTCTGACCGCTTCCCGGATCACATGCCCGCTGACCTCGAGGTCACGCTAAACGATGGCTCCGTGTTCACCGCCTCCCAAGATAGCTACCTCGGTTTCCACGACAATCCCCTGGATTGGGAGAACGCTCGCAAGAAGTTCGATGCCCTCGTGACTCCATTTACAGGCGAGGAGCTGCGCGAGGAAATCGCGACCATCATCCACGAACTCGATACCCGCCAAGTTTCGGACCTAACAGCAGCCTTGGCCAAAGTCTCACCCACCCGCAGCTAGAGAAAGGAACTCATCATGAGCAATGCAGTACCTCACAATGTATCTTTTAACTTCGTTCCCCGGGCATACCGTCCGGAAAAGCCACGCACCTTCGGCATGACCGAGATTCGTGCACCGTACTACTCCACCTTCGGCACGCGTCACCTTCAAGACGTCTTTGATGTCGCTGGCCAGTGGGTCGATGGCATTAAGTGGGCCGGCGGATCCTTCTCTCTTGTTCCAACTGAGCAGGTGCGTGCCTTTAGCGATATCGCCCATGAAAATGATGCTTATGTTTCCTCCGGTGGATGGATTGAGACCGTCCTTCGCTACGGCGATGACGCGGTTGACCACTACTTGAAGGAAGCTAAAGAAGTCGGCTTCGACGTTATTGAAATTTCCACCGGTTTCATCATGCTCAACACCTCCGGTCTGCAGCGCCTGGTAGAAAAAGTAGTCAAAGCCGGCCTGAAAGCAAAGCCTGAGCTGGGACTACAGATTGGCTCCGGCGGTGACTCCGGCGAAGCCGAACTCGCAGCCGAGAGCAAGAAGGACATCGGCGACCTGGTGGACCGAGGCAAGAAGGCTCTCGATGCCGGCGCATCCATCATCATGATCGAGTCCGAAGGCATTACTGAGAACGTCACCGAATGGGATACCGGCGCTGCCGCATCCATCATCAACGGCCTCGGCCTTGAGAACGTGATGTTTGAAGCCGCCGACGGTCCGGTCTTTGAGTGGTACGTCAAAAACTACGGCAACGAGTGCAACCTCTTCGTAGACCACAGCCAAATCTTGCAGCTCGAAGGGCTGCGCCAAAACATCTGGGGCAATAAGAGCACCTGGGGACGAGTAATCAACCCCGCTCCTTAAGCCACGCTCTTTAACCCTGGATCACCCCGAAAGTGAGCTCCAATCACTTTCACGCTAAGCCCTCTCCGCTGACGATGTCCTAATTCCGTCGCCGGAGAGGGTAATGGCGTTTTATACGCCCTATCCACGCTACTTTCTTAAGCCTGCTGAGCTGCCAAAGAGTTAATTTCTGCCCATAAGATATCCAGCGCCCACGAAGTATCTTCCATTTCGGGCTGGTGCAGAATATGGAAAGCAAACCCATCCACCAACGCATGTAGACGTCGTGATTGCTGAAGTGATTCGGGGGTATCCCGCTCACCGGTGACCATTTCCACCAAGCGCACGAATAGGTCTGCGAGTTGGCGGTTCGCGTCTTGCCGAATGTCAACGAGTCCTTTGACCGCTGTACCTTCAGCGAATAGTGCAAGATTGATTTCAAACTCCGCCCGGCTATCCGGGTCCAGCGGAAGCAGTTGCTTCACAATCGTGAATACGTACTCTCGCACGTCATCATCGGGTTCGATTGCGAGCAACCTCTCGGTCGCGCGTTTCACCATCAGTTCCGCGGAGAAAACCACGAGCTCCGCACGCGTTGGGAAGATATGCCGGAGTGAGCCAACCACTACCCCAGCTCGCTCTGCCACGGTGCGAACCGATACAGCACCGATTCCTTCATCCAGGATCACTTGCCACACCGCCTCGGCGAGCTGTGCCTTTCGAGCTTCTTTATCTATCGTGCGTGACATGACCGCACTCTATCACGACTGTGCTAATAAAATTCCTCAGCCCCCTTCAGCACATTGCACAACTAGCACGGTCGTGCTAGTTTTCAACTAAGCCGATAAGCACGACCGTGCTAATTCAATTCTGGAGGAGAAAGCAATGGACATTACAAGCTTGGGAACGCTAGCCGTTCTCGCGTTGGTGGATTCCACCAGCTTCGGCACCCTGCTCATTCCAGTGTGGCTACTCATGACACCAGGCCGATTACAAGTTGGAAGAGTCCTGCAATTCTTGCTCACCGTTGTCAGCATGTATTTCTTCATTGGCCTCGGGCTGCTTCTCGGAGCCAATGCACTATTCGCCACATTTAGCTCGTTGCTAGAAACCAAGGCGTTCCTCATCGGGCAATTCATTGTTGGCCTCGCATTGATCTTTCTCAGCTACAAGATGGATAACAAGAATACCCGCGGACAATCCCCGCAGCCTGGCGGGCGCATCTCCCGCTGGCGGGCGCGCGCCACGGGCGCCAATTCACATCCAACTGGTGTTTCTACTTCAGCTGGTGCAGTGAAACTACGCACCACCGCACCATTGATGGCGCTGGCGGTGACGGCAGTTCTCGCCGAGGTAGCCACGATGGTTCCTTACCTCGCCGCCATCGGACTCATCACCGCTGAAGGCCCAGGACTTCCAGGAAACGCATTGCTACTCGCCGGCTACTGTCTAGTCATGATTGCCCCAGCGCTGCTGCTTACAGTCGGGCGAATTGTTGCCCGATCCGCACTCGAGCGTCCCCTAACAGCACTGGACAAATGGCTCACCACCCACGCCCAAACCACAACGTCATGGATTCTCGGAGTCGTCGGCGTAATTCTCGCCCTCCGTGCCGTCTACACCTTGGGCTGGTTCGTCGGCTAGTGTGGGCTAAGTAAAGAAAAGTGTGTCTGAATTAGCTTACTTCTGCCAGCTCAACAACTGTTTTTAGCCGGTTAATAGGTCTCCAAGAGCTATTAACCGGCCTTTTGCGTTCAATACCGAGATCCCGTGAAAAGTGTGCTAACCGGTTCTGGTTTGATTTTCCGGTGAGTACAAACAGACCAAGATGCCCCATCTGTACAGGGCTAATGAAGAAAAACGGATACACACAAGCCGGCACCCAACGCTGGCGATGCACACAAGGCTGCCGCGGATCCTCAGTAAGAAACAGCCAACAAGCCAGCAAAGACGCCGCAACCTTCCGACTGTTCTACACCTGGATCACCACGGGTCGTTCCCTCAACAGCCTCGCACAAGAACACAACACCACCCGCCAAACCCTGCACGCACGCATGAAATGGTGCTGGCTGATACAACCTAACGTAGAAATCGACCACAATAGGGTCTATGACCAGCTATTTATCGACGGCACCTACCTCAACAAACAGTGCCTGCTCATCGCCGCAAGCCTCGACCACGTCGTCGCATGGCTGTGGTGCGATAAAGAATCCACCACCAACTACATCAAACTCATCTCCCAACTACAGCCCCCACTGATCATCACCCTCGACGGCGGGACCGGAGCCTTATCAGCAATCAAAAAATGCTGGCCCACCAGCCACATTCAACGCTGCACCGTCCACGTTCAACGCCATATCAGACGCCAAACCACCTCCAGGCCACGCACAGAAGCAGGCAAAGCCATCTACGCACTAGCCCTGTCGCTGACCAAAGTAGAAACCCCCGACGACGCCTACCAATGGACTACAAACCTGCTGGCCACCCACGAGTTTTACAAACCCACACTCGCTAAGAAAACCTTTTATAAACGCGGTCAACACCCCAGCGGGAAAACCTGGGACTGGACACACAAACGAGACCGCACAGCCATGAATTCGCTAAACAACCTCAACAGCAAAAAATGGCTATTTACCTGGATAGAACCACCCGAAGGATTCATTGGAACACCAAAATCCACCACCAACAGCCTTGAAGGTGGCATCAACTCACCGCTCAAACTCCTCGCCAGAAACCACCGCGGAATGAGCAAAGAACACCAACGCACCGCCATCGATTGGTGGCTCGCATCAAAAACGCAGCTGCCTGCCGAGCCCGTAAAGACCGCCAGGCAGCAACGCTGGGGTAAAGACGCACTCGCCAAAGTCAACGCCTTACTCGAAGCGGAATCACCCACACCACCAGAAATCGGTGGCCCAAGCGGATACGACACCGCAATCGATACCACCTACCAGCACTCTATGGGAATACAGAAAGGATGGCTAGGTAGATAACACAATGTCCGCCGGCAACACACCGACAGACACACTTTTCTTTACTTAACCCGCTAGTGTGCGCTAGTTGCGGGAACGAGGGGCTATGTGACAAAAGTGGTGTCTAGATCCGGCAATCTCCGCAGCTCTCAATAGCTAAATCAATACTCTGCAAGGTCAAAAAGCTTGCACACACGAGTTTTTCGGTCAATCCCGAAGTTTCTACCGCACCTGTGCTAACAGGTGCGGTTTTGTATTTCTCATGCCCGAAATACGACCACGATGCCCACTATGCACTGGGGAAATGAAGAAAAATGGGAAAAGAAACGCACGCACCCGATGGCGCTGTAAAAACACCACCTGCGGAATATCCGAACAAACCCACCGACCAGACATCACTGCCAAGCGCCACTTCACCTACTTCCACAACCACGTCACCGGCATTTACCCAATCACCGAATGCGCCAGGCTGATGAAAGTATCCACCCGCACCGTATACCGCTACTTCGAACCACTATGGCTTATCGAAATACCCAACAACCCTGACAAACACCGCATCCACGACCAAATCTTCATCGACGGCACCTACACCGCAGCCGGATGTCTACTCATAGCCTCAACCCCCGACCATGTCTTGTGCTGGCACTGGTGCAAACAGGAAACCACCCACTCCTACACGCAGCTACTGTCTAAACTCGCAGCACCATTATGCGTCGTCCTCGACGGCGGCCAAGGTGCTCAAGCAGCCATCAAAAAGCTCTGGCCTAGCACCTTGATCCAACGCTGCCTCATCCACGCCCAACGAGTTGTTCGCCGCTACGTCACCTCCCGGCCACGGACCGAAGCCGGACGCGAAATCTATAATCTCGCCTTAGAACTAACAAGCAGAGAAACCGTGCAACAAGCCCGAAAATGGGCCGTCGACCTCCACAAATACGGACTCAAACACCACGATTTCCTCAACGAGAAAACCCCCTTGCCCCCAGAAATAAACCGCACCGGCAAACGCTATGAATTCACCCACCGCAGAGTCCGCAGCGCCTATAACTCGCTGACTAACCTGCACAAAAAGGGACACCTATTTACCTACCTCACCCCACCAAAGCAAGCCATAGACAAAGAATCTTGGGCATCAAATACCAACAGACTAGAAGGCGGCATCAACTCGCAACTGAAATTCATCGCTCGCTGCCACCGCGGGCGCGGCGGGGAACGGCAAAGAAAAATGCTCGAATGGTGGCTCTACAACAAAACACCACTGCCTGACGACCCACGCAAGATCGCCAGACAGCAGAACTGGGGAAAAGACCAACTCGCCAAAGTCCACGTCTTAACCCACACCGAGAACCACACCAACCACGAAACCGGAAGGCCAGCCCTCTACGACAATGCTATCCCAACCGAATACAACCACTCAGTAGGAATCAGAAAAGGAACCATCCGCTAAACATCCCACCCCGACACGCCGCCAGACACCACTTTTGGCATATAGGCCGGAACGAGCGAAGCCGCCGACGAAACGTCGGCGGCTTTCATTGGTGGAGCTAACGGGATTCGAACCCGTGACCCCCACACTGCCAGTGTGGTGCGCTACCAGCTGCGCCATAGCCCCGAACACTTGAAATAAGTGTCTGTAATGCCGTTAGGCACTTGTTACAAGATACACCGCCAGCGATTAGTTAACCAAATCGCTGGCGGTGTAGTGGGTGAAGGTATCCACCTTCAGGCTAGTTAGGCTTAAGCCTTGTGTTTAACCGTTTTCTACTGCGTAGGAAACCCAGGTGTTGAGCTGGTCATCAGGGATGTCCTCGCCATCGATCAGAACACGTGGGGAGGAAACAGAACCGGTGGCCTGCTCCAGCTTCTCGTAGTTAGCGGTAGCAATCTCCTGGCCGGTAGCAATCTCAGAGTTCTTAACTTCTTCTACTACCTCGGAGGATGCGCCGGCATCGGCAGCAGCATTGGCAACATCCTCAGCGGTCCAAGAGTTGTAGACCTTCTGCTGGTCAGCCATCAGGATCTTGTGAACGTTCCACCAAGCCTTGGCCTCGCCGGCCTCAGCCAGTGGGGTCACTGCAGCAGCAGTCATGGTGGAGTGGCCATCGTTGGCGGTTGGGTCCTGGCCATCCAGGAAGTTGAGCTGGCGGATGTTGACAATCAAGTCGCCTGCTTCAACAGCGTTCTTCATCTCATCACCGGTAGCAACTGCTAGGTCAGCGCAGTGAGGGCAAGAGAAGTCATCGTACAGGTCAACCTGAGGCGTGTCCGCAGTAGCGCTATCCGATGCCAAAACAACTGCATCGTCTTCAAAAGAAACATTGAATGCAACGTCTTCAATATCGGCAGCGCGGGAACGCTGACCGTTAATCACGATGTAGCCAATGACAACAGCTGCAATCACCAGCAGGGCTACGATGCCCCACAGGAAGCCAGCGCCGCCTTGCTTGTTCGGGTCTGAAACCTTGGCACTCTTTGCCATGAGTTGTCTCCAACTTTCTAGAGTTTATACTTAATAAGTTTTCGCACTTAGATGATACTTTACAGGCTAGCTTTAAGCACTACCGGATGACGCAATTCACCAACTATGGATAGATTGCGAACTTCTTGAATGGACGGAAGATGGTCCAGCCGGACAAGAAGATGTAGAAGAAGTCACGCAAGATAGTCATTGCGTAATTCATCGGCCCGTCAGTAGCATTCGGGTCGGCCTCGAAACAGCCACAATCGATGTCAAGCCCGCGCAACCAAGCTTGCGCAATACCGATGACAAATAGTGTCAGAACGATGATCGCAATCTTGTTTGCCTGTTTCAAGAAGAGTCCAAGCAGCAGCAGTACGCCGCCCATGATTTCCAGCGGGCCAATGATGAGCGCCAGGAAGTTGGACCATTCCCCGGGGAAAATATCGTAGTTTCGGATGGCCATTGCGACTGTGGCGTGCTGGTTCAGCTTGGAGATACCAGCTGTGATCCAGATATAGGCCATGTAGAAGCGCGCGAACGCGCTCACGCAGTCAAGAATGAACGCCTTGTTGAGAAATTTCACTCATCCCACCTTAGTCGGTGGACGTGGCCCCTAAAACCCCCGCCACGAGACTCTGGGCTTCTTCCTGCACTGTTTTCAGGTGATTTTCATCTAAAAAGGACTCTGCGTAAATCTTGTACTTGTCTTCGGTGCCAGAAGGGCGAGCAGCGAACCATGAATTTTCGGTAGTTACCTTCAAACCGCCAATCGCCGCACCGTTGCCAGGGGCTTCAGTTAGCTTCGCTGTAATCTCCTCACCAGCAAGTTCAGTCGCGGTTACCTGCTCCGGGGACAATGCCTTGAGCACAGCTTTTTCTTCACGGTTCGCCGGGGCATCGGTTCGCGCGTAGACCGGCGCACCGAATTTCTCAGCCAGCTCGGCATAACGCTGTGAAGGTGTCTTTCCGGTCACAGCGGTGATTTCGGCGGCCAAAAGGTTCAAAATAATGCCGTCCTTATCCGTCGTCCACACGCTTCCATCGAAACGCAGGAAGGAAGCACCCGCGGATTCTTCACCGCCAAAGCCAATGCTGCCATCTAGCAAGCCATCCACAAACCACTTGAAACCAACCGGTACTTCCACCAGGTTTTTGCCCAAATCGACCACCACGCGGTCAATCATGGACGAAGATACCAAGGTCTTGCCCACACCGGCATCGCCCCAGTTCGGGCGGTGGCTAAACAGGTAATCAATGGCCACAGCCAGGTAGTGGTTGGGGTTCATCAGCCCGGCATCCGGGGTGACAATGCCGTGGCGGTCAGAGTCAGCGTCATTACCGGTAGCCAGGTCGTACTTGTCACGGTTATCAATCAAAGAGGCCATCGCGTGCGGCGAGGAGCAGTCCATGCGGATTTTGCCATCGGTATCGAGCGTCATAAACCTAAAGGTCGCATCCACTTCCGGGTTGACCACGGTCATGTTGAGGCCATAATGCTTTGCGATGCTCCCCCAATAATCCACGCTCGCACCACCCATGGGGTCAGCGCCAATGGACAAACCAGACCTTGCGATCGCCTCCATATCAATGACGTTGCCCAAGTCGGCTACGTAGTTGCCCATGAAGTCCCACTGAACGCAGCGCGAATCCAACACGCCTTGGGTGCGCACGCGGTTGACACCCTCCAAGTTCTTGACCAGGTAGTCATTGGCACGCTGAGCAATCCAGTCCGTGGCATCCGAGTCAGCCGGGCCACCGGTTGATGGGTTGTACTTAAAGCCGCCATCGCGCGGTGGGTTGTGGGATGGGGTGATGACAATTCCGTCGGTGCCCGGGTTGGTCAAAATAGCGAGAGAAACCGCAGGGGTTGGCGTGTAGCGGCCAGCGTTGTCCACGCGTACTTCCACCTCGTTTGCAAGCAGTACTTCCAACGCGGAGACCATCGCTGGCTCCGACAGTGCATGGGTGTCGCGGCCAACAAAAATTGCGCCGGTGGTGCCTTGCTCCGCGCGGTAGTCCACAATCGCCTGCGTAATCGCCAAGATGTGGTTTTCATTAAACGCCGAGTCCAAGGAGCTGCCGCGGTGGCCAGAGGTGCCGAAAGCTACTGCTTGATCGGGATTGTTCACGTCTGGTTCCAGCGTGTAATACGCAGTGACTAGCTCCGCAATATCAATCAAATCAGTTGGTTGGGCCAGTTGTCCCGCACGCTCATGCGCCATGGTTGCTCCTTGGTAGAGAGGGTATTTCTTCTAGTATCCCCCACGTAGACTCTCTTTGCAGCAGATAACTATCCCCCGGCGTTAAGATTGGCGCATGCGAGAATCATTACTGGTCGGTGCTGGTGCCGTCATTGGCGCCCTTGCACGCTGGGGGCTCAGCCTCGGTGTCGGCGCAATCCCCGCCATCGCCACTGTCCCCTATGCCGAGATCTGGCCGCTTCTGCTCATCAACTTCCTCGGCTCCGCCCTGATGGGCTATTTCAAGCCGGGTCCGTTTTGGGGCAAGGGCGTGCTTGGTGGTTTCACCAGCTTCTCAGCATTTACCGCCGCCACCGTCACTATGACTGCTGCTGGCGCCCTGGCTCATGTCTTTTTCACCGTCGCAGGGTGCATCGCCTGCTACATACTTGCCGATGCCCTGCGTCAGCGAGGCGGCCAACATGTCTAATATTTTCGTGATTATCCTGGGCTTCGCCGTCGCGGCCTTCCTCGGCGGCATGCTGCGTTCTCTGCTATCGCAGTGGTTCCCCAAACGCGTGGGCACTTTCGTTGCCAACATGCTCGCATCGCTTTCGGCAGGCTTGGCCATCGGTTTCGCCATGCTTATCGATACCCAAGACGCCTCCGAATTTTTGCCTCCCGTCATTGCCACGGGTTTCGCCGGCGCCTTATCGACCTGGTCCACGCTCGCGGCAGAGCTATCTGAGCTCATCAAGCGCAAGCAGTGGCGCAAGCTCGTTCGCTACCTGGGTTTCACTCTGGCAGTAGGGCTCATTCTCGCCCACCGTGGAACCGTGTGGGCCGCCCGCATATACAACGGATGGGGCGTTTAGTGCGGTCTTCGACCCGCCACTAAACGCCCTTCAGGGAGAAGGTTTGCTCAAAACCTTCTCCAGGTTGCAGGAAACGGTTGGCAATCCCGCTCCGTGGATCAGGAAACGGTTGGAACAACCGTTTCCTAGTCGGCGATGGCCTCGAGCGGCGGAGTCTTCGCCGCACGGGCTGATGGCCAAATAGCGGCAATCACGCCGACGACAGCCGAAGATGCCAGCATAATCAGCAGCTGAGCCCACGGAACCACAGCATTTTCAAGACCGGAATCTGCCAGCACTTCGATGAATGCCCAGCCCAGGCCAAGACCGATCAACATACCCATGACCGCGCCGAAGACCGCGATCTGTACGGCCTCGAGGGTAATCATGGTGCGGATCTGGCGGCGCTGGGTACCCACCGCGCGCAGCATACCGATTTCCTGTCGGCGCTCAATCACGCCCAGGGTCAAGGTGTTCACAATGCCCAAGATGGCGATGATGACAGCCAACGCCAGCAGTGCGTAGAGGATAGACAGCATCTGCGTGACCATGTCGGTTGCTTGACCGGCGTATTCTTCACCAGTCATGACCTGCACAATGATCAGATCCTTCATGGATTCTTCCAGGTTGGTGCGCAGCTCATCGAGGTCATAGCCCTCTTCAGCACTAACACCAACGAAGAGCATCTGGCTCACGCCATCTGGAATCATGCCTTCATAAGCAGACTTCGATACCGCAAAACCTTCCACGATCGGATTCGGCTCGTAGATACCAATCAGCTCAACATCACGGGTTTCGGTCGGATTGACCGGCGAGGTCAGCTCATAAGATTCGCCGACCTCCCAACCATTAGCCTCCACGACGGTGGTATTGGCAATGAAGCCTGGAGTTTCATCCAGGTTCATGGAGCCTTCAACTACTTCGAAGGTCACCATGTCTTCAGGGTTGCCATCAACGTAGTTGGTGAACTGGAACTGCGGGCCGTAGTTCATCGCCGCTTGGCCATCGATAAGCACTGGCGACATACCCGCTGTTGTGGTGCTTGCCACGCCCTCTGTCTCCTGTGCCAACTCTGGCGTGTTGCCTGGGGTTGGGAAGGAACCATCGGTCGGGCCACTCAGGATGTAATCCGAGGAGACGTTGTCTTCCATCAAATCCTGAATGGAGCTGTTCATGGTCGCACCCAGCATGCCAATCGCCGTGACCAGCGCCAGACCCAAGGTCAACGCGAATGCGGTCGCGGAGGTACGGCGCGGGTTGCGCTTGGAGTTGGTTGCCGCCAGCGAGCCAATCGCTCCGAGGGGTGCGCCGATGACCTTGCCGAAGGCCGGCACAATC
Organism: Corynebacterium casei LMG S-19264; assembly: GCF_000550785.1. Taxonomy (NCBI): domain Bacteria; kingdom Bacillati; phylum Actinomycetota; class Actinomycetes; order Mycobacteriales; family Corynebacteriaceae; genus Corynebacterium; species Corynebacterium casei. Next base: position 2,628,449 of record NZ_CP004350.1, read on the forward strand.
GGAAGGCTCAATGCTGGACCGGCTAGGAAGTAGCCGACGATGACGAACAACGCGCCAACCCCCACCAGGGAGGCGCGACTGCCAGTTGAGCCATCAGTCCACAATGTTCCCCAAATGGCGAACACTGCACCAAGCACCAGAACGATTAGACCAATGACGGTACGAACCTTCAGCGAGGAACCCGCCGCCGATTCCGTGGTGCGCATCGCTTCAACTGGTTCGACCGAACCGGCGCGACGCGCCGGCGCCCACGCGGAGATAACCGTGACGATGGTGCCCAAAACGATTGGAACAATCACTGCACTTGGGGTCAGCCCCAAACCGCTGCCCATCGGCATGTCTTGGGCGCTGAGAACCAGTTTGATGATCGCCACCAAGCCCATGCCGGCTAGAACACCAACAGCAGAACCGATGAAACCAACGATGACGGATTCCGTCACCACCGAGCGTGTAATCTGACCGCGGGAAGCACCCAGCGCGCGCAGCAGCGCGAATTCTTTTGTACGCTGCGCGACAATCATCGAGAAGGTATTAGCAATGATGAACGTGCCCACCAGCAGCGCGATCAAACCGAACGCGATCAGGAAATAGTTAATAAACTGCATGCCCTCAGCAATCGCTTCGGTCATTTCCTCAGCCAGCTTCTCACCGGATTCAGCAGAGACCTCATACTCATTGTTGAGGTGTTCTACCAACGCGTCCGGCTCCACATCTTCAGCACCGGATACCGCCAAGGAGCTCACCGAACCATTAGCGGTGAAGCGCTCCAGGTAGCCGTCTTCTGCCATCATCAAAGTAATGGAAGAACCAGAACTTACCGCCGGCTCATAGATACCGGAGACCTCGACGTTGATGTGCTCATCCGGAGTGACCAGGACGAAGGTGTCTCCCACAGCAATGTCATATTCATCCACCGCTCCTTGGTTAATGACTACCTCATCAGTGCCAGTCGGTGCCTCACCTTCAGTCATGCTGAAAGGCTCACCAACATAGTCCTCTTCGGGGTAGAACGGCGCGAGTGATGATGAGCCGCCACCGGTTTGGAAGGCCTCAGAATCTTCATTCGCCGCCACCACGGTCTGGCTGCCACGAATATTGACAGAGCCGACCTCTGGATCTTCGGCCATAGCCAGGCGGGTTTCTTCCGAGATCCCCTGCCCGCCCTCGACTGGGCTGGCTGCTGCATCAACACCATCAAACGACGAGGAAATCGCGGAATCAAAAGTATCCGACAGCGTCTTAGTGAACATGAAGGAACCTGCGATAAACGAGGTACCCAGAACCACCGCAAGAAGCGTCAGTGCCAGCCGGAGTTTGTGTGCAAGAATGTTGCGCAAGGACACCTTGCGCATTGTTGAACCACTAGCCATTAGCTCTCAATCTCCGCCATTGCCTTGTGAATGTCTTCCACAGATGGGTCTTGCAGTTCGTTGACGAACTGGCCATCGGAAAGGAATACAACGCGGTCGGCATATGCTGCTGCCTTCGGATCGTGCGTCACGATAACCACGGTCTGGTCATCCTTGTCCACCGCGGTACGCAGAATGTCCAAAACTTCCTTGGAGGAATTGGAGTCCAAGTTACCGGTCGGCTCATCGCCGAAGATGATCTCCGGACGCGAGACCAGTGCGCGCGCACATGCTACACGCTGCTGCTGGCCGCCAGATAGCTCCGCTGGGCGGTGGGACAAACGGTTAGCAATGCCTAGTCGAGTAGTTACCTCTTCGAACCATTCGCGGTCCACCTTCTTGCCAGCAATATCAGTTGGCAGGGTGATGTTTTCTTCTGCAGTCAAAGTTGGCACCAAGTTAAAAGACTGGAAGATAAAGCCCAGTCGGTCACGACGGATAGCGGTAATTTCCTTGTCATTAAGACGGGACAGATCAGTTTCACCAATAAAAGCTCCGCCTGACGATGCCCTATCCAAACCAGCCATCGTATGCATCAAAGTCGACTTACCGGAACCCGACGGGCCCATAATTGCAGTGAACTTGTTGCGTGCGAACTCGATATTGATGTGATCAAGTGCAACAACCGCAGTCTCACCTTCGCCGTACTGCTTATGCAAATCAATGGCACGGGCTGCGGCAGCACCACCTTGAGAGCTGCCGTTCGAATCAATACCAGAGGCCGGGACGGAAGCATCTGCCGTCTCTTTGTCAGGGGTACCAGTGGGCTGGTTGCTCATATACTTCTGTACTTTCCTCAGAATTCAAAGTGCCCCACACATACGGGGCTTATGGCTAAACGCCTAAAACAATTACCCTTGTCAATCTACCGGACAGTCTCACTGTGAGATATCGGGGATGACCCTCAACTTCTGATCAGCCAAGAAGCAGCACAATACACATATATGCTCCAAGGATTCCCCAGCCTTAACACCTGCAATTCACAGCAAAGAAACCCTATGATATGACATTCTTACAAAGCTATGCTTAGCGACGAAGAACACACTGCTATCACGCTAGTTCAACCTCGAAAGGCAATTGAAAGCATGAAAACTATTATCACGGGTGTCGATTTCAGTCAGACAGCCCTCACCGCAGCAGAAAAGGCAGCCGAATTCGCTGCCAGCTTTGACGCCGATCTTTACGTATTTTCCGCATACAGCATGAGTTCCGCAGTAGCTATCCAAACCGCTAACAGCGGAAATATGGCAACAAAGACTTCCGAAGCCTACCAACGCCTCGCCGACGGCCAGGCCGCAGCCGCACAACAAGCAGCCGAGTCTGTTGCCACCATCTTGCGCAACTCCTGGCCAAAGATTCAGGTCATGCCACTTGCTGTTGAAGGACAACCAGCTGAGGTACTACTCAAGAAGGCTGACGAACTCAGTGCCGATGCCATTGTCGTCGGAAACAAAAAGGCTCAAGGACTCTCCCGCATCCTCGGAAGCATTTCACGCAACGTCGCCGCCGAAGCAAAGTGCGATCTGTACATCGTTAACACCACGCAACAACAATCACGTTAATTGGATGCAGAGCGAAGCACAATCACACCAAGCTTCGCTCTGCGCCTCCGCCTCCTAGTTCTCACAGCCAGGGTAAAACGTCTAAAAGACCCAAGACGAGGATGTTATTCCTCATCTTGGGTCTTTGTCTTATGTAGTTATTTATGTTTTATGTCGGCGGTAACTTACTCTCCCACACCCTCCCGGGTGCAGTACCATCAGCGCGGGCAGGCTTAGCTTCCGGGTTCGGAATGGGTATCCGGGCGTTTCCCTGCCGCTATGGCCACCGACAAATCATCGGAACAATCACCACACGGTGGGTGAGTGTCTGATGCTATGGGTGTTGTGTCAGATACTGCATAGTGGACGCGGTGCACGGCAAAGACCAAGTAGTCTTTATGTGTTCTTATTTTTTTGAGTATTTTCTCGTTACGATTGCGAAACCAAACCAGCCACAGCGTGACTTATGTGTTTGGTGTGTTTGTTTGTTGGTGTATTAGTACCAGTAGCCTTAGCATTTTACAATGCGTACAGGTCTGGCCTATCAACCCTATAGTCTGTAGGGAACCTCAACAGAAACCTCATCTTAAAACAGGCTTCCCGCTTAGATGCTTTCAGCGGTTATCCCTTCCGTACGTAGCCAACCAGCAATGCTCCTGGCGGAACAACTGGCACACCAGAGGTACGTCCGTCCCGGTCCTCTCGTACTAGGGACAGCCTTCTTCAAGTTTCAACGCGCGCGGCGGATAGAGACCGAACTGTCTCACGACGTTCTGAACCCAGCTCGCGTGCCGCTTTAATGGGCGAACAGCCCAACCCTTGGGACCTACTCCAGCCCCAGGATGCGACGAGCCGACATCGAGGTGCCAAACCATCCCGTCGATATGGACTCTTGGGGAAGATCAGCCTGTTATCCCCGGGGTACCTTTTATCCGTTGAGCGACACCACTTCCACAAGTAGGTGCCGGATCACTAGTCCCGACTTTCGTCCCTGCTCGACCTGTCAGTCTCACAGTCAAGCTCCCTTGTGCACTTACACTCACCACCTGATTGCCAACCAGGCTGAGGGAACCTTTGGGCGCCTCCGTTACATTTTAGGAGGCAACCGCCCCAGTTAAACTACCCACCAGGCACTGTCCCCAACCCAGATCATGGGCCAAGGTTCAGGTATCCAATCCGATCAGAGTGGTATTTCAACAACGACTCCACCACAACTAGCGTTGCAGCTTCACAGTCTCCCACCTATCCTACACAAACCGAACCGAACACCAATACCAAGCTATAGTGAAGGTCCCGGGGTCTTTTCGTCCTGCCGCGCGTAACGAGCATCTTTACTCGTAGTGCAATTTCACCGGGCCTGTGGTTGAGACAGCAGAGAAGTCGTTACGCCATTCGTGCAGGTCGGAACTTACCCGACAAGGAATTTCGCTACCTTAGGATGGTTATAGTTACCACCGCCGTTTACTGGGGCTTAAATTCTCAGCTTCGAAACCCGAAAGTCTCTAACCGGTCCTCTTAACCTTCCAGCACCGGGCAGGCGTCAGTCCATATACCTCAACTTAACGTCTTCGCATGGACCTGTGTTTTTGATAAACAGTCGCTTCCCTCTATTCTCTGCGACCCACCCAAGCTCACATAGCAAGTATGCTCACTTTGGTAGGTCCCCCTTCTTCCGAAGTTACGGGGGCATTTTGCCGAATTCCTTAACCACAGTTCACCCGAACGCCTTAGTATTTTCAACCTGACTACCTGTGTCGGTTTAGGGTACGGGCCATATACACACATCGCTAGAGGCTTTTCTCGACAGTACAGGATCACCAACTTCACCAATAAAGGCTACGCATCACGCCTAAGCACATTGAGCGACGGATTTACCTATCACTCGGCTTGCACGCTTACACCAACAATCCAATAAGTGGCATGGCTACCTCCCTGTGTCACCCCATCGCTTGGACCACATTTCAGGCCCCACGCACGCACACCATCAAACATCCCGAAGGACAAATCAACAGTGCTTGTGGGTGGTTAGTATCAATGCTTTACCACGGGCGCGCATATACGGGTACCAGAATATCAACTGGTTGTCCATCGACTACGCCTGTCGGCCTCGCCTTAGGTCCCGACTCACCCTGGGAAGACGAACTTGACCCAGGAACCCTTAGTCATCCGGCGGAACAGATTCTCACTGTTCAATTCGTTACTCATGCCTGCATTCTCACTCGCACACAGTCCACGCCTCCTCACGGTAACGCTTCAACCCATGCACGACGCTCCCCTACCCAAATATCAAAAGTATTTGCCGCGGCTTCGGCGGTGTGCTTGAGCCCCACTACATTGTCGGCGCAAAACCACTCGACCAGTGAGCTATTACGCACTCTTTCAAGGATGGCTGCTTCTAAGCCAACCTCCTGGCTGTCTTCGCGATCTTACATCCTTTTCCACTTAGCACACCCTTAGGGGCCTTAACCGGCGATCTGGGCTGTTTCCCTCTCGACTATGAAGCTTATCCCCCACAGTCTCACTGCCGTAGAACACATTGATGGCATTCGGAGTTTGGCTGATGTTGCTAAGATGATAGTCCCGCTCAACCAACCAGTAGCTCTACCTCCACCAAGCTACTACGACGCTGCACCTAAATGCATTTCGGGGAGAACCAGCTATCACGGAGTTTGATTGGCCTTTCACCCCTACCCACAACTCATCCCCGCAGTTTTCAACCTACGTGGGTTCGCGCCTCCACGACGTCTTACCATCGCTTCACACTGGCCATGGGTAGATCACCCCGCTTCGGGTCCAGAACATGCCACTAAACACCCTAGTTAGGATTCGGTTTCCCTACGGCTACCCCACACGGGTTAACCTCGCGACATGCCGCTGACTCGCAGGCTCATTCTTCAAAAGGCACGCCATCACCCAACAAAAGAGGCTCTGACGGATTGTAGACACATGGTTTCAGGAACTATTTCACTCCCCTCCCGGGGTACTTTTCACCATTCCCTCACGGTACTCATACACTATCGGTCACACTGAGTATTTAGGCTTACCGGGTGGTCCCGGCAGATTCACAGCAGATTCCACGAGCCCGCTGCTACTCGGGCACCACAACACACACAGCATACTATCTTCACCTACAGGGCTCTCACCTTCTACGGCCGGGCATTCCAACCCACTTCACCTAACAACACACTGCGCGCTTTGTACTGGTAGATACAAAAAATCATGGCCCCACAACACCGCATGCACAACCCCTACCAGGTATCACATACACACGGTTTAGCCTCATCCACGTTCGCTCGCCGCTACTAGCAGAATCATTATTATTTTCTCCTCCTGCAGGTACTAAGATGTTTCACTTCCCCACGTATAACCCCCACACCAGCTATGAATTCACTAGTGGGTACCTACCCATAACGATAGGTGGGTTTCCCCATTCGGACATCCTCGGATCAACGCTCAATTGACAACTCCCCGAGGCTTAACGCAGCCTTACACGTCCTTCATCGGCCCAGCATACCAAGGCATCCACCATGCGCCCTTAAATAACGAACACACACCCCACAACCAACAACCACCAAAAGATGACCACCAGCCATGGGGGTGAACAACCGTAACTAAAAAAATACTAAACACACACCAACACCAACACTCGAAAGCATCAGCATTGATATGCCGTTCTCACAAAAAAATAAGAAATTACACACACCACACAAACCAACAAGGATAAACCCCACAAGCTCATGTGATGGATGCTCGCGTCCACTATACAGTTCTCACACAACACCCCACACCACCATCAACAACCACAGTGTCAACCACTCGTGTATGTCTCAAATCTGGTGTGAGCACCAGGACCAACCCACAAAAATGGATTGTTGTCCCAGACACCCAACAGTGTGCCAACGCAATAATCTAGAAAAAGATTGTCCGTGTATGTGTTTAAAAAGATTCTGTTACCGGTCTCTTCGACCAGCGGTGTGTTTCCACTCCGATTCAACAAGTGGCATGACCACACTCGGGTCATCAACCACCAACCCAACAAACCTCAAGAAACTACTCAAGATGCGGGTTATAAAAAATAAGCTCCTTAGAAAGGAGGTGATCCAGCCGCACCTTCCGGTACGGCTACCTTGTTACGACTTCGTCCCAATCGCCGATCCCACCTTCGACAGCTCCCTAACAAGTTTAGGCCACTGGCTTCGGGTGTTACCAACTTTCATGACGTGACGGGCGGTGTGTACAAGGCCCGGGAACGTATTCACCGCAGCGTTGCTGATCTGCGATTACTAGCGACTCCGACTTCATGGGGTCGAGTTGCAGACCCCAATCCGAACTAAGGCCGACTTTCAGGGATTCGCTTCACCTCACGATGTCGCTGCCCATTGTATCGACCATTGTAGCATGTGTGAAGCCCTGGACATAAGGGGCATGATGATTTGACGTCATCCCCACCTTCCTCCGAGTTAACCCCGGCAGTCTCTCATGAGTTCCCACCATAACGTGCTGGCAACATAAGACAAGGGTTGCGCTCGTTGCGGGACTTAACCCAACATCTCACGACACGAGCTGACGACAACCATGCACCACCTGTATACCGACCACAAGGGAAAGACTATCTCTAGCCCGATCCGGTACATGTCAAGCCCAGGTAAGGTTCTTCGCGTTGCATCGAATTAATCCACATGCTCCGCCGCTTGTGCGGGCCCCCGTCAATTCCTTTGAGTTTTAGCCTTGCGGCCGTACTCCCCAGGCGGGGCGCTTAATGCGTTAGCTACGGCACAGAAGACGTGGAAGCCCCCTACACCTAGCGCCCACCGTTTACGGCATGGACTACCAGGGTATCTAATCCTGTTCGCTACCCATGCTTTCGCTCCTCAGCGTCAGTTACTGCCCAGAGACCTGCCTTCGCCATCGGTGTTCCTCCTGATATCTGCGCATTTCACCGCTACACCAGGAATTCCAGTCTCCCCTACAGCACTCAAGTTATGCCCGTATCGCCTGCACGCCCGAAGTTAAGCCCCGGGATTTCACAGACGACGCGACAAACCACCTACGAGCTCTTTACGCCCAGTAATTCCGGACAACGCTTGCACCCTACGTATTACCGCGGCTGCTGGCACGTAGTTAGCCGGTGCTTCTTATCTACCTACCGTCACCACAAGTGGCTTCGTCGATAGCGAAAGGAGTTTACAACCCGAAGGCCTTCATCCCCCACGCGGCGTCGCTGCATCAGGCTTGCGCCCATTGTGCAATATTCCCCACTGCTGCCTCCCGTAGGAGTCTGGGCCGTATCTCAGTCCCAATGTGTCCGTACACCCTCTCAGGCCGGATACCCGTCGCCGCCTTGGTAGGCCATTACCCCACCAACAAGCTGATAGGCCGCAGGCTCATCCCACACCGCAAAAGCTTTCCACCACAACATCCAAGAAGTGGTCATATTCGGTATTAGACCCAGTTTCCCAAGCTTATCCCAAAGTGCAGGGCAGATCACCCACGTGTTACTCACCCGTTCGCCACTCGAGTACCCCAGCAAGCTGAGGCCTTTCCGTTCGACTTGCATGTGTTAAGCACGCCGCCAGCGTTCATCCTGAGCCAGGATCAAACTCTCCACAAAAAATGCGTATAGCATCTAGGCGAGAAAGCCTAAACCAAGCAAAAAAAGACAAACAACACACACAAAGCGCTTAAACCAAATGTGTGAAGCTGACCAAAAATTACTACATAAAGAAATCAACAAACCCAACCAGAACAAACCAATTGAGTAAGGTAAAAAGTGTTTATCCTGTATCACTACAGACAACAATTACATCGATATTCAATATGCACCGTTAAAATATTTAACTATTTTCAATGACACCCCATTAACGACAAGTGACATCCGGTACACACCAACAACCAAACACCCAAAAGAGTATCTAGCCCAACATAATCCTCATCCACACAACACAGACAAAAATATAATATCTAGTACATTGGCACACTATTGAGTTCTCAGACAACAACCACACCACTTCTCATAACCCACATCAACGATGCGTCACAAGATAAGTGAATGGAAAGTCAAAAATCTATTTTGATTGTCAACGGCTGTTTTCCTACCGCCATTCTCACCAGAACTTCAAGCTCTGTGCGGGGCGTTGTCGGTCTCGCTGACTCACATAAAGTTACACGCCACCCACACCCTTGACAAATCCCCAGCACAAACCACATAAATGCGATTCATACTGGGGACTGTTTTGGGCCATTTGAAGTTAATAGACCGTTTCTTCCTGTCCGCGCTCGATTGTGGCGCCAAGAGCTTGCAGGTTTTCCACGAAGTTCGGGTAGCCACGGTCAATGTGGAAGACATCATGAACGGTGGTCTGCTCATCAGCGCACAGTGCGGTGAGGACAAGTCCTGCTCCAGCGCGGATATCGGAAGACCACACGTGCGTAGAAGACAGCTTCTCTTGCCCACGGATGACTACGTGGTGTCCATCGACTTGTGCATCGGCACCAAGGCGCAGCATCTCATCAACAAAGCGGAAGCGGGATTCAAAGACGTTCTCTGTGATGACCGCGGTTCCCTCCGCTACTGCGGACAGTCCAATCGCCATGGGCTGCAAGTCAGTTGGGAATCCTGGGAAAGGAAGCGTCTGGTAGTCCACTGACTGTGGACGTCCATTCATCCGAACCCGGAAACCGTTCTCATAGGTTTCGATGTCAGCACCTGCTGAACGCAGCTTCGCCAAAGGAAGATGGAGGTGGCGCGGTGCGATGCCGCTAACGGTGATATCACCTTGGGTCATCGCGGCAGCATATGCCCATGTGCCGGCAACAATGCGATCACCGATGACCTCATGGTTGGTCGGCTGTAGCTTTTCGACACCATTAATAGTGATGGTGGACGTGCCTGCGCCGGAAATATCCGCACCCATTTCCAAAAGCATGTTGCACAGGTCAACAATCTCTGGCTCGCGGGCGGCGTTGTCGAGGACCGTGGTGCCATCGGCAAGCACTGCGGCTGTCAAAATGTTCTCTGTCGCACCTACCGATGGGAAATCCAGCTTAATTTTTGCGCCAGTAAGCTGCGAAGCCTCAGTAACCACCGCACCGTGCTCGATGCGAGTCTTTGCCCCCAACTTTTCCAGACCCGACTGGTGCATATCCAGCGGACGGGAGCCAATAGCGTCACCGCCTGGAAGCGCGACGCGGGCCTCACCACAGCGCGCGGTCAACGGACCAAGCACACACACAGAGGCGCGGAACTGGCGAACCGCATCAAAATCAGCATCATTGCTGGGCATCGCAGGAGTATCAATAGTGACAGTCGTGCCGTCTATAACAACAGAACAGCCCAGGCCCTCAAGCACCTTCTTCATCAAAGGCACATCGAGGATCTCTGGGCAGTTAGTTAACGTTGTAGATCCTTCAGCGAGCAATGCGGCAGCCATAAGTTTAAGAACAGAGTTCTTTGCGCCGTCTACTTTCACTGCGCCTTGTAGGCGCGCTCCGCCGGAAACAATAAATAGATCTTTCACGCCTCGCTATCTTACGGCAAAGCACCAATCCGGCGCGCAGCGTTGACAGCTTCATAGCGAGTATGGGCGCCTAGCTTACGCATCACCGAGCGCAAGTAAGACTTCACGGTCTCCGCGCCGATGCCCATTTCCTCTGCCGCTTCCACGTTAGTGTGCCCCAAGGCGACGCAGCTTAAGACATCCAACTCACGCGCAGACAACTTGGTGGACTGCTTAACGCGAACCGGGGAAACCATCTGATCGCAGAGTGCTTCAAGTTCTTTGCGCAAGGAATCATCTTCTACACGGTTAGCCAGCATGCGCAGCTTGGAGTGCGTGGAGCGAACCTGCTCCCACTCCGCACCGTTCATGACGTGGCCACGGCCAGCGCCAGCCTTGTTGCCATCCATGCGACGCAGAGCGGAGTTAACCGCTAAGTCCTGCTCCAGGCTGCGAGCGGTCATGGTGACTTCTTCAATCACCTTGTCGCCCAGCCGCACTGGCGAATGAACACCGACGTAAATGACGCCACGGATTTCGCGCTGAACGATGACAGGAACCGCGACAATAGAATGCAGACCTTCATCCTGGATGAAACGGTCATTTTCATGCGAGATGGTGTTCGCACGAACATAATCAGAAACACCAACAGCACGGCGGGTAGACACTACGCGGCCACCAACGCCAACACCCGGTTCGATGATGAGATTCTGAAGAGCCGGAGTACGCAAACCAACCCACTGAGTAATCTGCAGCCGATTATCCGGCAACAGAGTTCCGTACATGGTGACCGGAATGCCAGTTGCAGTCTTCAGAGAAGACAGCGCGGTACGGACGGCTTCATCGTCGTCTTTGATCCGATGCGAGTCCATTAACCCAAACTCCTTATAACCCTTTGAATCGGGGGTATTTCAACACGTTTATCCACAGTTTAACCGTTATTCGGGGGTAATCCTAACCCAATCCCTTACGGAATCTCTAATCAGACTCACAACGACTTCCATAAAAGCAGGGACACCCAATCAGGTGCCCCCACTTACTGCAACAACGCAATGCCGACCCGGCATTCTTCACCTTTCGGTCTAGAATAAATATACCGTGCGGTCTAGTGGCGTGGTGTACACTGGCCTACAGCAACAAAAAATCTAACTAAAAGGAGGCCATGACCATGGCTAAGATTTATGACTCAATCCTCGAAACCATCGGTGGCACCCCACTGGTTCGTCTCAACAACTTGACCAAGGACATCGACGCAGAGGTGCTGGTGAAGGTTGAGTCCTTCAACCCAGCAAACTCCGTCAAGGACCGCATTGGTAAGGCAATCATCGACGCTGCTGAGGCATCCGGAGAGTTGAAGCCAGGCGGCACCATCGTTGAGGCAACCTCCGGCAACACCGGTATTGCACTTGCACTGGTTGGCGCTGCTCGCGGTTACAAGGTCATCTTGACCATGCCTGAGACCATGTCCGCTGAGCGCCGCGTTCTGCTGCGCGCATACGGTGCAGAAATCGTTCTGACCCCAGGCGCTGCTGGAATGCAGGGTGCTGTGGACAAGGCCAATGAAGTTCTGGCTCAGCAGGAAAACGCTGTTCTGGCTCGTCAGTTCTCCAACGAGGCAAACGCACAGGTTCATTATGAGACCACCGGCCCAGAGCTTTGGGAAGACTCCGGCGAGAAGATTGACGCTTTCGTAGCTGGCGTCGGCACCGGCGGCACCATCACCGGTTCCGGCCGTTACCTGAAGGAAAAGAACGCTGACGTTCGCCTGATTGCTGTTGAGCCAGCTGACTCCCCGGTTCTGACCGAGGGCAAGGCTGGCCCACACAAGATTCAGGGCCTGGGCGCTAACTTCATCCCTGAGGTTCTTGACCGCGAGCTGCTCGATGAGGTTGTTACCGCAACCAACGAAGAGTCAATCGCTACCGCTCGCAAGCTGGCTACCGATGAAGGCCTGCTGGTTGGTATCTCCTCCGGCGCCAACATCTCCGCTGCGCTAAAGGTTGCTGCTCGTGATGAGTTCAAGGGCAAGACCATCGTTGTTGTTGCACCTGACTTTGGTGAGCGCTACGTCTCCACCGTCCTGTTCGAGGACATTCGCGACTAATTCTTTCGCGCACGCGGTGGCACTTTAATTCACTGCGTCACTCCCGGCTATCCAACTTTATTGGGTGGCCGGGAGTTTTTATTTGGTGGCGACTTAGAGGTTAAACGGTAGGATTTCGCATATGAACCCTTTGACTATCAGTTCTCGGATTCGGGAAGACCTTAAAAATGCCCGCGAGCATGACCCTGCTGCTCGCAGCGACGTTGAAAACGCTGTCGTTTATTCCGGTCTTCACGCCATCTGGCTTCACCGCATTTGCCACTGGATGTGGAAGCGCAACATCAAGGGACCGGCACGCATTTTAGCCCAGTTCAACCGCTTCCTCACGGGCATTGAAATCCACCCTGGTGCGACTATTGGCCGCCGCTTCTTTATTGACCACGGCATGGGCATCGTTATTGGTGAAACCGCCGAAATTGGTGACGGTGTCATGCTGTACCACGGCGTCACGCTGGGTGGCCAGGTGCTTACGCAAACTAAGCGCCACCCAACTTTGAAGGACAACGTTGTTGTCGGCGCCGGCGCAAAGGTCTTGGGCCCCATCACTATCGGTGAAGGCTCCGCTGTTGGCGCCAACGCGGTAGTGACGAAGGATGTGCCAGATAACCACACCGCTACCGGTATTCCAGCGAAGAACCGACCTCGCAAGAAAGAAGAGCAGATCAAGCTGGTTGACCCGGATTACTTCATCTAGTCCACAGCAGCAGTAATTGGCGCCTACAGTCAGCCGCCAGCAATGCCAGTGGGGCCGCAGCACACTCTAAGTGCCGCGGCCCCACTTTCTATTTGTCTCAAGTGCAAACCACATGGGGTTTGCACTCTCTAGCTGCCTTCTACATCAGAAGCTTTAACGAGGATGTCCTTGTACTCACCCGTGGTACGTACGAATTTGCGTACTGCAGGGCAGGTAGCAATGACTTTGACGCCATCTTCCCGGGAGGCATCCAACGCGCCAGCAATCAAAGGCTTTGAAAGACCATGGCCTTGGAAGGCTTCATCAACGACGGTGTGGTTGAAATCGCGCACGCCCTCCGCAGCAAGCACGTAGTGCGCTGCGCCAGCTTCTTTCCCATCAACTTTGAGAACGTACTTGGTGTTCTCAGCGTCGTGGACAATCTCGTTGTTTTTGTCTTCGGTGCTCATTCTTCATCCTTGCCAAGGCATCTAGGCCGTAGCTTCGAGTACGCAGATGCTTAGCGACGAATCAGGTCTTCGTATTCTGGGTTCTTGGACACGAAGTGCTGTACTGCTGAGCAGGATGCAACAGCCTTAAGGCCGGCTTCGCGGGTCTCATCCAAGGCTGTCTTAATCAAAGGTGAGGACAGACCCTTGCCGCGGAAATCAGGGTTGATAACCGTGTGGTTGAAATCGCGAACATCATCAGATGGGGTGACGTAATCGGCGTGGCCTGCGGTTTCACCATCTACTGTGATGACGAAACGCTTACGGTCAGTGTTATGAGTTACTTCTTGTGACATGTGAGTCATTCTACACCCGAGACGCAACAAAGCTCCTAATGTTTTCACACTAGGAGCTTTACGTTGTGGCCAGAGCCAGGATCGAACTGGCGACCCCACACTTTTCAGGCGTGTGCTCTACCGACTGAGCTATCTGGCCAAAGATTGCCGCAAGGCAATCTTGCGACCCTGACGGGACTTGAACCCGCGACCTCCGCCGTGACAGGGCGGCGCGCTAACCAACTGCGCCACAGGGCCATATTTAATTAACTGTGCCCTTAGGCACGATAGGTTACTTTACAGAACGCGCGTCATTCAATACAAATCAGCAGTTCAAGCACCAGTTTACCTCACCTCAACCCGGGCTTCTACCCTGGTAGCTTTCGCTTACCGGGGAGAAGCCCGCATTGAGATGCCCGGAAGAAACAAGCAAGAGACCAACCAGCGGTCATGGCCTATTGCTTGTTGCGCATCCGCATCACGATGACCGCGATTGCGGCTAGAAGACCTAGCACCAAGATGCCAACCGCACCCCAGATGGCGCCATTAAATCCACCGCCGCCGGACTCTCCTTCCGCCGCCGCATTGGAGGTATCTGTATCAGTGGCTTCCTCCGACTCCGTAGCGGTCTCCTCTGCTTCAGAAGATGCCGCTTCAAAGGTCGGTGGGGTATCCGAAGACTCTGGTCCCGGCTCATAGGTTGGACGCCAGTCACTGCCCTCATCCACGGGACGAGTTACATCAACCGCGAGCTCATACTCCTGGTCAATGTTTCTGAGGCTTTCTTCATCCCACGGCACCGACAGCGACACAGCAATGAAGTGATCACCGGCAATGGACATGCGATCTCCTCCTGCGTTCGCGTTTCTGTTGTTGTAACGCAGCGGGCGGTCCGACATCAGGTGAGAAACGTCAGTGTCATTTGAAGTGTGCTGAGAATTGTAAGTATCTTCCACGACCGATTTCACTGGATTGACCAGCTGGAGAGACAACCACGCGGAGTCGATGTTCTCATTCAGGCGATTACGAATGGCCATCTCCGGAACCTGGCCCCATTCGACGGGGATCTTGTAGTAGTGGGTTTCACCGGCCACGATGGAGTTCTTAATGGTTCCTGGCTCAATCTCGGGTGCGTCATTAAAGCTGGTGCCATTTTCAACACCTTGAGCCTCACCAAACTTCACATCGGGAGACTCCTGAGCTAAAGATCCAAAGTCGCCTTCTAGTTGAATAACATTTTCCGGCGGTACAGGCTCGTAGTAGATGTTGACTTCTACGCCGAGCTCTTCACCGACTAATTCACCATCCGTTCCCGCGGTGAAAGTGTGCCCGACAATCCACTCCTCCATGTCGCAATTGCCCACTTCTTCACCGTCGATGAAAGATGTCATCGGTTCAGTTGGGAAGAGATTTCTCATGTCGACGTTTCCCCGCCAGACCGTCATCGACTCATCTGCCCGGCAGTCCGAACCGTCCATGTGATTAGACACCTCAGCGGCATTCACTCGAACGCTGCCATCACTTCCTGAGGCTACGGATCCGGTTGCGTCACGCTGCGGGATACCGGTTACTGAAATCATCGCATTGTGGCCCTCAGGAACAGCAACTCGGAAGTAGTTGACCTCGGATTCAGTACCGGAGACAGTGACATGAGTTTGGTATTGACCTTCATCGAGCCATTTGGCGTCGTCGATGTTGTCGGCGTATTCAAATTCGGTGCCGGCCATTTCGTAGCCGACGGCGTCGCGCTGGACCAGGAACTCGAGCTGGTTGCCGAGTTCCTCGGCGTTCTCGGCTTCAACGTAGATGCCACCGGAGATCTCAGAGATGCACTCCAGCTCAGCCTGGGCAGCTTCATCGGCCTTGAAACCCACGGTGTGGATCGCGAGGTCCAAACCGTCGCCGGCGAGTTCTTCTGCAACCTCACAGACAGGCGGCGGCGCGCAGGTGTCAATGCCGTCAGAGACCAAGATGATGGAGCGCTCCCCCTCGCTGCCAAGCTCATCGGCAGCCGCGCGCAAAGCATTGCCCATCGGGGTGTAGCCCTGCGCCTCCAAGGCATCAATCTCACCCTTGAGTTCTTCTTTGTCAATGCGCTCAACCGGGGCCAGGACATCAATATCCTGACATCCTCTTTCACGATTGTCCGGCGCGTTGGACTCAGAGGCGCCATAGACAAGCATGCCCATCACGGCCGTCTCCGGCAGGGAATCCACCAGCTGATTAGCTGCCTGCTTCGCAGCATCCAGACGCGTTCCCCCATCAACGTCCTGCGCCATCATGGAATCTGAAGCATCCATGATCAGCGCGGCACGGGAGTCACCACCATCGGAGCTTTCAGAGCTGTCCGAATCAGCTGGTTCATCTTCGGTATCACTCGCAGAAGACTCCGACTCTGCTACTTCATCGCTGGTAGATGCGCTTTGGGCTAACGCTGGCCACGCCGTCCAGGTGATAACAAACATGATTGTTACCAACAGGGCAAGGAATTGAGTGGCGGTCCTCAGAGGCAATTTCACCATGCCGGGTGCTCCTTCCAATACGAGATAGCCACCCGGGAATAGGCGACCCTAGGGTGCCAGAGTATTGAGGAAAGGTTAACGTTGGGTTAAGTAAAGAAAAGTGTGTCTGAATTAGCTTACTTCTGCCAGCTCAACAACTGTTTTTAGCCGGTTAATAGGTCTCCAAGAGCTATTAACCGGCCTTTTGCGTTCAATACCGAGATCCCGTGAAAAATGTGCTAACCGGTTCTGGTTTGATTTTCCGGTGAGTACAAACAGACCAAGATGCCCCATCTGTACAGGGCTAATGAAGAAAAACGGATACACACAAGCCGGCACCCAACGCTGGCGATGCACACAAGGCTGCCGCGGATCCTCAGTAAGAAACAGCCAACAAGCCAGCAAAGACGCCGCAACCTTCCGACTGTTCTACACCTGGATCACCACGGGTCGTTCCCTCAACAGCCTCGCACAAGAACACAACACCACCCGCCAAACCCTGCACGCACGCATGAAATGGTGCTGGCTGATACAACCTAACGTAGAAATCGACCACAATAGGGTCTATGACCAGCTATTTATCGACGGCACCTACCTCAACAAACAGTGCCTGCTCATCGCCGCAAGCCTCGACCACGTCGTCGCATGGCTGTGGTGCGATAAAGAATCCACCACCAACTACATCAAACTCATCTCCCAACTACAGCCCCCACTGATCATCACCCTCGACGGCGGGACCGGAGCCTTATCAGCAATCCAAAAATGCTGGCCCACCAGCCACATTCAACGCTGCACCGTCCACGTTCAACGCCATATCAGACGCCAAACCACCTCCAGGCCACGCACAGAAGCAGGCAAAGCCATCTACGCACTAGCCCTGTCGCTGACCAAAGTAGAAACCCCCGACGACGCCTACCAATGGACTACAAACCTGCTGGCCACCCACGAGTTTTACAAACCCACACTCGCTAAGAAAACCTTTTATAAACGCGGTCAACACCCCAGCGGGAAAACCTGGGACTGGACACACAAACGAGACCGCACAGCCATGAATTCGCTAAACAACCTCAACAGCAAAAAATGGCTATTTACCTGGATAGAACCACCCGAAGGATTCATTGGAACACCAAAATCCACCACCAACAGCCTTGAAGGTGGCATCAACTCACCGCTCAAACTCCTCGCCAGAAACCACCGCGGAATGAGCAAAGAACACCAACGCACCGCCATCGATTGGTGGCTCGCATCAAAAACGCAGCTGCCTGCCGAGCCCGTAAAGACCGCCAGGCAGCAACGCTGGGGTAAAGACGCACTCGCCAAAGTCAACGCCTTACTCGAAGCGGAATCACCCACACCACCAGAAATCGGTGGCCCAAGCGGATACGACACCGCAATCGATACCACCTACCAGCACTCTATGGGAATACAGAAAGGATGGCTAGGTAGATAACACAATGTCCGCCGGCAACACACCGACAGACACACTTTTCTTTACTTAACCCTTGGTGAAACAAATCAGAACAGCTTGGCAACAGGGGCCATGGATCGCAAAAAGCGCCAGCTTTCGCTGACGCTTCTTACTTCACAATGCGACCCTGACGGGACTTGAACCCGCGACCTCCGCCGTGACAGGGCGGCGCGCTAACCAACTGCGCCACAGGGCCAATTTGCTGTGGAATTACTTCCGTACCCCCAACGGGATTCGAACCCGTGCCGCCGCCGTGAAAGGGCGGTGTCCTAGGCCGCTAGACGATGGGGGCCTGTCGCTCTTGGCGACTTCCAAAAATATACTTGAAGTAGACTGGTAAACAAAATCGCACCCCCCTTAGTCAAAGAAAGGGCAGGTCATGACCGAAAAATCAAGCACTTGCAGTTGCCACGAACCTGGGCAACATGGATACAACTCTGATGAGGAATCGAAGAAGAAATACCTCGCTCGCCTCAAGCGCATTGAGGGCCAAACCCGTGGAATTCATCGCATGGTTGATGAGGATCAGTATTGCATTGACATCATCACCCAGATTTCAGCGGTGAAGTCTGCGCTAGAGAATGTCTCCCTGGCGTTATTAGAAGACCACATTGCGCATTGCGTTGCCGGTGCTTCGAAGGAGGACGGCACTGTCGATCAGGAGATGCTCGATGAGGCCATGCGAGCGATTAAAAAATTGTTAAAGAGCTAATCTCACGTTTTAGCTCGCTCAAACGTCTACTAGGTGAAACTATTAGCAAGTCCCTTAAACCAGGAGATTAAACCAGGAGGTAGCACGATGCCGAATGTGCGACACGGAACGATTAAGACCGTGCTCGGTGAGCTCACCCTGGTTGCTGCTCGTGATCAGGATGGTGACGGCCTGGCCGCGATCTATTTTCCCGGCCATTGGTATCTTCCGGAGCAGTCCTCATTCGGCACGGCTGTCGATGCCTCCGTGGATGAGCTCTTCCAGACCGTCAAGGCGCAGCTTGATGAATACTTCGATGGGCAGCGCACGCAGTTCACCATCCCACTTGCTCCACAAGGAAATGAGTTCTCCCAGAAAGTGTGGGCGATGCTGCAGGATATTCCCTTTGGGCAGACCATGACTTATGGCGACATCGCCGAGCGCATGGGCAACAAACACCTACCGCAGCGCGTGGGTCAGGTGGTGGGACGCAACCCTATTAGCATGATCATTCCGTGCCACCGCGTTATCGGTTCGGATGGTTCGCTGACCGGTTATGCCGGCGGCTTAGAGCGTAAGCGTTTCCTTCTGGAATTAGAAGAGCCAGCCGAAGTCACCGAATCCCGGCTATTTTAGGCCAACTGCGTTGATCCCCTGATGAATCTTCCTTTTGAGCAGTCCGTGGAGCTCCACGGCACCACCGTGTTGCGGGTTTGCCGCGCGATTCTTGGCCCGGGCACAGACGCCGATGACGCTTGGTCCGAGACCTTCCTCGCAGCAATGAAAGCCTGGCCCGAACTGGATGACAGCACCAACGTGGAAGCCTGGCTGGTGCGCGTCTCACACCACAAAGCTGTTGATATCACCCGCCAGCAAGCCCGGCGCGCGCGTGTTAACTCCTCGGTTCCGCCGGAGGAGTTGACGCACTATGAGGGCGAGGGAGCATCGGTAAGCAATGGCGAAGCTAGCCTGGTGGACTGCGACCTGTGGGCGCTGGTGGAGGCCTTGCCAATACGGCAACGCGAAGCGATTGCTTATCACTTTCTCGGGGGCCTCAGCCACGCCGAGACTGCGGCGCTAACCGGCTCCAACCCTGATGCAGTGCGGCGGGCAGCCGCCGACGGCATGAAGAAACTACGAAAGATCTATGACGATGAATGACAACTCGCGTTTCCCCATCGAGCCCGGCGCGACCGATGCCTTGCACGCGCGGCTCGCGGCGAATGCGCAGCGCTTAGGCCTGCTGGATGTGGCCTATCGCTTTGTTGATACACCTGTTGGCCCCTTGCTGTTAGCCGCGACCGAAACCGGTCTGGTGCGCGTGGCTTTTGAAAGCGAAGATTTTGATGCCGTTCTGACAACCCTGGCGGCGAAGCTGGGCCCGCGCATCCTGCTCGCCCCACGACGCTTGGACAACGTGGCGGTGCAACTAGATGAGTATTTCGCCGGCACGCGCCGCGGCTTTGAGGTGCCTGTGGATTATGCGTTGTCGTCGGGTTTTAGGCGGACTGTCCAGCAGTATCTTCCGCTGATTGAATACGGGCACACGCGCTCCTACAAGGAAGTAGCAGCGTCCGTGGGCAACCCGAATGCGGTGCGCGCGGTGGGCACGGCGTGTGCCACCAACCCGCTTCCCGTGGTAATTCCCTGCCACCGGGTTTTGCGCAGCGACGGCTCTCTTGGCGGATACTTGGGCGGGTTGGAAGCAAAGAGCACTCTTTTGGAATTGGAGCACGCAGCATGAGCGATGAAGCACAAACGAGCAGCGACGGAGTTGTCATCGGTGAGGATGGCCTAGCACGCCCGCAGTGGGCAAGCAGCGACCTGCTCATGCGCGAGTATTACGACACCGAATGGGGCATGCCGGTACGCGATGAGCAGGGCCTGTTTGAGCGCCTGAGCTTAGAAGCATTTCAAGCCGGGCTGTCCTGGGCGACCATCTTGCGCAAGCGCCCCGCCTTCCGTGCGGCTTTCGCCGACTTCAATCCTGACAAGGTCGCGCTCTTTAACGATGCTGATGTGCAGCGTCTGATGAATGATGCCGGCATTGTGCGTAATCAACGCAAGATTCTAGCCACCATCAACAACGCACACGCCACCATCAAGCTGCGGGACAAGGGCGGGCTGGCTGATTTCATTTGGTCTTTCCAACCGGATGAGACCCCACAGCCGCGCACCATCGCGGAGATCCCCACCAAGTCTGCTGAATCCCTGGCGCTGTCCAAAGCCCTGCGCAAGGAGGGCTTCAACTTCGTTGGCCCCACCACCATGTATGCGTTGATGGAAGCAGTCGGCATTGTGGACACACACCTGCTGGATTCGCATCGCCGTGGCTCATCCGGGGTGTGGCCAGCTAAAGCGTAGCTGCATCTATTGCGCAGCTAGCTGGACTTTAGGCATCCGGCTCGTTGCCGTAGTGCGTAGCTTCCAAGCCACTGCTCGCGGCAATGTGGGTTTCGGCGCCGTTGATGCGGTCGGTGTTTTGTGCTGCTACTGCAAGCCACCCGCCGTTATCTTGGCGCTGCACGGTGAAACTAATAACCCCACGGCGCTTGCCTGCCTCACGGTTGTCATGTGATTCCTGGCCCGTCATTGACCACGCCGCGTGGACCACCGCGACATCTGGTCCCAGCTCACGCACAGACGTGCGGCCGAGTCTCATTTCCGAGTTTCGGAAGATCTTCCGGAAGCCATAAGCATGGGCTTGGCGAATATGTTCGCGGTCATGCCACCACAGGCCAACGACGTTGACGAAATCCGCGTCCTCGATAAATAGCCCCGCGAGTGCTTCCGCGTCATTTGCATTCCAGGCTTGCGCAAAGCCTTCTGCCACATCAAGGGGCGATTGACAGATACTCATGTCCGATTGCTCCTTAAGCTCGCACATGCGCCAGAACAAGGCCCACGGGGATGCTGAAAATCATGATGATAAGCGCTGCGATGAGCAACCAGCGGCCGATGACTGCCGCACTGCTCGCAGTACCATCAGCAGCACCTTTCCACTGCAGCGCAATCCACAGCAAGTACGCCAGTGGGATGAGAAGAACGATTCCACCGACATCCACCAGTAGTGGCAAAGACAGCAGCGAGCCAACGATGACCGCGGCATTGCCCAGGTTCCACCCAATCAACAGTGCCCAACCGCCACGGCCTGCTAACCAGTGCGCGATGAACTGCCCCACCAAATACACCGGGACGCCTGCCACGAGCACGAGATAGGCTGCGAGCCAGCTGCCTTTTTCAATGCCCAGCGGTGAAGTCACTGCTGCGACCGCTCCGCCAAGAAGTACAAAGACGCCCCGATAATCATCAACCACTGCTGCAACAACGCCTGTGAAACATTAGCCCCAGTCTCGTAGCTCATCGTGCCGTCACTTCCTCAAATCGTCTTTGCCATAGGGTTTTGTTCTCCACCTGTTTTACGCCGAACCAGCCGCGCAGGTGATCTTTCCCAGCCTCCATTGGCACTGCGCACGCCCTCGAGTTTCGCACCGGCTTCAGTCACCGCAACTACTTCGCAGCGAGCGAGTGCCTCAGTCCAAAAGGCTCGCAATTCCGCCATAGATAGTGCTTTTCCTGGACAACAGTGCGGCCCAGTCCCCCACACTAGGTTGTCCTTCGCATGCCCTTGGGGGTCAAAGCCTTCAAAGACCTTCGGGTCGCGGTTAGCACCAGTCCAATGAATGTGTACGCGAGTGCCCTGCGGAATATGAGTTTGCCCGATATCGACTGGGCACGTGGTCACACGCCGATTGCTGACGAAAGGATTATCGATTCGCAAGATTTCATCAGCGATGGCTTCAAACTCACGCTGACCCCCATGCTCGCCTGGCTTCAAGATGACTCGCACTCTGTCCTGCAGTTCAGGCGCGTTCGCGAAAGCCACTGCAATAACTTCAATGCACCTAGCCATCGAACCTAAATCACCTGCCGTCCAGTTGCGCAGGATGGAAACAACTTCCTCATGCGAGAGTCCATGCCCAGTTGCAAGCAGATGGGTTTCTGACCCAACAGGGGCCTCTGCTACAGCGATGCGGATGATGGCATCGAATTCTCCTGCCACTCTCTTGGTCCATTGCCTGTCCCCGCTCACGCGAGCGCGGTCATTGTCTTGAATCCAATCCAAGAAACGCTGCGTGAGATGCTCCGGCCACTGCAACCAGCCCTGCATAGCGAGCACTGCATACAACCGAGCTAAAGCACCTATGTCAGTGACAGCACCATCGGAGAGCGCATCGCCCACAACTTGGTCCGCGGCTGCGTGAAACTGCGGCACAAACGTCTCTACTCGCCCTGGCGCTAAGTAACTATCGACGAGCGCTCGTGCCTCGGCGTGCGCTTTTCCATCGAGCCCGTTCGGGATTTGCAGATGCGCTGAAACGCGGGAAGAAAACCGCCCAGGATCATTTCCTGCCGCAACAGCTTCAGCGTGAGCAACAATGACAAATTCGTCGCCCTGGGGAACAATTGCTCGACCTTCAAGATGGGCTTTATCGGCAAACTCTCTCGGATACACACCCCAAATCTTATCATTAAACGAAAAAAGCCGTGTTTAATGATGGAGGAAGAGAAGACATAAAGAAAAACACCGCTGAACTGTATCAGCGGTGCTTTTCTTTTGTGGGCCCTGCGGGGCTCGAACCCGCGACCTGCGGATTAAAAGTCCGTAGCTCTACCAACTGAGCTAAAGGCCCAACGGCTGTCTATCTTAATGCCACCGGCAACAAATCTGAAAACCGGGTACCCGATTGCGCAAAGATACAGGATAAAGCAGGTATTGCGACAGCAAGGGCCTGCCCGAAGATAATCCCGGACAGGCCCTCACATGCACTGCATTTCTCGCGCCCTAGCAAGTTGGCTGCAACTACTTGGCTTTCGCCTATTTAGCTAAGGGGCGAGGTGCTTGGCGGTGCATGGGAACATCGGCAAGCAATGCGTGCTTTTACTTCTACTCACCGCGCATGTCGCCGTGCTTAGCAAAGTTGATCTGGAACTCGAATGCGGTCTCCAGGTCGTGTGGAGTGTGAACGAACTTGTTCTGCATCGCACGCTCGAAGTACTCCTGCAGCAACGGACGGTAATCCGGGTGTGCAACCGCAATGATGCGCTCAACGCGCTCACGTGGAGCCAGGCCGCGCAGGTCAGCTACACCGTACTCGGTGATGATGACCATGGTGTCGTGCTCAGTGTGGTCAGTGTGGGAAACGAAAGGAACAATCGCGGAAATAGCGCCGTCCTTAGCCACGGATGGAGACACGAAGGTGGTGATGTAGCCATTACGGGTGAAGTCACCAGAACCACCGGTGCCGTTCATAATGCGGGAGCCACCAACGTTGGTGGAGTTGATGTTGCCGTAGATGTCGGCCTCAATCATGCCGTTGGAGGAAACCAGGCCTATGCGGCGGATGACCTCTGGATGGTTGGAAACCTGCTGTGGACGCAGAATGATGTGCTTGGAGTAACGCTCCGCCTCATCATTCATCTTGTCTGCGTACTCAGGAGACAGAGCGAAGGAGGTTGCGGAAGCAACGGTCATCTTGCCCGCGTCAATCAGGTCCAGCATGCCGTCCTGAATAACCTCGGTGTAAGCCTTGATGTTCTCAAACTTAGAGTCCAGCAGGCCAGCCATCACAGCATTAGGGACGTTGCCCACGCCGGACTGCATGACAAAGCGGTCGTATGCGAGACGGCCGGCAGCAACTTCGCCCTCGAGGAACTCAATGAAGTTCGCAGCAATCTTCTCAGAAACCTCATCCGGTGCCTTAAATGGCGCGTTGCGGTCTGGTGCGTTGGTCTCAACAACTGCAACGACCTTCTCAGATGGAAGCTCGATGAAGGTCTCACCAATGCGGTCTTCTACCTCAGTGATTGGGATTGGCTGGCGGTTAGGCAGCTTCTCAATCCTGTAGATGTCGTGCATGCCCTCAAGGTTCTCGGACTGCCAGGAGTTAACTTCCAGGATGATCTTGTCAGCAGCCTCGATGTACTCCAGGTTGTTACCAACAGCGGAGGAAGGAACAATGTTGCCGTTGTCCAGAATGCGAACAACCTCAATAATGGCTACCTGGAAGTCACCGTTGAAGCCCTCTTCGACCTGCTGGCCGGAGTGGGACAGGTGGATGTCCTGGTAAAGGATCTCACCAGCGTTAGCCTTGTTACGCAGAATTGGGTCAGAGTTGTAAGGAGAACGGAAACGCAGTGCGTCTGCCTCAGCCAAAACACCGTCACAGTCAGGAGCGGTGGATGCGCCGGAGAACAGGTCAATCTGGAACTCATCGCCTGCTGCGTGAGCCGCCTTTGCCTTTTCAGCAATAGCGGTTGGCAGGGCCTTTGGGTAGCCAGCGCCGGTAAAGCCGGAGATGCCTACGCGGTCACCATGGTTGACAAACTTGGCTGCCTCTTCAGCAGACATGACCAGGTCCTTGTAATTGCCAATCCTGTCAGACAAATTGATTACCTCCTAGTAGTGGCACACTACTGACACACGCGGGCATGCAACCCCGACGTTGTGAATTTTCAGCAGCGGCGCTGTGTTAAGTTACATAGCCCACAATAGCGAACATTGTCAGTTTACGCCCAATTGTCCACTCATCATTCACAGGCTCCCCACCACACCCTGAGCAGGCATGGGTGCATGTCACTGACACTTGCTTCTAGGGTCGTAGTAAGAGGACAATAGCCACGTGGCTTTAACAATTGGAAACATTGAACTCTCCTCCCCCGTGGTACTGGCACCGATGGCGGGGGTAACCAACGTTGCATTCCGCTCCTTGTGCAGGGAGCAGGAAGTCCAGCGCACCGGAACCGTCTCAGGTCTGTATGTCTGTGAGATGGTTACTGCGCGTGCCTTGGTGGAGCGCAATAAAAAGACCATGCGGATGACCACCTTCGCCCCGGATGAGGATCCGCGTTCGCTGCAGTTGTACACCGTCGATCCGGAGTACACGTATAAGGCCGCGAAGATGATCGCGGATGAGAATCTAGCCGATCATATTGACATGAACTTCGGCTGCCCGGTGCCAAAGATTACCCGCCGCGGCGGTGGCTCGGCCCTGCCTTATAAACGTCGCCTTTTCGGCAACATCGTTGCTGCCGCGGTCAAAGCCACCGAAGGTACCGATATTCCAGTCACCGTGAAGTTCCGCGTCGGTATTGATGATGAGCACCACACGCACCTCGATGCCGGCCGCATCGCCGTGGAAGAGGGTGCGGCCGCTGTCGCATTGCATGCCCGCACGGCTGCGCAGCGCTACTCCGGTGAGGCGGACTGGAGTGAGATTGCGCGTTTGAAGGAGCACCTCGCCGACACGAACATTCCGGTGCTCGGCAATGGCGATATCTTCAAGGCCACTGACGCGCACCGCATGATGGAAGAAACCGACTGCGATGGCGTTGTGGTCGGCCGCGGTTGCCTGGGCCGCCCGTGGCTGTTCGCCGAGCTGTCCGCACATTTGCGCGGGGAGGACATCCCTTCGGAGCCAACTATGGGTGAAGTCGCACAGATTATCGTTCGCCATGCCGAGCTGCTCGCACAGTACGACGGTGAGGATCACGCTACCCGCGATATCCGCAAGCACATTGGTTGGTATCTGCGCGGATTCCCAGTCGGCGGCGAGGTCCGCTCAGCACTGGCACGGGTGGAGTCGCTCCAGCAGCTGCGTGAGCTTCTCGCACCGTGGGCAGAGTCGCCAGCGCTTGCCGATGACGCCGATGGCCCACGTGGCCGTCAGGGCTCGCCAGGGAAGGTTGTTTTGCCTGAGGGTTGGCTGGATGATCCGGAAGATGAGTCGGTTCCTGAGGGCGCTGAACTGATGCACTCCGGTGGATAAATTGCCACCGGCGTAATAAATCATTGAATTTACTCATATTCGGGGCTTCCCCATGAGGGGTAGCCCCTTTTCAACGCGCATTATCTGCAGCAATGTTCTAAACTACCCATATGCGACATGCTTATCGGGAAGAGCTAAATGCCTTCGCCCACGATTTGATCGTGATGTGCGACGGCGTTTCTGCGATCATGCACAAGGCTTCCCAGGCGCTATTGACGGCTGATCTTCAGCCCGCCGAAGAAGCCATCTCACTATCGGATGAGTTGGATGCCGTGCGTCTGCGCTCTGAGGAGCGCGCGGTGGCGCTACTGGCACTAGAAAATCCTGTTGCCAAGGAGCTGCGCCAAGTTGTGTCCTCCATTTATATTGTGGAAGATCTCAACCGTATGAGCGAGTTGGCAAAGCATATTGCCAACGCTGCGCGCCGCCGCCATCCCGACTCGGTTATCCCCGAAACCTACTTGGGCTACTTCAAGGAAATGGCACGTTTGGTCGAAGACATGGTTGCGCTCACCCGTGATGTTTTGGTCGATCCTGACGCAGATGTTGCCCTGCGCCTAACCTCTGAAGATGACGCGGTGGATGACATCAACGAGCATTTACTGAATGTGCTTACTCGCCGCGAGTGGACTGAGACTACCCGAGCTGCCGTCGACATCGCGCTACTTTCACGTTTCTATGAGCGCTACGCTGACCACTGCGTCAACGTAGCCGCCCGCGTGGTCTTCCTTATCACGGGCATGACCCCGGAGGAGTATCTCGCCGAGCGCGAGAGCAGCCAACAGCGTGCGGCTGCCGAGGCCCGCTTCCAAGCTCTAGAGCGCCAATTCCGTAATTAAAACACCCCATCAAGCAGCAATCCCTAGCCTGGGGCTCTCAGCCGAGTTTTCCGCGCTAGGGGTGTTTGCGTTGTGGCAACAAAAAAGTCCAGGTTGTTCTTCCTTTTTCAGCAGGAAAGAATTTGCTGGACTTTGTGCTCAGACAATCAATATGTGCAATCCCCTGAAGAAGAGGATTGGGCCGATAGGCGGTTTAGCCGAAGCGGCCGGAGATGTAATCTTCGGTTTCCTTCTTGTCAGGGTTTTCGAAGATCTTCTTGGTCTCATCATATTCAACCAAGTGGCCTGGGCGGCCGGTTGCCTCGAGAGAGAAGAAGCCAGTCTTGTCAGACACACGTGCAGCCTGCTGCATGTTGTGCGTAACAATCACGATGGTGAAGTTTTCCTTCAGCTCGTGGATCAAGTCCTCCACCGCGAGGGTCGAAATTGGGTCGAGTGCGGAACAAGGCTCATCCATGAGCAGAACCTCAGGCTCCACAGCAATAGCACGTGCGATGCACAGGCGCTGCTGCTGACCACCGGAAAGGCCACCGCCAGGCTTATCCAGGCGGTCCTTAACTTCATCCCACAGGTTAGCGCCGCGAAGAGATTTCTCTGCAACTTCCTTGAGCTTCTTCTTGTTCTTCTCCCCAGAAAGCTTCAGACCAGCAACCACGTTGTCCTCAATGGACATGGTTGGGAATGGGTTAGCCTTCTGGAACACCATGCCGATGGTGTTACGTACAGAAACTGGGTCAACCTTGCTGTTGTAAATGTTTTCACCATCGAGCAAGATTTCACCCTTGACGTGAGCACCTGGGATTACTTCGTGCATACGGTTGATGCTTCGCAGTACGGTGGACTTACCACAGCCGGATGGGCCAATAAAGGCGGTCACTGCCTGCGCCGGGATGTGCATGTTGACGTTCTGCACAGCGTGGAAATCACCATAAAAGATGTCCACGTCATTGAGTTCGAGCTTTGACATTTTTACTCCTGGAACAAATGTAAGTGTAGGTAGTACGCGTTACTGCTTGACAGAGAACTTCGCCGAAATTATGCGAGCGCCAACGTTGAGGATAGCGATGAGGAGAACCAGCGTAAATGCCGCGCCCCACATCTTGTCAAGAACATTCGGATTCAAACCGGCCTTGTACATATCGAGCATCATCAATGGCAGCGAAGACATTGGGCCGCCGGACGGGTCCCACTTCAATGCCGGGGTGGTACCCACCAGAATCAGAACTGGTGCCGACTCACCCATGATGCGGGCAATCGCAAGCATGATGCCGGTTGCGATACCGGACAACGCGGTTGGAAGAACAATCCGCGCAATAGTCTTCCACTTTGGAACACCCAACGCGTAGGCCGCTTCACGCAGATCCATCGGAACCACGCGCAGCATTTCTTCAGTGTTACGCACAACAATTGGCATCATCAGCAGCAACAGGGACCAAGCAACTGCCAGGCCTGAGCGTTCAAAGCCGAGGACAGTAATCCATGCGGCATAGATGAACAGTGCTGCAACGATGGATGGAACACCAGATAGGATATCCACCATGAAAGTTGTTGTGCGGCCGAGCCAGCCACCGCGGGAGTACTCAACCAAGTAGATAGCAGTGAAGATACCTACTGGAATAGCGATGACGGAAGCCAGCAGGGTCTGAACAAGGGTACCGATGATAGCGTGCAACGCACCGCCGCCGCTCTGGTGGTACATGGTGCCCAGCATGTCTTGAGTCCACCACTCGGCATTGAGCACTGGCGGAAGGCCCTTAGAAATCAGTTCCCACAGGACAAATACCAGCGGAATAATCGCCAGCGCCATACACAGGTAAATGATTACCTTGGCAAAATTATCAGTAGCTTTACGTTTCCCGGAGATTTCCAAGAACGAAGAAGCTTTACCCACTCCGGCTGGTGCAGGAGATGCAACATTAGTCATTTTACGCCCTCCCTATTTCTTCTTGCCCGAGACCATTGAGCGGGCGATCGCGTTGACCACAAAGGTCAACAGGAACAGAACCAAGCCAGCTGCAATGTACGCGCCTGCCTTGATATCGTTGTTAAACTCCGGCGCTGCATTCGCAATGGCGGTAGCAAACGTCGTACCGCCATCGAACAACGAACCACGGAATGCCGACGATGGGGAAACAACCATGTACAGTGCCATGGTCTCACCCAGTGCACGACCAAGTCCCAGCATGGAACCGGAAACGTAACCGGACAAGCCAAAAGGCAAAACGGTCATACGAACAACTTCCCACCGGGTCGCGCCCAGGGCCTGTGCAGCCTCAATATGCCCCTTAGGAGTCTGGACAAAGACCTCACGTGCGGTCGCTGCAATGATCGGCAAGATCATAATCGCCAGGACAATGCCACCGGTAAAGATGTTTCGTCCTGTAGCAAACGATGGAGTATTGCTGTAGGTGGAGAACAAGAAGAAACCTGCGCCCCAGCTTTCAAGCCATTCGTAGAAGCCTGAGAGGAATGGCCCTAGAACGAGCCAACCCCACAGGCCGTATACGATGGAAGGTACCGCAGCCAGCATGTCCACCAGGTAGCCCATTGGTTTAACAATGGACTTCGGTGCGTAGTTGGACAAGAAGACTGCAACGCCCAACGCGATCGGCATAGCAATAATCAGCGCCAAGACTGACATCATGACCGTTGTTGCAAAAAGGTTCGGAATACCGAAGTACATGTTGTCAACATCGGAGGTGTTCCACGTATCCGAATACGTGAAGAATCCTAGATATCCATTGGCGTTTCGGTTCAGTGCAGGAAGTGCACGGAGGACAAGGAAAATACCGATAGCGGCAATGAATACCGTAATCAGCGTTGCGGATGCCGTGGAAAGGAATTCAAATACGCGGTCGCCTGGACGGCGAACGCTTCCCGACTTAACACCGTCATTGACACCTGCAGGCTGTTCGTTCTTGCTGGAGTTCACGGTAACCGGATGTGCTTCTGCACTTCGGTTATCTTCCAGCTTGACGTGGTCGCCCGAGGTCGAGTTGTAGTCAGCCATATGGCGCAGTCCTTCAACTTCATGGGATTTGTTATTGGTCACAGTCACCGCCTAAGCGGCGCGACGCCCCCGGAGCTCTAACGGAGTGTCTCAGACACACCATACAAGCCAGCGGGGGCGTTTTACTTCCCCAAGGTTCTAACTTAGGAAGTGCAGGGTGTTCATAATGAACAACCTCAAGACTAGCCGTTGATTGCCTCTACAGCTTCGACCAGGCGGTCGTAGTGTCCACCGGACACTGGAATGTGGCCAGCCTCGGACAAGCCCTCATCCTGGTATGCCAGAGCGGTCATCAGGAAGTCCTTAACCAAGTTTGCCTCGTCCTCGGTGTAGCCACCGGAGCAGACGATTTCGTAAGTGGTCAGGATGAGTGGGTAGCCAGCGTCAGATGCGAACAGCACGTCAGCGTCAACAACCATGTTGTTGCCCTCGGTGGTGAACTCCATGGACTCGAGCGCCTGGCCAACAGACTCCTCGTTGAGCTCAACTGGGCCCTGTCCGAAATCGACGTTTGCAACGTCCAGACCGGAGGAAACTGCGTGAGAGTTCTCGACGTAGGTGATGCCGCCGTCAATCTGCTGAACCTGGGTTGCAACACCGGAAGAGCCGTTCGCGCCCTCACCAACTGCGGTTGGGAAGTTGGTGCCTTCGCCCTCCCAGTTGCCGGTGGAAGCGGTCAGGAACTTCTGGAAGTTGTCAGAGGTACCGGACTCGTCGGAACGGTAAACAACAGAGATGTCGGTGTCAGGAAGCTCTACGCCCTCGTTGTCAGCAGCGATTGCTTCATCGCTCCAAGAGGTGATGTCACCGGCGAAGATGGAAGCCAGGGTCTCAGTGGACAGGTTGATTGGCTCATCAACGCCCTCAAGGTTGTACGCGATGGAAACTGGGCCGATAACGAATGGCAGGTGCCATGCTTCGTTGCCTCCGCAACGCTCAGCAGCTGCGTCTACCTGCTCATCTTCCAGTGGGGAGTCAGAACCGGCGAAGACTACGTTGCCGTCAACGAAGTTAGTGCGGCCGGAACCGGAACCGGTTGGGTTGTACTCCAAGTATGCGTCACCACCGGTGACCTCCTGGAACTTAGCGCCGAAGTAGTCCATTGCGTTCTGCTGGGAGGATGCACCCTCAGCGACAAGGCCACCGGTTGCGCCGGATAGGGAGTAGCCACCAGGAAGCTCTACAGCGGACTCACCCTCGGAGCCACCTTCAGCAGAAGTGTCCTCAGCGGAATCAGAGCAAGCTACAAGAGCGAGGGAAGATGCTGCAACAGCACCAAAGACAGCAGCGGAGCGCTTAAAGTTGCGAATCACGGGGAAACCTTTCCGGTTAAATTCAGGGAAGTTTTTGATTGTCCGAACACATTCTTGCGCTGGGCTTCCTATTCCCTTGAAAGATTTTCTTTAAATCTTTCAAGAGTTTTAAGCAGCCAAATCTCAGGCTGTTGTGCTCACGAGTTGCAAACCTATCGGGCGCGGGTTAACCGCAATAGTGCTTTCCGGTTAACAACTGGTTAACTTAGACAATTTTCACAGTGAAACTGATCACTTGTAGACGTCTCATCTAGTTTGCGTCTTATAAACCACGTGATTTTCGGCGATGTCGAAGCCCAAACGCTCATAGGCTTTCACTGCCGGCACGTTATCTGCTTCCACATAAAGGATGACTCTTTCAGCGCCTTTTTCTGTCATACGCTGCAGTCCCGCGTTCAAAAGTGGTCCGCCGAGGCGGCGTCCGCGATACGCATCTGCCAAACCCACGACATAAACTTCGCCGAATCCTGGATCCACCTCTTCGTGCCACTTAGTCCAGTGGAATCCTGCCATTTCCGGCTGCGTTTCGCCGGAAGTTTCACCATTTACATCCCAGAAAAAGATGACGTCACGCTCATCAAACCAGTCTGGTTCCATGCCGCGCTGCAAGCGGTCAAGGTCCCAGCCGCCTTGTTCTGGGTGCCAGGAAAAGGCTTCATTATTGGCCTTGAGCCACTGGTTTTGAACGTGGTCCTTGCCAAAGCGCTCTACCGATTCCGCGTAGTTGGCTACTTCTAAGTCAGTTTCAGGCTTTTGCGCTGCCGCTTTCAATGCAGCACTCTCAATCGCCATCACCAGCAGGTGACGGGTGATATCCAGTCCCTTCGCCTTGGCCAGGGCTTGCGCACCCTCAAAGTTGCCGTGCGCCCAGACTGGCGTTGGCGCTACTGCTTCATACAGCGCCGTGCCGCGGCCCTGTCGCCGTGCGGAAGGAACCACAAATAACTCCGCGCTTGAGCCATCGTTTGCCGCAATGGCTTCTACCTGGCCTTCTTGTTCAATAATCCAGTGCTTATGCCCCAGCCGGGGATCGCGCAAGCCAAATAAGTACTGCTCAGAAAACGGGTCAATCCCGTCATGCTTGGAGGTTTCTTGGGCTGCGGCCTCTACTGCGGCAGCTAGTTCAGCACTGTCTGTGATGTTGACGCTTTGCACATTAAAAGTCATATCCCCACCCTAGTGATGAACCATGAGGTAAGTAAGCTTCTACTCAACGCACCATCACAGTTAGGAATGCACCATGAGCCATACCGCGGCAGACACCACGGCAGACACCACGGCCACCGTGACTATTCCGGCGCGCGCTGTTCGCCCATTGAAGATCATCGGCGGAATTGCCGTTGTTGTCGGTGTGCTCGGCGTGGTGGATACAGGATTTGCCATGCACGCGGAACACACCCTTGCGCAGCAGGTAAAAGCTGAGGCTCAGCTGGAAAATACTCCACAGGTGTATGTCGGCGGCATGCCTTACTTAGGTGCAGCTATCATGCCGGACCATGAGATTCCTTTGATGGAAGTCAACGCTTTGGATATTGAGGTTCCTCGCCTTGGCCTGGTCAATGCTTCGACTACTTTGCGCGATGTCCAGGTCACCCCAGATCAGCTCTTCAGCGGCAATTTCACAGGCGCTTCGGTCTCCACGTGGTCGCGTGCCATTTCCGTTGATGCTGTGTCTTTGGGCCGTTTAATGGGCATTAATGACTTGCAGATTGCTAATCCAAAGAACATCTCGCCGACGTCGGGTACTTCTGCTGAGGCCGATCTGGTGGGCACCCTTCCAGGCGATGACGAGTCCACCACGGTGGAGGTGACGCTTCGGCTTATCGATGAAAAATTCATCATGACCCCCGTCAACGCCGAAAATGACAGAGTTGCTGAAGCTTTCAGCTATTCCTTGGATACCCGCCACCTTCCACTGTCTGCGCAGGCAACCGCTGTTCGCCTGCAGGGCGGTTCCATCACTTTTGAAACCCAGCACCGCAACACCACGCTGGATGTTTCCCAGCTGTCCCCTGTCGAAATCGATGGCCGTTATGACAGCGAAGGCCGCGAGAACTAGCCAACGCTAGTGTGCAACTAGAAGACGCGGATGAAGTCGCGCAGAATTTCGCGCAGCTTCCGCTCATGCGGAGCACGGGCCGCGCGTGGGGCATAGACCTCCACTGCGTCTGGCACCGAGCGCAGTTTTACTTCGGTGAGCTTTCCTTCTGATTCCCCATCTGCTTGGAAACGGTGCGGGGTTGGGCAGCTCAGCGTCACAGAGCTTGCGTGGTCAAAGTCAATGGTGCGGGCAGTGGAGAACTTGTTCAGCACGCGCTTTGGATCGGCACCGAAGAGATGCAGCACGCCGATAAGCCCACCCAGGCCAGAGATATCGGTAACACCGAACAGACTCAGCCCACCATCGAAGGAGTTCTCAGTGTTGGTCCCCACTGGAAGTGGGCCCAAGAAGGTCCAGGGGTTGGTATTAGAGGCAAGCAATACTGGCGCTTCGTCGAGTGAGAATTCTTCCCCGTCATCAGAAACTGCACGGACATTGATTTTTGGCGGGTTGTTTCGCGCGCGGCCAAATGCTCGCGCGGTGACCATGAGGTATCGAAACGGAGTGGCCGAAAAGCCCTTCTCGCGCACGCGGTCAACTTGCGCCAACACGTCAGCGTCCAAGCCGAAACCTGCGTTGACACCAAACCAGCGGTCATTCCAGGTGCCCAGACAGATGGTCCGGGAGATATCTTTTTCGATCAACCGGGCCAGCACATGAACCGCTTCAACAGGGTCGGCGGAAAAGCCCAAGGCACGAACCAGAACATTCGCGGAGCCAGTTGGAATGACCGCCAGCTTCGGAAGAGTCTCCGGGCTGGGGCTTTCCGTATCAGCCGAGCCGAGCATGCCATTGATGGCTTCGCTCACAGTGCCATCGCCGCCCAGCAAGATGATCAGGTCATAGTCATCACGCGTCAGTCCTGCCACCATTTCTTCGGCATGGCCAGGAAATTGGGTATGACGCACGAACAGTTTCAACTGCTCAATGGCGAATAGCGGAGGCAAGATCTCGCGCAGCAGTTCGCTGGATTGAGTCGTTGAGTTCGGGTTTAAGATCATCAGTGCACGCACGTTTTCCAAGCCTATCGTGATTTCCGGGTTGATGACAGGATTAGTGATGTGCAATAACTGTGTGTTTTGGCCCAACCCCAGAATTAAGAACCCGTGGGGCTGTCCGACTAGGCTGGTGCACCATGAGCGAAAATACTTCAGAAAATAACGCACAAAATATTCCAGATTCCGCTGCTGATGCACTCGCAGCAAACACCGGCGACAACGGCCGCCTTAACGGCAATGAGGCAGTGAACCTGGCCGCTGAGGCATGGAAAGATGCTGCTAGCCAGAACATCCCTACCTTTAAGTTCGCGGATGAAGCACTAGAGCCAGATACCGCTAACCTACGCCAGGGACCTTCGCTCAACGATGCCCTCCTGGGCCTTCTTCCACTCGTCGGTGTATGGCAGGGCGAGGGTGAAGCTCACGCTTCCGATGGCACCCAGTACCACTTCGGCCAGCAACTCATCGTTGCCCACGATGGTGGCGAATACCTGACCTATAGCTCCCGTACCTGGAAGATTGATTCTGAAGGTAAGGCAACCGGACACGATGTTCGCGAGAGCGGTTTCTGGCGCATCTCCTCCAAGGATGAGATTGAACTGACCTACACCTCGTCCAACGGCATCGTGGAAATCTTCTACGGTGAAGTCTTTAATGAACGCGCATGGCAGCTGCAGTCCGCATCCACCATGGTCACTGAGACCGGCCCGAAGAACTTAGGCCCAGGCAAGCGCATGTACGGCCTGATGCCAAACAACAACCTGGGCTGGGTTGATGAACGCCTCGTCGATGATGAGATGCGCCCATACATGTCAGCTGAGCTGCGCCGCGTCGCGGGTTAATTAGCGGACATTGCGGTATCAATAAGGCTTCGGATTTCTTGCTCGTTATCCGGAGCCTTTAATTTATGCTCCCCCAGCCGGCGCACCCGCGCAGCTACCCGGATGGAAGATACCAACCACACGGAATCAGCATCCAGAAGATAGTCCACGTCGAGTACTTTCTGTTTGCATCGATAGCCTTGGCTCTCTGCGTATTCAAACAGCGCGGCTTGGGTGGTGCCCGGCAAAATGGTGTCATCGTAAGGCGTGCGCAGCTTATCGCCTTTCACCGTAACCACCGTGGAGGTTGCGCCTTCCAGCACATGGCCCTCATAGGGGTCGGTGAAAATGACATCATCAAAACCCCGATCGCGCGCTAGACGCAGCGTGGCCATCGTCGCAGCATAATTCAATGTCTTTGCCGGCAGCTCGGATGGGAAACTCCATCCGCGCTCACTGAGCATCACCCGCACGCCGTTATCGCGCTGCGCCAAGACGTCATCCGCGATTGGCTGGATAGCGACCCACGCTGTTGGCAGCCCAGTTGAAGCCCGCCCCCGGGAGTAAGTCCACGTGCACTTCCCTTCACCGTCGCCGAATTCTTCAATAGCGGCGTTGGTAGCGCTTATCCACGACTCAATGATGGGTTCAGGAAGCCCCAGGGCTTCGGCTGAGGTGCGGAATCTTTGCGCGTGGCGCTCAATATTGGCCGCCTGACCATCGCGAATGAGGATCGACTCAAAGATGCCGTCGCCACGGGTCACGGCATAGTCATCCCAGTAAATCAAAGGAAGCGAGGGGTTATGCCAGCGAATGGAACCTCCGAAAGGTTCAACAACAAAGATAACCGGCTTAGTAGAAACCATGGCTTCGATTATGCCTTGCTTAACCACATGCGTCTTGGCAACGCTTGATTAATCTCACCACACCCCACGCCTGAATGCCCGAGGGTGTCTTTTCGCTTAAAGGGCGGGTACGCTAGTGCCTGTGAGTTATACTTCGCCCCTGATGCAATTGCCGGGTGCGGCGGTCGTACAAGATGAAACGCTGATTGACTCCAAGGGAGTTGCGTGGCATTACGGAGACCCGCTGGTTGAACAACGCGCAATTCATTTAGATACCCCTGTGCTGGTAGATCGCTCGCAGCGTCGAGTTATCTCTGTTGTTGGACCTGATGCGCCAGAGTTTTTGAATAACCTGCTGTCGCAAAAGCTCGATGATGCTGACACGGGTTATGCCGCCACTGCTTTGGATTTAGATATCCAGGGCCATATCCTTCATCACGCCGACATCGTGCGTGTGGAAGATGGCTTCTATCTGGACACCACCGAAGCTGAGTTTGAGTCCTTCTTCAAATTTTTGACCATGATGATCTTCTGGTCAAAGGTGGAAGTCACTGAAGCTGACTTGGCGGTTATCACCTTGCTGGGCACGCTTCCAGAATTGCCAGCACAGGTCCAGGAGGCCGCCGCGTTTGTACGCAAGTTTGATGCGTGGACGCAGACTCCACGCACTGATATTGCGGTGCCGCGGGAGCAGCTGCGAGAAATGGCTAACGCACTCATTGAGGCCGGCTTTAAGCCGGCAGGCCTCATGGCCTATACCGCTGAACGCGTTCGCAACCTTGAACCTGAGCGCGCCGCTGACTTGGACGATAAATCGATTCCACATGAGGTGCCGCATTGGATTGGGCGCGGACATCTGCCAGGTGCTGTGCACCTGAACAAGGGTTGCTACCGCGGCCAAGAAACTGTCGCGCGTGTTGAAAATCTCGGCCGCTCCCCTCGCCTGATGGTTCTCATGCATGTTGATGGCTCCGTGCCGGAGATGCCAGAGATTGGCGCTGAGATTACTTCCGGTGGCCGCCGCGTTGGCCGCCTGGGCACCATCATTGATGACTTTGAGTACGGCCCCATCGCCATTGGCGTGGTCAAACGTTCCGCATTGCCAGCTGAAGGAAAATCCGGTGCTGCCGCGCCTGAACTACTTATCGGCGATTGTGCTGCGACGGTTGATGAAGACTCCCTGCCAACGGATGAAGGCGACAAGCTCGGACGCAGCGCAGTTGATAAGTTGCGCGGCAGATAAGCACTCCCCGACGCGCAAAATTTGGCCCTAATCTAGTTCCTCTACCAACGCTCGTGCGACTTTAAGTTTTAAGTACACGCACGAGTGTATTTAAACGACGCTTTTATTAAATTCACGCCCCAAAGGACCTGCTAAACCCGCAGGTCAAGACCAAGGGCGGGGGTCAGTGCGGCATTTTGCTGCTGTACAGGCTATTGTGTCTAACAGGAACATATACAAGATTACAGCCGATGGGGCGTCCGAATTCCCTGGATTGCCCTACACACCTCAAGGGGGTCATGCACATGGGACGCGGACGCGCAAAGGCAAAGCAGACCAAGGTTGCACGCCAACTAAAGTACAGCACGCCTGATATGGACTTGGATTCACTTCAACGGGAGCTTGCTTCACAGCGCCCGAGTGATTCACGTTCACAGGATGATGACGACGACGGCGATTCATACGACGATTACGTCGATGAATGGGACGACGACCAGGATGAGGATGATGACCGGCGCTAGATCTTAAAAGGCGCCTTCGCAGGAGTGGAAAACCTCAGGGCTTGAAATCTTAGATTATTGCCTTGAGGTTTGAGTAACTCCCCGACTCCTTCCACTGTAAAACACATAAATACCGCACCACTTGGAATTCTTGGTTCCTAGATATTTCCTGCCACCGGTGCGGTATTTGTGTGTTTTTATGCTTCCCCCGGAGGCTTCTCGGCTGACGCCGAGAAGCTCACTTAGAAGTTGGAGTGTTCGCCGTGCATGATGACACCGGCGGTGTCTTCTTCCTTCTTGGTGCGGACGGTGCCCAGCTCCCACGCGTCAAGGTGACGTGCGGTCAGCATGGCTAGGGCGCGGTCGCGGTCTTCTGGGGAGACAATCGCAATCATGCCAACGCCCATGTTGAAGGTCTTTTCCATCTCTTCCAATGAGACCTTGCCGAAGGAGGCGATGGTGCGGAAGATTTCGGCAGGGGTCCAGGTCGCGCGGTTAACTTCAGCGGTCAGGCCTTCTGGAATGACGCGCTCTAGGTTGCCGGCCAGGCCACCGCCGGTGACGTGGCAGAAGGTGGAAACTTCGCACTCAGCTGCCAGTGCCAGGCAGTCTTTAGCGTAGATGCGGGTTGGCTCCAAGAGCTCCTCGCCCAGGGTGCGGCCCAGTTCATCAATGTAGCCATCGAGCGGCAGGCCAGCCTTTTCCAGCAGGACGTGGCGCGCTAGTGAGTAGCCGTTGGAGTGCAAGCCGGAAGAGCCCATGGCGATGAGGACATCGCCATCACGAACCTTGTCCGGGCCGAGCAACTCATCTGCTTCAACAACGCCGACTGCGGTAGCAGAGACGTCATAGTCATTTTCGTCCATGACGCCTGGGTGCTCAGCGGTCTCGCCACCGAGTAGTGCACAGCCTGCCTGCACGCAGCCTTCTGCGATTCCGGCAACAATCTGCGCAACCTTTTCTGGCACAACCTTGCCCACGGCAATGTAGTCCTGCAAAAACAGCGGTTCTGCACCGCAGACAACCAGGTCATCCACGCACATGGCTACGAGGTCAATGCCGATGGTGTCGTGCTTATCCATCGCCTGCGCAACAGCCAACTTAGTGCCCACGCCATCGGAACCAGCAGCCAAGATTGGCTCTTTGTACTCACCGAGCTTGAACAGCCCAGCGAAGCCACCGAGTCCGCCCATGACCTCTGGGCGGGTTGCGCGCTTAGCTAGTGGCGCGAACAGTTCAACTGCGCGGTCGCCTTCTTCAATGTTGACGCCTGCCGCGGCGTAGGTGTTTTCAGACATGTCAGGTCAAACCTTTCAGTTCTTTTCGCCGAGCAAGGTTCGCACAGCGTCAGCATTGGGATTAGCGGTTGGGAGGCCAAGTTCATAGTTGCCATCGAAACAAGCGGTGCATAGCTCATTGATGGGCTGGTGGGTTGCTTCTACCATGTCATCAACGGAGACGAAGCCCAAAGTGTCAGCACCAATAGCTTCGCACACTGCCTTCGTGATGACCTCAGGGTCATCCGTTGGCTCAATATTGGCGATGAGTTCCCCAGGGGAAGCGAAGTCAATGCCGTAGAAGCAAGGCCACTTCACTGGCGGGGATGCAATACGCACGTGAATCTCGGCAGCACCGGCTTCACGCAGCATGCGTATCAAAGCACGCTGGGTGTTGCCACGCACGATGGAGTCATCAACGACAACCAGCTTTTTGCCTTCGATGACTTCGCGCAACGGGTTGAGCTTCAAACGAATACCCAACTGGCGCAGGGTCTGGGTTGGCTGAATGAAAGTACGTCCAACATAAGCGTTCTTCACCAGTCCATGCGCGAAGGTCAAACCGGATTCACGGGCAAAGCCGACCGCTGCAGGGTTGCCGGACTCCGGCACGGGGATAACCATGTCAGCGAACTCAGCTGGGTGAGATTTCGCCAACGCGCGGCCAATATCAACGCGGGTCGCGTGAACATTGCGGCCCTTAATCACGGTGTCTGGACGAGCCAGGTAAACGTATTCAAAGACGCAGCCCTGACGCTTTGGCTCAGCAAACTTCTCGCTGCGGATGCCGGCTTCATTGATTGAAATCAACTCACCTGGCTCAACTTCACGAATGAACTGCGCACCAACGATGTCGAGCGCACAAGTCTCCGAAGCCACAACCCAGCCTTGGGCCAAACGGCCCAGCACCAGTGGGCGCACGCCGTGTGGATCGCGCGCTGCATAGAGAGTTTTGCCGTCCGTAAACGTCAGACAGTACGCGCCCTCAATGCGCGGCAGCAGATCCTTAGCTGATTCGAAGACGGACTTGTCATCGCTCACGCCATGCGCGAGCAAGGACGTCATCACCATGGAATCAGACAAAGACTTTTCATGTTCTTTGTACAGTCCCAGCGCTATGGATTCTTCACGCAGCTCCTGGTAGTTGACCAGGTTGCCATT
Organism: Corynebacterium casei LMG S-19264; assembly: GCF_000550785.1. NCBI lineage: Bacteria > Bacillati > Actinomycetota > Actinomycetes > Mycobacteriales > Corynebacteriaceae > Corynebacterium > Corynebacterium casei. The sequence goes on from NZ_CP004350.1 coordinate 2,669,032, forward strand.
GTGACACAGCGCGATGTCCACACCGTTTGCGGTGGTGTTAAACATCGGCTGGACATTCGACCACTCTTTGCCACCGGCAGTCGAGTAGCGCGTATGCCCCACGCCCACGGAGCCATGGAGGGAATTTAAAATGGACTCATCGAAAATATTCGAGACCAAGCCCATGTCTTTGAAGACAACGAGGCGGTCTCCATCACCGACGCCGATACCAGCGGCTTCCTGGCCACGATGTTGCAGAGCGAAAAGGCCGAAGTAGCTCAGCTTCGCAACATCTTCACCAGGAGCCCAGACGCCAAAGACACCGCACTCTTCGCGGGGTTCTTGTTCGCCTTGGTCATCTAAATTCACGTCGCTGGGGAAAGTAGTGTTCACCACGACGCTGATTCTACTAAGTTCTGGCCGCGATAACTAACTGTTGCGTACTCAAGGCTGCACGATCGGGGGCGTATGCACGTATTTTATTCAGCGGCTGAACTACGCAGCGGGATAATTGGCAGCCACGCGGCAATCTCACCAGCGCGCGATCCGGAGGCGTCCACATCGGCCTCCTCCCAGCGAATTAGCCCGGTAGCCAATTGCAACCAGGTGCGCGGGGAGCACTCGACCACATTGGGTGGGGTGCCGCGGGTATGCCGTGGTCCTTCAATACATTGAACTGCCACGAAAGGGGGTACTCGCAGTTCCACGGAATGCCCCGGCGCGTCATGTTCCAGCGTGCGCGCGGTGTTGCGCACGGCCTTGGCCAGCTCGTTCCGAGAAGGTGCTTGTGCTGCTTCTGGGTTGCGCAGCCACTGCGCGATGGCATCGACAGCAGCTTTGGTGTCGTGCACGTTCGGCTTGGCTCGTTGGGGACTCATGCGCACTATTATAGTGACCTGCTAATTTGATTCGTATGTCCCAATTAAATTCTGGTGAGCACACGTCCGATACGTCCAAGAAGCAAGAGACTCAGTCGCAGGAGTCCTTGAAGAATCCTAATATCACGCTGCGTTTTATGGCTTCGCCGAACGATGTCCTGCTTGCAGGTTCGCAGGGCATTTCCGGTGGCCGCGTCCTGGAGTGGATCGATAAGGCTGCCTATGCCTGCGCTGTGCAGTGGTCAGGGCAGTACTGCGTGACCGTTTATGTGGGTCATATTCACTTCATGCGGCCGATTGAGTCGGGGCATTTGGTCGAAGTTCGCTCCCGCTTGACGATGACAGGTACGTCGTCCATGCACATTGTCAACGAGGTATGGTCTGCGGATCCACGCGACGGCATTTTCACCCGCGCATGTGACTGCCTGGTGATTTTCGTGGCGAAGGATGCCGATACTCAGCGTCCGACTCCGGTTCCGCCATTCGTGCCAGGAACCGATGAGCAGTTTCGCGTGATGGAGGCGGCAAAGACCCGCATTGATCTGCGCAAGGCCATTGAGGCCGAGATGAACGTTCAGACCTATGACGGCCCATCTGATGCGCCACGCATGGTCAACCGTTTCTTGGCTAAGCCAACGGATATTAACTGGGGCGGCAACGTCCACGGTGGCACCGCCATGGAATGGATCGATGAGGCAGCTACGGCCTGCACCATGGAGTGGTCTGGTGAGCAGACTATTGCCGTGTATGCCGGCGGCATTCGCTTCTACAAGCCCATCCACATTGGTGATCTCATCGAGGTTGATGCCCGCATGATGCGCACCGATAGCCGTTCGATGCAGATGTCGGTGCATGTTCGCTCCGGCGAAGCGCGCGGTGGCCGCGAGAAGCTATCGACTGCCATTCACGCCACCGCGGCTTATCTAGCGATGGACCGTGACTGGAATCCGCTTCCAGCGCGTCAGTTCATTCCGCACACCGAAGAAGACAAGCGCCTGGCAGAACATGCCACTACCCTGCGCAACCTGCGCAGCCAGTACTCCCCGCTTCCACTGGTGCACGCGCCGAACCACCAGCACATCGACTAGCTCTAACGCGCTTTGGGCGCTAAGACCTAGTCGATGTGCTGGCAAGCAACGGATCTAGGTTGCCTGGACTACTGCCATCCACACTGCGACGAGGTGCACGACTGCTGCCGCAATCGTCGCAGTGTGAAAGTGCTCGTGGTAGCCGTAGTATTTGGCGTTGCGCCCTGGCCACTTGAGGCCATAGACCACCGCGCCAACGGTGTAGAACAGACCGCCTGCAGCCAGCAGCCACACCACTGTCAGGCCTAAGTTGGCCCACAAGGTTGGAATGAGCGGAACAACTAGCCAACCCAAGGTGAGATAGACAATGACATCGAGCCAGCGCGGGTGATTGATCCATACCAGGTTCAAAATGACCGCCGCAATTGCGCCGGTCCACGCGATGCCCAGCATCCACGCGGTAGTGCGCGGTTCAAAGGCGATGATGCACAGCGGCGTATAGGTCGCTGCGATAAAGACTGAAATGGTCGCGTGGTCCGCGCGCCGCCACCACTGCACAGCGCGTGCCGTTGGCCATGGCCAGCGGTGATACAGCGCCGAGACAGCAAAAAGGCCGACCAAGCCCACGCCATAGACGGTGACGCCAAGGGCCTCGACCCAGTTGAGCGTCATCCACGAAAAAGTGATGAGCACGGTGGAAGAGATAACTGACAAGATGGCGGCTATCAAATGGCCCCAGCCGCGCGTGAGCGGGCGTGGACCTCTATCGGCAACCCAGATGCTGCGTTGAATACGGTCAGCAACAGCATTGTTTTCTTTGGGCATGGGAGCCTCGGTTACTTCCGTCTCAGGCATATTAGCCTGAGCGGGTTGATGTGGAGCAGATTTCATGGGGGTATCCGTCTCGCGTGTATCGGTATGCAGAGCGCAGTTCTTTCTTCATAGTCTAAGCGACTTGTCCAAAACCTACGCTACCGTAGAGAGACGAAAAGTAAACTATGGTTCGGCGCACATTGATACTACAGTTACAGGAGTGACTATTAATATTCTTCCCTCCCGCCGACTCGGCACGAAGGCAATCACGGCTGCGACAGCAGCAGCGACGCTGGCTTTAGTGTGCATCGCTCCCTCTGCCTTCGCGCAGTCCGGGACTGGCCCCGGCGCTTTTTCTTCTGAGCAGTCTTCAAATTCAGAAACTTCCTCGAACGCGATTGATAACGCGGATGAGTTATCGGCGGAAAACAGCGATAGGTCATCGACAAGCTCTTTTGGCTCTTCTGGCGCCCTGGACCCACTGCTCGCCCCACGCGGCTCTGCCCAACTGCCTGATTCTGTCGGCTCTGGCGATGGCAGCGCAAACGCCGGCTGGCTGGGCAGCGCGGCAACCGATATCCAGTCCCTGCGCAACGGATTGAGCAGTTTCCAAGACGAAGGTGCGTTGCTGGGAAGCGCGGCCCTGGGAAGTTCTCTGGCGGGCAGCTCCGTGGCGGAAGAAGGCAACTACTCCATCGCCAAGGAAATGAGCTCCGACGAAGACCGCGGCGCGGAAGAAACCGTCGATCACGGCCCCGAACCCTTGATGATGGACCAACGCCACGTGGAAGGCAACCTGTGGGAAGTTGATATCTGGTCCCCCGCCAACCAGACCGTGGTGACCAACCTCTTGCTGCTGCCCGAAGACCCCGCACCTGCGCCCTCCCTGGTGCTGATGTCCGGCGCTGACGGCGGTGCCGGTGGCGCCAACTGGGTGAGCGAAACCGACTATGAAGAATTCTTTGCGGACAAGCACGTCAACGTGATCACTCCAATGGGCGGTGGCGCCTCGATGTACGCCAACTGGCTCCACGATGACGCCTATGCCGGGCGCCAACAGTGGCAAACCTACCTGGGCGAAGAAATCCCGCAGATCCTCGACGCTGAGTTCAACAGCACGAACCACAAAGCCATCGCGGGGCTATCCATGTCCGGTGGGCCTTCACTGAACATCGCTGGCGAATACCCTGAGACATTCCAAGCCGCCGGCTCCTTCTCTGGCTTCCCTGCGTCGTCCGGCCTGCTCGGGCGCTTCATGGTCAACTCCGTCATCTCCGGCGGTGAAGGCTCCTCCACCAACGCCTACGGCTTATCATCCTCCGATGCGTGGCAGCTCAACGACCCTTCCTACGACCCATCACAGCTGAGAAATACCCGCGTCTTCGTGGGCACCTCCTTAGGCGTGCCTTCCGCCAACGAACTCCTCGGCGACTGGGGCGGACTCGTGGGCATTGAAGTGGTTTCCCAATACACCTCCAACTACTTCACCCGCGTCGCCGAGGAAGCCGGCGTGGAAGTAGACCGCCACCACGAGTTCTACGGCGCGCACACCTACAGCCTGTTTGAACGGCAACTCTACAAAGCGTGGGACTCCACCTTCGCCCCTGCGCTTTACGAATAAAGCACTGCACGATTTTCCCTGCGGACATAAGAAAAGCCCACCACCGTTTCCTCTCATGGAAGAGGCGGTGCTGGGCTTTGGTTTTTAAATGTCGTCGCAGCCGCGGGTGTCATGCAGGCCGCATTGCTCAATACCAATCAAGGATGAGCCCATGGAGGACAGCATGTACGGGAAGAACGCTGACAGAGAAACTCCGTTCTGAGCTTCTCTTGCTGGGTCTTCCATAAACCCTTGGGAGCTGTTCTGCGCGGACTGTGCGAATGAGTCGACGGCTGGGTTGGCCATTGCCGGCGAGGGTGCCGCGATGCCCACGGCGAGTGCACCGGCAGCGGCGATGGATACGAATTTCTTAAACATGTTCAACTCCTACGGGTGTTGTTTTCCGCTAGCAACGCTGGGTGGATAATGGTCCGCAATGCTCAACGCCGAGCGTCGATGAACCCTCCCTGGGCTTCTCCCGCGGGGTCTTCCACAAACCGCTGGGAGCTGTTCTGCGCGAACTGCACGAATGAGTCGACGCCGGGTTGACCATTGCCGGTGCGGGTGCTGCGATACCAACTGCGAACGCGGCGCCAGCAAAGGCGATGGATGCGACTTTATTACGCATGATGTTCTCCTAGTCCCTGCTCGACGTTACTGCGGAAGAATGTCGACCCCTGCCCAAGAGGACAGGATGAACGGGGCGATGGCGGACATTCCGACGATTCCCAGCAGCACCCCAAGCGGGTCGTTGGCGGCGCCTAGGCCGATGCTTTGCGCGGAGGCGATGGAATTGTTGTTGTCGCCGGTTTCTTGGGCAAGCGCAGGTGCCGGCGCGGCGACGCCGTAGGTAACAGCACTTACAATGACTATCGATGGAATCTTCTTGCGCATGAGATTCTCCTGAAGGTTACTTGTTGCGCCAAGACATAGTTCACAGCTTGTGAATACGCCAGTGTTCGTCACGCTACCAAAGCAAATCAGATATGTCAGTAGAAGAAATCGTTTTCTTCCGACATATCTGCAACGCGACCACCAGCATGAACACAGTTTTCGAACTGGTTTTGAACAGTGACCGCTCAGCAGATCGCCAGTAAGCGCCTTGGCCCAAAGGACTGGACTTTGCATTCTGATTGCTGTCTTCTTAGATTTGTTGCAAGCTATTAGCTGGGACGAGGCCGTGATGTGGTTCGATTACTTCAGCCCTCTCAAGAATTACGAGAGTTCACGTCCAAGGAGTCCCCTTCATATGCACTCAGTCTCGGAAGCTATCGCCCGCATTTTGGCGCCAAGAGTGGACAAATATTTTGGCATCATGGGCAATGGCAATGCATGGTTCATTGATGCGCTTGAGAGACTCAATATCGGGATCATTCCGGTTCGCCATGAGGTGGGAACGGTTGCTGCGGCGGATGCATATCACCGGGTAACAAACGAGATTGCGGTTGCAACCACCACCTATGGACCGGGGTTTACCAACACCATCACCGCACTTGTGTAGTCCGCTAAGGCTCGTGTCCCCGTTTTGCTGGTCACTGGTTCCGCGCCGCAGGACGCTCCACGTCCCTGGGATATTGACCAGGCAGCAATGGTTGCCTCCTTCGGGGTTGAAACCTTTACCGCAAACCCGCACGACGCCGCGCAGCAGACCCACACTGCGCTAACCTAGGCTCTTAGAAACCGCGCTCCTGTGGTTCTGGAGATTGCTCATGACTTGGGGACGTTGGAATGTATAGACCCAGAATTCGAGAACATTCTCCACGCTACTGAAGAGCTTCCACAGCCTGAGGTTGTTTGTCCGAATATGCAGGAGGCCGAAGAAATTGCATCACTTTTGGCTAGCGCGGCACATCCGCTCATTGTCGCGGGACGTGGCGCTAAATCGGCCGCGGCCCAGGTAATTGATTCAGCCAACATCTTGCGCGCTGATGTCGCGACCTCGGCGCCCGCACAAGGATTGTTCAATAGCAACGGAGAATTCCGCAATTTAGGGATCTGCGGTGGATTTGCATCTTCGGCCGCCGCCGCTGAGATTCAAAAAGCTGATGTTGTTTTGGTTGTCGGTGCAGGTCTTAATCCATTTACCATGGCGTTTGACCAGGCTTTCAGCGCTGATGCCACGATCATTCAGATAGGCGTGACAGCACAAGCAACGCATGAACGAGTTAATAGTTTCTTGCGTGCAAGCGCGACCGAAGCAGTAAGCGCCCTTTCCGCTACGCTTCGCAAGCAGAACTTCACCCCAACGCCACGGGCTTTTGCGAATCCAAACCCGAAAAAGCACGATAAAGGAAATCCTCTGGCTCCTGATGGCTGCCTTGATCCGCGCAGCCTAATGGATGCTATCAACAACATCGTTCCTGCCAATCGCCTAGTGGTAACCGACGGTGGACACTTCATTGGCTGGGCAAATACGTATCTTGATGTCCCCGCGGCTGACAACATGGTGCTTTTAGGCACCACAACCCAATCCATCGGCCTGGGATTCAACTCTGCTGTGGGCGTTGCAGCCGCTGCCGGCACAGACAAGATGACCGTTCTGGTTACCGGGGACGGCGGCGGCTTGATGGCACTTGCCGATGCCGAGAGCTTTATCCGCGAAGCACACCGCGGCGTCATCGTTGTTGTCAATGATGCTGCCTACGGCGCCGAAATCCATCGGTACGCTACAAAAGGGATCGACAAAGCACCCATGCTGATTCCCGAAGTAGATTTTGCAGCACTCGTAGGTGCTTTCGGGGCACGGTCTAAAATCATTCACGCCCTGGAGGACCTAGAGGACTTTCGCGCATGGGTCAACAGCGATGAACCGGAAACATACTCGTTAGACTGCCGGGTTTCCCGCGATATAATCGCACCGTTCATGCAGGAGCTCATGAAGAACTAGCCAAGGCATGGAGCATTAGATTAAGTCCAACGCCCCCATCCCGCCGAGGTCATGAGTGTTGCCCACGAGCCTTCCTCCTGGGGTTAAAAGCTTGACTTTGCCGCGGTGGCGAACCATTCGCCCTCTGCTCTTTTCATGGCGCACGCCTTGTGCGCCATCGTCATTCACGCCGTTGTGATAAGCACACAGCGTGCTGAGATTCGACGGATTGGTTTGCCCGCCGTTCTTATGCGCGTCCAGGTGGTGGACCTGGCAGCGATCCGCTGGCACGTTGCAGTCCGGCCACGGGCACACGAGATTCTCCGCCTTACATAAAGTCCGCTGCTTAAACGACGCGAACCGTGCTTCATAGAGATTGACCGGCCCTGCAGTCGGATGGAAGAGTCCGGCGTAGATTTTGTCGCCGAGTGCACCAGAAATCGCAAGGTTAACGATCTCCGCGCCAGTCATGGTGGTGCCGTCGGAGGCGCCGATGATGGATTCGTCGCCTTCGCCGCGGATGATCTGCGCGGATTGGTCCAAGCCGATAGCAATAACGGTGCGGTATTCCGGTTTGAGTATCCCTCCGCCGCCGTCGATGTGTTTCCAGAACGCTTCCAACAGCGCTTTCTTCCTCGGTTGCTCAGTGGTTTCTATCGCGTCGAGGGTCTTCATCAAGTCAGTGATGCGGCGTTGGGTATCAGTCACGGTCATGGTGCGCATGCCGTTGTTGGCTTGGCTCACTTTTACACCGGGCCCTTTCGGTTTCTCACCTTGGATTTCTTTCACCCGCCGGTTGCCGTAGGCATTGACTTCCTTGTAGCTGCCCTCGTGTGCGATAAGTTCCGCGCGCAGTTTCCAGGCTGCGCCGCGCTTCTTCAATTTCTTGGCGTGTCTATTGACCATCACGAGGTGGTCGAGGCTGAACTCGCGTTGTTCGGCGAGCGCTAAAAATTCGCGCTGCAGGCGCGGGGAGTCGGCGGGGCCAAGAAGGGCATCGGCGAGCTTGGAATACTCTTTTGCCTTTGGCAGCACGATGCCAAAGCTTTCCAAGTCATAAGGAGAGTGCTCGTAAGCAAGACGGAGAAAGCCAATACCCTGGGTGTAGACGAATTTGATTGCGTGAAGAAAGTCCATAACTCAGACGCTAAACCGACAGCGCAAGCCCGCACCAGAGCAAGCCTGAAAACCTGTGGATAACTACGTTGACGCGTCACCCAAACGGCTAACTTATCCACAGGCGAGGCAAATTTGCCCTGGGAACGGCAAACCCGGCCCTTCCTTAAACGAAACTGCTCGTGGAAGCGCCGGGCGTTTAGCCTGGCTAAGCAGCTGCGTGAAGCAAAGCTGCTTAGCGGCGTTTACTCAACCACGGAGTTTGCGCCAACGGCGTGGCCGAAGAGGTTTGGCAGGGTCGCGGACCATGCTTCACGCAATTCGGCGGTGGCGACTTCCTCACCGGCGAAGGTGAAGGTGCCGGAGTCGTTGGTGGTGCCCACAACAACGGCTGGGATGCCCAGCTCGGATGCGCGGGTCAGAACACCATCAAGGTGGTCAGAGGCCGTGGAGATTAGAACGCGGGATGCGGACTCGCTGAACAGTGCGGTCAGTGCGTCCTCGTGGACGACGCTCAAATCGAGGTCTACACCAACGCCGTTCTTCTGAGCCATCTCAAATGCCGCGATGCCCAAGCCACCCTCAGACAGGTCGTGGGATGCAGCAACAGAGGTGTTGCCCACGAAGAATTCAGCCAGTTTGGCCTCATTCGCCAGATCCACCTGTGGTGGCAGGCCCTGCAGGCCGCCGCCGGAGACCTGCTGCCAGATGGAGCCGCCGAACTCTTCCTTGGTTTCACCCAGCAGAACCAGGGTTTCTGGCTCTTCAATACCGCCCAGGTCATGAGCGATCGCGTTGTGAACATCGTCGATGACACCGAGTACGCCTACCACTGGGGTAGGCAGGATTGGTTCATCACCGGTCTGGTTGTAGAAGGAGACGTTGCCGCCGGAGACTGGAATGTTCAGTTCCTTGGAGCCGTCCGCCAGACCGTGGACTGCCTCGCGGAACTGCCACATCACGTCGGTGTTTTCTGGTGAACCGAAGTTCAGGCAGTTGGTCACCGCGTAAGGACGCGCGCCGGTGACAGCAACGTTGCGGTAGGCCTCAGCCAAAGCAAGACGTGCACCCATGTTGGGGTCCAGCTTGGTGTAGCGACCTGATGCATCGGCAGAAATTGCAACACCGCGGGAGGTTTCCTCATTAATGCGGAGTACGCCAGAGTCAGACTGCTTCGCCTTCACGGTGTTGCCGCGCACGTAGCGGTCATACTGCTCAGTGATAAATGCACGCGATGACAGCGCTGGGGAGGAGACCATGTCCTTGAGCGCCTGAACCAAAGACTCAGGGCGCGCAATTTCAGGTGCCTGCTGCAACGCCTCCTGCCACTGTGGGCGCGCGTATGGACGCTCATACACAGGGCCTTCATCGATGGTTGAAGGAGGAGCATCAATAACCAGTTCACCGTTGTGGTAAACGAGGTAGGTGTCCTTGTTGTCAGTAACCTCACCGATTTCAGCGCAGGTCACGTCCCACTTTTCACAGATTTCGCGGAACTTCGCCACGTTATCTGGAGAGACAACCGCGCACATGCGCTCCTGGGATTCAGAAGCCAGGATTTCAGCCGCGGACATGTTTTCCGCGCGCAGAGGAACGTTGTCGAGGTTGACCACCATGCCGCCATCACCAGCTGCTGCCAGCTCAGAGGTAGCACACGCAAGTCCGCCGCCGCCCAGGTCCTGAATACCAACAACAACGCCGGCAGCATAGAGCTCCAGGCAGCATTCAATCAGAACCTTTTCCGCGAATGGGTCGCCTACCTGCACGGCAGGAAGCTTGCGTTCTTCGCCCTCTTCGAAGGATGCGGAACCCAGAACGGAGACGCCACCGATACCGTCAAGGCCGGTGCGGGAGCCAAACAGCATGACCTTGTTGCCGGTGCCGGAAGCAAATGCCAGCTTCAGGTCTTCCACGCGCAAGGTGCCTACGCACAGTGCGTTGACCAGTGGGTTGCCGGCATAAGACTCATCAAAGACGGTTTCGCCGCCGATGTTTGGCAGGCCCAAGGAGTTGCCGTAGCCGCCGATACCGGAGACAACGCCCGGCAGAACGCGTGCGGTATCAGGCGCGTCAGCGGCACCGAAGCGCAGCTGGTCCATCACTGCGATTGGGCGCGCGCCCATGGCCATGATGTCACGAACAATGCCGCCCACACCGGTCGCAGCGCCCTGATATGGCTCCACGAATGATGGGTGGTTGTGGGATTCCACTCGGAAGGTCACCGCGTCACCGTCGCCGATGTCCACAACGCCGGCGTTCTCACCAATACCGGCAAGAATCTTCGACGCCATTTCCTCGGTAGTGGTTTCGCCGAAGTAGCGCAGGTGGGTCTTGGAAGACTTGTAGGAGCAGTGCTCAGACCACATGACGGAGTAAACAGTTAGCTCAGCATCGGTTGGGCGGCGGCCCAAAATGCTGACAATCTTGTCATACTCGTCTTGCTTGAGTCCCAGCTCTTCCCACGGCTGCTGCAGTTCAGGAGTGGCTTTTGCGTTATCTACTGTGTCATTGGAAACAGTCATGTTTTACTCCTAAACAGACGCCGTGATGGCATTGATCGCGGATACAAACAGTCCCAGGCCATCGGTGGATGGACCGGTCAGGGTCTCAATGGCGTGCTCTGGGTGCGGCATGAGGCCAACAATGCGGCCGGTTTCATCAGTGACACCAGCGATGTCATTGAGGGAGCCATTAAAGTTGTCGGTGTAGCGGAAGACCACCTGGCCTTCGCCTTCTAGCTTGTCGATGGTCTCCGGTGCCGCCTGGAAACGTCCCTCACCGTGCTTGGCTGGGACATAAATCTTATCGCCAGCTTCGAATTCGGTGGTCCATGCGGTGTTGTTGTTTACAACCTCGAGGTGGGTGTCCACGCAATGAAAATGCAGGCCCTTGTTGCGGGTTAGTGCTCCCTCAAGCAGGCCTGCTTCAGTCAAAATCTGGAAACCATTGCAAATGCCCAACGTTGGCATACCTTGGCGTGCGCGGTCAATAACTGACTGCATGACGGGTGCCAGTGCGGAAATCGCACCGGAGCGCAGGTAGTCACCGTAGGAGAAGCCGCCGGGTACAACGACGGCGTCTACACCTTTGAGGTCGGTGTCTGCGTGCCAGAGGCTTACTGCCTCGGCGCCGGCAAGACGTACTGCGCGTTGTGCGTCAACGTCATCAAGTGTGCCGGGGAAAGTGATTACTCCGATTTTCGCGGTCAATTTACTTGACCTCCAGCCCTACAACTTCGTAGTCCTCGATGACGGTGTTTGCCAGCAAGCTTGCTGCGACCTTGTCCAGGTCTTCAGCGCTGACCGAATCATCGACTTCGATTTCAAAGCGCTTGCCCTGACGAACATCGCTTACTCCGTTAACACCCAGGCGTCCTAGTGCACGGACAACAGCTTGTCCCTGCGGGTCTAGGATTTCAGCCTTGGGCATGACATTGACAACAACACGAGCCATAATTCTAAGCCTTACTGTGCGAGTTTTACTGCTTGTCTGCAATTGCCCACTTTAGCGGTTAGGCAACCAAAACTCCTAGACGGCTACCGCGCACTTACTCCCCACTAGTAGCCCCGTAGCGTTCCCTGCCCCCGTTTCATGAACACGATGTGTCTCGAATTTAAACCGCAGGAGAACTTTCAGCTCTGTTCAAGCAAACAGCCAGTTCGTGTTCATTTCTGCTGTTGCTGGCGTTATTAAACGGTTATAGAAACGAAACAGTTGTTTCATTGCACAACCTCTTTTCCCCACCAGAATTACAACTTAAGGGTATTTCTTCCTATGTCTTCGTCTCGCCGTCTGCGCACTTTCGCACTCGCCGCTCTTGCCTCCACGTCCCTCGCAACCATCGCTTTCCCTGTTGCTCATGCAACTCCTGCCGGCGACAATGTTGTCATCAGCGAAGTCTACGGCGGTGGCGGCAATAACGGCGCTCCGTTGACCAACGACTTCATTGAGCTGTTCAACCCCACCGATGAAGACATCGATCTTGCCGGCTGGTCCGTGGAGTACTTCGCAGCTTCCGGCAACACCGGTGGTTCCACCTCACTGACCGGAACCATCCCTGCCGGCGGCTACTTCCTCATCCAGCAGTCCGCTGGAAACAACAAGGATTTGGCTGCACTGCCAACCCCAGATGCCACCGGTTCTTTGAGCATGGCTGGCGCAAACGGTTCCGTTGAACTTACCGATGACGCATCAAGCACCGTTGACCTAGTGGGCTACGGCACCGCTTCCCGGGTTGAAACCGCAGGCGCACCAGGCCTGTCCAACTCCACCTCCGCATCCCGTGCAGAAGATGGCGCGGATACTGATGACAACTCCGCTGATTTCACCGCGGGTGACCCAACCCCCACCAACTCCGCAGGCGAAACCGTTTCCGGCGACGGCGACGGCGATGAGGACGGCAATGGCAACACCGATCCGGAAGAGCCAGAGACTCCAGTTAACCCAGATGAAGCAATCGATATTGCAGAGATTCAGGGCACCGACGCAGCGACTCCACTCAACGGCCAGACCGTCACCACCCAGGGTGAGGTCACCGCGGTGTACTCCGATGGCGGCCTGAACGGTTTTGTCATTCAGACTCCAGGCACTGGCGTGGATGTGCCATCGGCAAGCGATGCATCCCACGGCATCTTCGTCTACATGGGCAACCGTGCCGCCGATGAGTACCCAACCATCGGTGAAGTTCTCACCGTGCGCGGCCAGGCTGGCGAGCACTTTGACTCCACTCAGCTCTCCAATGTCACCTTTGAGGTCGCAGAGGGCGAGTTCGAGCCGGTGGTTCCATTGAGCATCGACAAGCTGCCTGCTGGCGATGTTGAACGCGAACCTTATGAGTACATGCTGGTCCTGCCTGGTGCCCACACCGTGACCAACAACTATGCGCTCAACACCTTTGGCGAAGTTGGCCTGGCTGCTGGTGATGAAGCTTTCCGTCAGCCAACTGACTTCATGGCGCCCGGCGCGGAAGCCGTTGCCAAAGCTGAAGAATACAAAGAACTACTGGTGACCTTGGACGATGCTCGCACCGCGAACTACATGCAATCCGATAAGCACACCCCGCTGCCGTATATCACCTCTGATAACGGTGAAAACATCAAGTCCTTGCGCACCACTGACCAGGTGGAATTCCAAAACCCTGTCATTGTGAAGAAGGATTTCAACCTGTGGCGCTTTTTGCCAACCACCCCGGTGACCGGCAACACGGCATCGGCAGACTTGCCTATCACCTGGGAAGACTCCCGCGCGGATGAACTCGGCGCGATGGACAACATCGCTGGTGACTACACCATCTCCGCATTCAACGTGCTGAACTACTTCACGTCCCTGGGCCAGGATGAAGACGGCTGCGGCGCGTACACCGACATCAACGGCAACCCAGTGGCAACCAACTACTGCACCGTTCGCGGCACCTACTCTGAATCCGCGTTGGCGGACCAGCAGGAAAAGATTGTTGCTGCCATCAACGGACTCAACGCTGACGTTATTGCCCTGTCCGAAATTGAGGACACCTTCGCTGTCACCGGCGATATCACCCGCCGCGATGAAGCTCTGCTGACCTTGGTTGATGCTCTTAACGCTGATGGCGGCAACTGGAAGGCTGTGGAGTCTCCTGCTGCCGATGAAATTCCTGGCAACCCTGATGTCATCCGCGTGGCTTTCATTTACAACCCTGACCGCGTGAAACCTGTTGGCGCTTCTCGCATCTTTGAAGATGAGCGCTTCACCGGCACCGCGCGCGAACCATTGGCGCAGGAATTCAAGCCTGTCGATGAAGATGTCACCGAAACTTTCGTGGCCGTGGCGAACCACTTCAAGTCCAAGGGCTCCATTGCTAATGATGACGCCGACATGGGCGATGGCCAGGGCAACAACGCGAACCTGCGCGTCTCCCAGGCCGAAGCAGTGCTTGAGCACCTAGCGCAGCAGACCGACTGGGAAGACAAGGCCACCTTCGTCATGGGCGACCTCAACACCTACACCCGTGAGCACGCACTAGACCGCTTCCGCGATGCCGGCTACTCCGTACCGCAGGAAGAATACAACGCCTCCACCTCCTACCAGTTCGACGGCATGCTCGGCTCCCTCGACCACGTCTTGGCCAACGAGCACGTTGACCTGCAGGACGCTCAGGTGTGGAACATCAACTCCGATGAATCCATCGCGTTCGAGTACTCCCGCCGCCTCTAGAACGTTGTTGACTACCACGACGCAACCCCATTCCGCTCCTCCGACCACGACCCCGTCAAGGTTGGCTTCAACCTCGACACCACCGATGGCGGCAACGGTAATGGCAACGGCGGCAGCGACGAGTCCTCGACCGGCAGCTCCAACGACGGCAGCGCACTCGGCGGCTTCTTCGGCATCATCGCCGCACTAGCAGCCACCCTCGGCCTCGGTGCACTGTTTAGCGGCGCCGTTGACCAGCACCTGCCAAGCGAAATCAAGAACCTGCGCGACCAAATCCGCGCGTTCTTCAGCGGCCAGCTCTAGTCTCTAACAACGCGTCCAGATCTACTAGCCTCTCCGGGTTTTGAGCTGAGCATTTCAGCGGCTTGTTGCTGCGCTTGTATCACTGAGATTGTTACAAGCGCAGCGATAGGCCGCCCTTTGTTTAATGGGTTACTTATCTTGACTTGAATTGTTAGGATAGGCTAACTTTATTCAAACGCATAAGAAAATTGGCCGTCGTGGCTTCCTGGGCGCCAGTCTTGGTGCCGCTGCAATTGCACTCGTAGCGTGTTCGCAGTCAGATAAATCTGGCCAAGCATCCGCCGCTGCTGAAGGTTCTGCTGAAGCAGATTCCACTACCGCTGCTGGGGGCGGCGAAGAACAGCGCATTGTTGCGCTCAACACCGGTCAGCTGGATAGCCTTCTGCTGCTTGGCATCACGCCAGTTGGTGTGGCTGCTGCGAAGAACACGGACCTGATACCGCAGTTCCTGCGTAATCGTTTCGGGGATGACATGGACTTGGATAGCATCGCGGACTGTGGTTTCCGTCAGGATCCGGATATGGAAATCATCGCTAATCTGCAGCCGACGCTCATCTGCGCCAATACTCGCAGTGATGAAGCGTTGCTGGAAAAGTTGCGCGCTATCGCGCCGGTCATCACCGGCGAGGGCGGCGGCGAGAACTGGAAGCAGGACCTGATAACCATCGCCGAAGCCGCGGGCAAGGGCGAAGATGCGCAGGCATTGCTGGATGAGTACGAGGCATCCACAGCTGAGGTCAAAGACTCCCAGCCGGATAACCCACCAACGGTGTCTTTCCTGCGTACCAACAAGGGTGAGTTCCAGATGTACGGTGCAGAATCCATGGCTGGCACCGTCGCTGCCGATTGTGGTTTCGCACGCCCCGAAGCACAGCAGTTCACCGACCAAGCGGGCAAGGATCTCTCACCCGAGCTCATCGCCGAAGCGGATGCGGACTGGCTGGACTACGGCGTACAGGATGGCGCCGAAAGCCCTGAGGACACTTCCTTGTGGCCATCACTGGAAGCAGTGAAGAATGACCGCGCCATCACCATTGATTATGACTCCTGGTACATGAACGCGTCATTGGTGTCCGCAGGAATCATCCTCGACGGCCTGAAGTCCTATGTTCTGGAAGCAGCTCCTGCTTCTTAACTCGGTCTAAGAGGTGCTCTACGCCGTTTCTGATTTAGCTTTCTTTTTGTCGGCCTTCTTCTTTTCTTTCTTCGAAGGCTCCATAAAGACGCTGTAGGACGCGGGAGTGGCGCCGGCTTTCATGGCTTTGCCAATTGCGCGCATAAAGTCGTGCTGGACTTTCTTCTCCGCCAGGTTGCGGCCGGAGACAGACAGGCGCACGGTGTTGCCGCGGTTAGCGCCACGCTCAGCGGCGCTAATAATCGAACGGCGCCACCACTTCGCCGCACCAAAGCCTTCACCATATGACAGGTTGCGGGACTGGTGGAAATTCTCTGTGCGCAGGTCATGAATACCGGTGGATGATACTGCGAGGGAGAAATCAAAGTACGGCAGGACTTCCAGCGTGCCCGGCGACATGCGCCAGCGGGGTGGAGCGAAGATATCAAAATCAAAACCCAGCTTGGACATTTGCCGGGTCGCGCCTTTCAGCCGCAGGTTCGCCTCATGCGCGTCAAGGTTCGCGAATTCCGCGCGGCGGCCTTGCACTGCTTGGTCAAAGCCGTTGAGAATGAGAAGACGCCCGGTTACTTGTTGTTCCTGCAGCCACTGCTTGGTGGTAGGGTCTTTGGCCAAGTGCCAGTTGCCGTCAATGTGCGGGGCAACCAGCAGGGAGACGGGCACGCCTTCTTTGTCGAGCTGTTCAAGCAGCCGCACAGCGGACTTCCGGGTGTCGTCAAAAATAGATGAAATCGAAACCAGAAGATGCCCATGCATGCTGTCCATTATCACACAGGACAGCACGCCCCGCGCGGCAAGTAGAAGAACTTATTCAACAGCTCCGGTGGCTTTGTTGATAGTCCACGCGTACTCAAACGCGGTCTGGTGCCAGCGCGCATAACGGCCGGAAACACCACCGTGACCAGCGGCCATCTCGGTCTTGAGCAAGAATTCACCACCGGTGGCGACCTGGCGCAGTTTGGCAATCCACTTCGCTGGTTCCACGTACAGCACGCGGGTGTCATTGAGCGAAGTCACAGCCAGGATGTCCGGGTAGTGCTGCGCCGAGACATTCTCATAAGGCGCGTAGGTGGCCATGTAGTCATAGACCTCAGGGTCGTGGAAGGGGTCGCCCCACTCTTCCCACTCACCCACGGTCAGCGGCAGTTCAGGCTTCAGAATCGAGGTTAGTGGGTCCACGAATGGCACCACGGCTTGAATACCTTTGAAGCGGTCCGGGGCCATGTTGGCAATCGCACCCATGAGCAGGCCACCGGCAGAACCACCTTCCGCCACAAGCACCTCAGGGCTGGTTAGCTGGTTGGAAATCAGGTGGTCAGCAACGTCGATGAAGTCAGTAAATGTGTTCTTCTTCGCCATCAGCTTGCCTTCGTCGTACCACAGCCGGCCCATTTCACCGCCGCCGCGCACGTGCGCAACCACATAAAGCATGCCGCGGTCAAGCAGCGAGAGACGGGAGACAGAAAAGCCTGGGTCCATGCTGGCTTCGTAGGAGCCATAGCCGTACAGCAACGCCGGTTGAGGTTTGTCGGTGGCAAGGTCTTTGCGCTTGACTATGCTCACTGGGATCTGCGTGCCATCTTTCGCAATCACCCATTCACGGTAGGCCTCATACTCATCGGCGTTGTAGCCGCCAGGAACTTCTTGTTCCTTGAGCAAAGTGCGCTCACCGGTGGCAATGCGGTACTGGAACAGCTGCGCCGGCTGGGTATAAGAGGTATAAGACAAGCGGATCACCGGCGCATCCCACTCCGGGTTGCCGGATGAACCCGCGGAGTAGATTTCTTCATCGAAGTGCAGCTCTTCGAACTCGCCGAACGTATCGCCGTCAATCTTCATCACGGCAACGCGTGGGATTCCGCCGCGACGATAGGACAAGGTGGCGAAGTCGCGGTAGGTATCCACGCCTTCAATACGCACGTCATCGCTGTGCGGAACCAGAACTTCTAGGTCACGAATACCCGGCAGCGGGCTTGCATCAGCATCTACCCAGCCGATTTCAAAGTTCGGCCCGTGCGCATTGTGGGTGATAAGCCACTGGTCTTTACCGCCGCACACCACATGGTCAATGTCGTATTCCACGCCGGATTCGCGCTCCCAGAGGACTTCAAACTCACCCTCTGGACTATCCATGTCCAGAATCCAGTATTCAGAGGTAAGCGGGGAGCCAGCTGCGATGATGAGGTATTTTTCGCTGCGCGTGGAACCCACGCCAACGCGAAAACGCTCATCGGCCTCAGTAAAGACGCAGATGTCTTCGCTTTGTGCGGTGCCCACCTTGTGGCGCCACACAGTATCTGGGCGCCAGGCGTCATCAACCTTCTGGTAGAAAATATAGTCTTCGCCCGCCCACGTGGCGCCGTAGAAGATGTCGCTCAGGTGGTCATCGAGAAGCTTGCCTGTTTCCAAATCCTTGATGAACAGCTCAAAGCGCTCGTCGCCTTCGGTGTCCGTGGAATATGCCAGGTAGCGCCCGGATTTGGTCACCGAGGCAGCGCCCAGCGCGAAGTACTCGTGGCCTTCGGCCAGCGCGTTGTTGTCCAGCAGGATCTGCTCGCCTTCCGGCTTGCCTTCCTCCGGAATGACCGGCGGCTCCCACGGATCCTGGCCCTCGGCGACCGGAATGCGGCAGCTATAGCCATATTCCTTACCCTCTTCGGAGCGGCCGTAGTACCAATAATCGCCCGCGCGCGATGGCACGGACATATCGGTTTGCTTCACACGCGACTTAATCTCTTCAAACACATTCTCAGTCAGCTGCTTCAAATGTGCGGTCTTGGCCTCGGTATATGTGTTTTCAGCGTTCAGGTAGTCCAGGGTGTCCTGGGATTCCTTGTTGCGCATCCATTCATATTCATCAACAAAGCTTCGCCCGTGGAATTCACGGACGAAGACTTCTTGCTTTGCGATGGGCGGCTTAACGTTGTTGAGATTGTTGTCTGTCATAACGAACAACCCTACCCGCGTGTTTAGACTTTAAGTTTTAACCGCCGATGAAGTCGATGAAACGCTTGCCGGACAGGCGCTCATAGGCCTCGATGTAGCGCAATCGGGTCGCTGCCACGACATCTTCTGGCAGCACTGGCGGCTGGGTTTCTGATGCCACATCCCAGCCAGATTCCTCAGAGGTCAACCAGTTGCGCACGTACTGCTTATCAAAGCTTGGCTGTACTACGCCCTCAGCATAGGAGTCCGCTGGCCAGTAGCGCGAAGAGTCCGGGGTCAAAACCTCATCGCCCAGAACCAGGTTGCCCTCGGAATCCAGGCCGAATTCAAACTTGGTGTCAGCCAAGATGATGCCTTTTTCTTCGGCAATCTTGGCGGCGGCAGAATAAATACGCAGGGTTTCATCGCGGAGCTGCTCTGCTCGCTCCTGCCCAAGGTCTTGCACAACACGCTCGAAGCTGACGTTCTCATCATGATCACCCTGCTCCGCCTTGGTGGCTGGGGTGAAAATAGGCTCCGGTAAACGTGATGCCTCAACCAAGCCCTCCGGCAACTCAATGCCACAGACGGTGCCGTTGGCGTTGTATTCCTTCAAACCGGAACCGGTGAGGTAACCACGTGCCACGCACTCAAACGGCAACATGTTGAGCTTCTTGACCACGATGGCGCGGCCCAGAACCTCTTCCGGGATGCGTTCATCATCGATGGGACCCGCCAGGTGGTTCGGGAAATCAATGGCATCAAAGAAGAACATGGTGGTTGCTGTCAGCACGCGTCCCTTATCTGGGATGGCTGGCTCCAACGCGAAGTCATAAGCGGAGATGCGGTCTGTGACCACCATGAGCAGCGTCGAGTCATCTACTTCGTAGATATCGCGTACTTTTCCGGAGGACAGGTGCTGATAATCAGAAAGCTGTGGGCGCATGCCCTAAATGTTAGTGCATGCGCCCACAGCGTCTCCCACTCGTGGCGGTGAGTAGACTCAAGACCTCCTCACCAAAATCCCGTGAACGGGAATTACTTAGAATCCCTTGACCGTGAAATTCATACGATCTCTTCGCCCGGAAATTCTTTAAAGAATTTCCCCTGGGGTGTAGGCAGCAGCCTTTGGGTGCTGGTCTGCCAGTTCCTTGATGCGGCCGAGGACTGCGTCAACCTGGGACTCGGCAGCGCCGATAAACGCGTGCTTGTCAGCCAGTGCTTCTTCGAGCTGTTCCTTGCTCATTGGCAGGCGCTCATCTGCTGCGAGGCGTTCCAGCAGGTCCTGGTCGCCACCGTTTTCGCGCATGTTTAGAGCAACTGCGACAGCGTTTTCCTTGATGACTTCGTGTGCGGTTTCACGTCCCACGCCGGCGCGCACAGCAGCCATGAGGATGCGGGTGGTTGCCAAGAATGGCAGGTAGCGCTCGAGCTCACGGTCAATCATCGCTGGGAATGCACCGAACTCATCTAGCACGGTGAGGAAGGTTTCGAATTGGCCATCGATGGCGAAGAATGCATCTGGCAGTGCCACACGGCGAACCACGGAGCAGAATACGTCGCCTTCATTCCACTGCTGGCCAGCTAGGTCCGCGACCATGGTGAGGTAGCCGCGCAGAATAACCTGCAGGCCGCCGACGCGCTCACAGGAGCGAGCGTTCATCTTGTGCGGCATTGCGGAAGAACCAACCTGGCCTTCTTTGAAGCCTTCGGTCACGGTCTCATTGCCCGCCATCAAACGGATGGTGGTGGCCAATGACGATGGCGCTGCACCGAGCTCAACCAGCGCGGAGACCGCATCAAAGTCGAGGGTGCGTGGGTAAATCTGGCCAACAGAGTTGAAGACACGAGCAAAGCCCAAATGATCCGCGATAGCAGTCTCCAGTGCTGCGAGCTTGTTTTCATCCCCGCCCATCAAGTCCAGCATGTCCTGGGATGTACCCATTGGGCCCTTGATACCACGCAGTGGGTAGCGGCCCAACAAGTTTTCCACGCGCTCGATAGCCAGCAGCAATTCATCACCGGCAGAAGCGAAACGCTTGCCCAAGGTGGTAGCCTGTGCTGCCACGTTGTGGGAGCGACCTGCCATAACCAGGGTCTGGTACTTGGCAGCGTGCTCACCAATGCGTGCGGCAACAGCAATAGCCTTATCGCGTACCAGCTCCAAAGAGCGGTAAATCTGCAGCTGCTCCACGTTCTCAGTTAGGTCACGTGAAGTCATACCCTTGTGAATGTGCTCGTGGCCCGCCAGAGCGTTGAACTCTTCGATACGAGCCTTCACATCGTGGCGAGTCACTCGCTCACGGTCTGCGATGGAACCCAGATCCACTTGGTCAATGACTGCTTCATATGCGTCAATTGCATCAGCCGGGATGTCTACGCCAAGGTCTTTTTGGGCGCGCATGACCGCGATCCAGAGCTGGCGCTCCATAATGATTTTGTGTTCCGGGCTCCACAGGTTGGATAGCTCTGCGGAGGCGTAACGCGAGGACAAAACGTTGGAAATCTTCTTCTTATCAGCCACGCGCTTCATTATTCCACATGGATAAAGGCGCAAGTACTCTACTTGCGCCTTTACTTTCCTGCAGCTACTTTTCCACAGCAACACCGTTGCTGCACCTACGCCTCATTCACAAGGAGATTGTGCGGGTTGATCGTCTCTCTAGAAGCCACGATGCGGACTTAAGAATCGATGCTGATGCGGCCTTCTTCTGCAGCCTGGCCGATGTCGTTGCGGTAGAAGCTATCTGCCAGCTCAATGTTGTTGAGCACGTCATATGCAGCAGCACGCGCTTCAGATAGGGACTCGCCCTTACCAATGACGTTAAGAACACGTCCGCCGTTAGAAATGACTTCCGCATCTTTCACCGAGGTACCAGCATGCAGGATTTTGTCTGCATCCGCGAGGTCAGGTGAAGTGATGGCATCGCCCTTGCGTGGGTCTGCTGGGTAGTTCGCTGCGGCCAACACAACAGTGACCGCATAGCCGTCTTCCCATTCCAGCGGTGGAAGCTCATCCAAGGTTCCGGTTGCAACCGCGTTGAGAACACCAGCCAATGGGGTCTTGAGCAATGACAACACCGGTTGTGTTTCTGGGTCACCAAAACGGCAGTTGAATTCAACCACGGACGGACCAGCTACGCCCCATGCCAGACCCGCGTACAACAGGCCGGAGTATGGAGTTCCGCGCTTGACCATTTCCTTAGCTACTGGCTCGCAGACTTCACGCACGATGCGCTCAACGCCTTCGGCTGGCAGCCATGGCAGCGGGGTGTACGCGCCCATACCGCCGGTGTTTGGGCCTTCATCATTGTCATAGGCACGCTTGTGGTCCTGCGCTGGCAGCAGTGGAACGACGGTTTCGCCATCAACCAGGCAGAACAATGAAACCTCAGGACCGTCCAGGAAAGACTCCAGCAGTACCGGGTTCCCAGCAGCGTGCACGAGGTGAATGTGCTGGCGAGCTTCAGCACGGTCTGGGGTAACAACAACGCCCTTGCCGCCGGCAAGACCGTCATCTTTGACCACATACATGGGGCCGAAGTAATCGAGTGCGTGTTCAATATCGTCATCGCTCGCGCCGGCTGGCACGGTTTGTGCGCGGGCGGTAGCCACGCCTGCTGCTTCCATCACTTCTTTAGCAAAGGCCTTGGAGCCCTCAATCTGAGCTGCGTCAGCGTTTGGACCGAAGACTGCAATGCCTTCAGCGCGCAGAGCATCAGCGACGCCGGCGACGAGGGGAACCTCAGGTCCAACAACAACCAGGTCCGGGTTGACGTCGCGTGCCAACTCCAGCATGCGGGCTGGGTCCGCTACTTCCTTGTAGTCAGCGTGCACAGTAGCTAAGGAAGCAAAAGCTGGTGAGCCCGGTGCAACGTGCAGGTCAGTGGTAGCGGGGTCAGCCGCAAGGCCTTTAAGGATGGCGTGCTCGCGGCCGCCGGAACCAATTACAAGTATGCGCATGTGAACTATCTTAACTTTTCGCAGCCCTGGGTACCCCAACGCGAGCCAAATTTCGCTACGGCTTGCCCATACAGCGTGTCCTTCAATTACCAAGCGTCGGAAAATTCTACGACACACAGTGAATAATTGACCTAGCATTGAGACCATGACTGAGATTGAGCCTTCTGTATTTACCAGGATTATCAACGGCGAGCTTCCGGGCCGTTTCGTTTATCGTGATGATGTCTGCGCTGCGTTTTTGACCATCGAGCCACTGCGCTATGGCCATGTGCTGCTGGTTCCAATTGAGCAGGTAGACAAGTGGACTGACCTGGATTCTGAGACCTGGCTGCACTTGTCCTCTCTGTCACAAGAGATTGGTGAAGCCATCAAGACTGCTTATGACACCCCGCGAACCGGTTTTATCATCGCTGGTTTCGATGTCCCACACGCACACATTCACCTCTTCCCCACTGAGAAGATGTCTGAGTACGACTTTGCTAAGGCGATGGCCATGGATGCCACTGATCCGAAGGCGATGGATGAGGCGGCGGTGCGTATCCGCCAGCACCTCAACACCGATGAGAACGGCTACCGCAACAACTAGGCCGCACAACTAAAGCAGCCAGCCACGGTTTTCTTCGTGGCTGGCTGCTCTTTTGTATCCGGCCTAGAACTGGCTAGTGCTCTACTTCGTCCGCATTACCGTTGCTCTTTTTGGCATTGTCCTTTTTGGCACTATCCTTCTTGCCGTTGCGGAAAGAACGGTTCTTGCGGGCAGCTTTCACCGGCGTGGCGTTAGCTTGTGGAGTTTCTACTTCATTGAGGTCCTCGGAAGCTTCGATGGATTCGGGTTCTTCCGCGGCAGGCAGGCGCACCGTGAAGGTGGAACCGACTCCTAGCTCGGATTCAACATCGATGGAACCACCGTGCTGTTCCACCAGAGACTTCACAATGGCCAAGCCTAAGCCGGAACCGCCGGTATCGCGTGTGCGGGAGGTGTCCTCACGGTAGAAACGTTCAAAGATATGGGAGCTAACTTCCGGGTCCATGCCACGGCCGGTGTCAATAACCTTAACCAACACATCACCATTGTCTTTTTCCAGCTCAATGGTGACCTTGGCATCCTCACCACCGTGGCGCAAGCCGTTGGTAATGAGGTTCAAAATGATTTGGTGCAAACGGCTCGGATCGCCGTAGACCACCGGCACGCCGGAGGTGTTATTAGCAACGTTGATGGAGCGATCCGTAAAGGCCGCGCGTGCAGATGATGCTACGGAAAGAGACAGTTCAAGAACATCCACGGTGCGAATATCCAGGCGGGAGCCCTCAGCGCGCGTCAACGCCAAAAGGTCTTCCACCAAATAAGACATGCGCGAAGATTCAGCATCAATCTTTGACAGCACCAAGTCGACGTCATCAGTAATGCCCGAGCGGTACAGCTCTGTGTAACCACGCAATGAAGTCAACGGTGTGCGCAGCTCATGCGAAGCATCACCAACAAATCGGCGCATCTGCTCCTCTTTGCCCTGGGCATGCTCAATGGATGCCTGCAGCTTGGCCAACATGATATTCAGCGCGCTAGACAACTGACCAACCTCAGTATGCAGCGGCCACTGCGGGACTCGTTTATCCAGGTCACCGGCCGCAATTTCAGAGGCCGTCTTTTCCACCACGCGCAGCGGGCGTAAGGCACGTCTGATGAACCAGAAACCAGAAATGGCGATTAGCATCAGCACCACCACAGCAATCATTAACTGCACGACGGCGAGACCGCGCAGCAAGACTTGCTCCGAATCCAGGTTCTTTGCCACCACGGTGATAACACCGTCGCGTTCAGTAGCCATGGCACGCCACTCCGAAGTGGAGTTGGATTCCTTCGTGGAATCCACCGTTTCCGGTGCTGCACCAATAACCAGTTCATCCACCTGCGGCATGGACTCATATGGGTTGAGGTAGCGAACTGTGCCATCCGCATAAATCTTGATCAGCGAATATTCTGTCGGCGGACGGCCAGTCATATCCACGCCGAAGATGTTGGCGGTACGCGCCCAGCCATCTTCAGCTTCCATGAGCTCATCATCAACGCGGTTGTACAACACATCACGCATCACCGCGGACACTGCCACCGAAGCGCTGATAAGCCCCAGGCCGGACACTACAACCAGCAACACAACCAGCCAGGTGCGCAGCGGCATTGCCTGCGGCGAGCCAGACATGCCTGGGTAGAAATACCCTTGCACGCGGTCTTTAAAAGAACGTCCGTCTTTAGCCTGCGCGGTTCCGTTTACGGACCCGCCATTGTCTGCTGTTGCTGAATTACTCACGCAGTGCCTGTTTCTGCCTATTTCTACCTGTATCTACCTGAAATCGCTACATCAGGAGATAGCTTAGTTGCCGATTCTTAAGACGTTAATTCTAAGAACGCGGGGTACGCAGAACATAACCAACACCGCGCACGGTGTGGATCAGTGGTGAGTCACCGGTATCAATCTTGCGGCGCAGGTAGGAGATGTACGACTCCACAACGTTGCCGTCGCCACCGAAATCGTAGTGCCACACGTTGTCCAGAATCTTGGCCTTGGACAGCACAACTTCCTTGTTCTGCATCAAAAAGCGCAGCAGGTTGAACTCGGTTGGTGAAAGATCAATGATCTCCCCACCCTTGGTCACCTCATGGGTATCATCATTGAGCGTCAAGTCCGCATAGGACATGGTGGCATCACCATGGTCGTCCTGGGCAGCGCCGCCGCGGCGCAGAATAACGCGCAGTCGGGTAATGACTTCTTCCAAGCTGAATGGCTTGGTCACATAGTCATCTGCCCCAATGGTCAGGCCGTGGATGCGCTGGTCAACACTGTCCTTCGCGGTCAGGTACAGCACTGGACCGTCGAGGCCCTCAGCACGCAGCTTTCCCAGCAGCTCGAAGCCGTCCATGCCTGGCATCATGACGTCCAGGATGTAAGCCTCTGGGTTGATCTCACGCGCGATGCGCAATGCTTCCGTGCCGGAGTTGGCACTGCGGACATTAAAGCCCTGAAATTTGAGGGATACTGTCAATAGCTCGACGATATTCGGTTCATCATCGACAACTAAGACAGTTACTTGGTCATTACTGTTTTCTTCCATGTTTCTTCCTTAGAAAGATTTCGCCGTTTCCTTAACTAACAAGAAAGTGTGGCACACACGCTATCAAAGGAACTGAACACCTTCTGAAAGAAACCTGTGAGACTTTGCTACTCCCAATTCACGTTGTTTAGATCGATTCCCTCAGCCTTCGCCTGCGCCTCAACCAGCTCTTTCAGGTACTCCCTACTATCACCGTACGCCTCTGCGAAGCGTTCATCCGCCACATACATCTGCGCAAGTAGGACCTGCTTGGAACGGCTCATCGGCATAAAGGGACTGATTGTCGCCAAATGCTTATCGATGATCCCGCGTGCCTCATCGCTTCCCGGCGCGACGTTGCGCTGATGGGCATCGGCAAGCAAGTTCTTGAAATCTTCACCGGCTTGCTTCGCGGCGACAATCTCCTCTTTGCTCATCTTCCGGACCATTTCTTGGCTGTCTCGGTAATCCTGCGTATCACCCCAGCGCTCGCGGGCCTCCTCGTCATAGACGGGCCAGCTGTCGCCAAATAGTGCAATCTTGTCTTCCATGCTCATGGTCTTTCCTTTCTCGTTTTCTTCCGCAGTCAACAGGGTGTCGACTGCCTGGATGAGTTCTTTCATGTGACTAACCTGAGCCAGAAGCCGCTGGCGCTGATCGCGCAGGATGGCGGTGCGGGAGGCCGCTGAGGAATCGATAAGCTGTGCAATATCTTTCAACGCCACGCCCGCGCCGCGGTAGATGAGAATGTTCATGCCACGCTCCACATCGGACTCGGAGTACAGACGATGATCGCCCCACGTGCGCCAGCTGGGCTGCAGCAGGCCAACCTCATCCCAATGGCGCAGCGTGCGCGTGGATACCTGCAGCATCTCCGCGGCCTCGCCGATGGTGTATTCGTTCTGGTCGTAATTGGTCACAAGAATTATCTTCCTGGTTGACGCAGCGTTAAGTTCAAGCCCAATCCTAAACTTTTTGTACAGAACTCATTGCGGTTTATTGCGCTGCACAAATGCGGGGATAGTTTTAGGATTGAGCACTATGACTAGCCCAGCATTGGAGAATGTTCCTGACTCCGCCAAGCGCACTGATAAAAAGACGGTCTTTTCCTGGGCCATGTGGGATTGGGGTTCCGCAGCATTCAACGCGGTGCTGGTGACGTTTATCTTCGCGGTTTATCTCACCGATTCCGTCGGCGCGCAGATTGATACCTCCCGCACCCCGGCGCAGTGGCTTTCAGTTGCCATGACCGTTGCGGGCTTGGCTATCTTCGCGGTCACACCGATTATGGGCCAGCGCTCCGATACCCGCGGTACCCGCCGGCGTTCTTTGGCGTTGTGGTCTTTCATCACGTTCTTATTGATGGCCGCGCTGTTTTTCATCCGCAATGATGCACCGATGTATTTCTGGATTGGCCTGGTTGTCTTAGCTATTGGCACAATCACCATTGAGTTCGCTGAGGTCAACTACTTCGCGCAGATTTCCCAGATTTCTACCAGGGACAATGTTGGTAAGATTTCCGGCCTCGGGTGGTCTTTTGGCTACTTCGGTGGAATCTTCCTGCTGTTGATTTGCTACTTCGGGTTCGTCGCCGGTGATGGCGGCCTGCTGGGGATTAGTACTGAGGGCGGCCTGAATATCCGAATGGTGGCGGTACTCGCCGCCGTCTGGTTCGGGCTTTCCGCCCTGCCGGGTTTCTTCCGCGTGCCGGAGATTCCCCCATCTGGTGAAAAGCCGGGAAGCATCAAGGACTCCTACGCCAAGCTGTTTCGTGACATCAAAGAGCTATGGCACGCTGACCGCAACGCCTGCTATTTCTTGTTCGCCTCAGCCATCTTCCGCGATGGCCTGGCCGGGGTCTTCGCCTTCGGCGCTGTTCTAGGTGTCTCCGTCTACGGGCTCAACGCCGGCGACGTGCTCATCTTCGGTGTTGCCGCCAACGTTGCCGCAGCACTCGGCGCACTCATCGGCGGTCTCATTGATGACATCGTGGGACCCAAAGTCATCATCTTGACCTCACTGTTGATCCTCGCCGGAACAGGCAGCGCTATGTACTTTGTCGACGGCCCCGTCGCCTTCTGGATCCTGGGGCTCATCCTGTGTCTTTTCGTCGGCCCTGCACAATCCGCATCTCGCGGCTTCCTCGCCCGCGTTGCACCCGCCGGCCACGAGGGCCAGATGTTCGGCCTCTACGCCACCACCGGCCGCTCAGTCAGCTGGCTCACCCCTGCACTTTTTGGCATTTTCGTGTCCTTGATCGGCGACGGCGACCGCGGTGGTGTCATCGCGATCGCCGTTGTATTACTAGTCGGCGCACTCATTCTCATCCCAGTGCGCGACCCCTCCGTGGAAAGCTCCAAGGAACTTTCCACGCAGAATTAGGGACTTCCACGTCCTAGCGCCACCTCATGTGCGGTGATTTAGCGCCAGCTAAACACCTAGAAGCGCGGGATGTTGCGCAGGTTAGACGCAGCCATGTCCACCATGTGGCCGACGCCGCCGTCAAAGACGGTGCGGGCTGCAGCCTTGGAAAAGCCGAGCAGCTGATCAATAGACAGTGTTGGTGGAATGGACAGCGCATTCGGGTCGGTAACAAACTCCACCAGCACAGGGCCGTCATAAGCGAGTGCCTCGCGCACAGCCTTGCGGACTTCCTTTGGCTTTTCCACGCGGATGGATTTGATGCCAATGCCGGTTGCAATGTCCGCAAAATTCAAAGGATCATGGTCGGTTTCAAACTCTGGTATGCCTTCCACCAGCATTTCTAGTTTCACCATGCCCAATGAAGAGTTGTTGAAGACAAAGGACTTCACTGGCAGGTTATGGCGCTTGACGGTGAGGAGCTCACCCAGAAGCATGGCCAGGCCACCATCACCGTTGAAGGAAATGACCTGGCGGTCAAGGTCTGCGAACTGCGCACCAATCGCGTGTGGCAAAGCATTGGCCATAGTGCCGTGGCGGAAGGAACCGAGCTGTTCACGCTGGCCATTCGGGGTGATGTAGCGAGCACCCCACACGTTGCACATGCCTGTATCCACCGTGAATACAGCATCCTGCGCTGCTTCTTCATCAATAACATCAGCAACAAACTCTGGGTGCAGCGGCGTCATCTTCTCAATATTTGAGGTGTAGGCATCAATCACCTGAGTCAGCTTCTTGTGGTGCTGCTTGAGCATCTTGTCCAAGAAGGAACGGTTCTTGTTTTCTTTTACATGCGGCAAGATATTCGCGATGGTGGCAGCAACGTCACCGGTGACTGGGTAAGAGACCTTGGTGCGACGGCCAATGTGCGCGCCGTTGATATCCACCTGCGCCACCTTGGTATCGCCCGCACCACCCTGTGGCAGGAAGTCGGCATAAGGAAAATCAGTACCCAGCAAAATCAGCAGGTCTGCTTCATTCATGGCATCGTGCGCCGCGCCATAGCCCAGCAGGCCAGACATGCCCACGTCAAAGGGATTGTCATACTGGATGTACATCTTGCCGCCCAGCGCGTGGCCTACCGGCGCCTTGACCTTTTCAGCTAGTTCAAGGACTTCCTTGCGGGCATAACGTGCACCGACACCAACAAAGAAGGTGACCTTCTCTGCCTCATTGATGGCCTGAGTCAGCGCTGCTGCCTCAGCCGGATCCGGGAAGGTAATGGGATTGCCAGCGGAGATGACAGATTCAGTGAACTGCTCATTTTCTGCCTCAGCGGAAGCCAAATCACCAGGGATAACCAAAACGGAAACGCCGTTGCCGGCCATGGTGGACTGGATAGCGTTGTGCGTAATCACAGCGCCCTGGGCTGCGGAGTTGACCATCTCGCAGTAGCCGGAGGCTTCCTTGAACAAAATCTCTGGGTGGGTTTCCTGGAAGAATTGCCCACCAATCTGACGCGATGGGATGTGGCTGGCCAGAGCCAGCACCTTCGCGCCATTGCGGTGGGAGTCATAAAGGCCCTGAATCAAGTGGGTGTTGCCCGGGCCGCAGGAACCAGCACACACGGCCAGCTCACCGGTAAGCAGGGATTCCGCGCCGGCAGCGAACGCGGCTGCTTCTTCATTGTGAACGTGAACCCATTCAATAGATGAGCGTCGAACAGCATCAACAATGGGGTTGAGGGAGTCACCAACTAGACCATAAATGCGTTTGACACCTTGTACTTCAAGGGTGTCAACCAGTTGGTCAGCATAAGTACGTGCCATGTCTAACCTCTTTCATCTCGAAGATTTGCCACTCCACTAAACGCAGGGTGTATCCCCATAATGCGTCCAATCCGGAATTTTCGCCACAACGGTTCGCATCCTTACCGGATATGGCGGTTGTGACGTTTCTAACCAACCCCTTCCT
The DNA here is from genome assembly GCF_000550785.1 of Corynebacterium casei LMG S-19264. NCBI lineage: Bacteria > Bacillati > Actinomycetota > Actinomycetes > Mycobacteriales > Corynebacteriaceae > Corynebacterium > Corynebacterium casei. The sequence goes on from NZ_CP004350.1 coordinate 2,699,249, forward strand.
CACACTTGTTACTGTACCGAACGTACGTTACAGTAATCCGCTATGACGGCAGGACACAACGCGCGTCTGAGGAACGCGCGCAAGGAATTCGATAACAACTCCACGCCAGTGCAGCGCTGGTCTTTCTTCGCTGCTATCTCTCTGGGTTTGCTCATGATCGGCCTAGACAACTCCATTTTGTTCACCGCACTTCCTACACTCACGGAAGAGCTGCACGCGGGTGATACCCAGCAGCTGTGGATCATCAACGCTTATCCGCTGGTCCTGGCTGGTCTGCTGTTGGGCACCGGCACCTTGGGTGACAAGATTGGCCACCGTCGGATGTTTACCACCGGCCTGGTAATCTTCGGCGTGGCATCGTTAGCCGCGGCGTTCTCCCCCACCCCGGCGTTCTTGATTGCCGCCCGCGCGTTGCTTGGCCTGGGCGCTGCGGTAATGATGCCTGCAACTCTGGCGCTTATCCGCTTGACCTTTACCAATGAGCAAGAGCGCAATACCGCCATCGGAATTTGGGGCTCTGTTGCCGTGGTCGGCGCTGCGGCCGGTCCAGTTGTCGGCGGCGCGCTGCTGGAAGTGTGGTGGTGGGGCTCGGTCTTCCTCATCAACGTCCCCGTCGTGGTTATCGCGTTGATTGCTACAGCATTGTTGGCGCCGCCGAATATGGCTAACCCAATCAAGCACTGGGATTTGGTGTCTTCTATCTTCGCGCTGGTCACCCTCACCGGTCTGACGTTGACCATCAAGGAACTGGCTAACCCGAACCGCTCGTGGATTCTCATCGCCGTGGCTTTCGTGGCGTTTATTATCGGCGGACACCTCTTTGTCCAGCGTCAGAACAAGCTGGATGAGCCACTGTTGACCTTTGAAGTCTTCCGCAACCGCCTGTTTGCCGGTGGTGTCATTGCGGCTTCGGGCGCGATGTTCATAATGGCTGGGTTGGAGATGATCACGGCGCAAAAGCTTCAGCTCGCTGATGATTTCTCGCCCTTCCACGCCGGTCTCGTTGTTGCCGCGGCTGCCGTAGCTGCCTTGCCAATGTCCGCACTCGGTGGTGCGAACCTGCACCGCATAGGTTTCTTGCCGTTGATTTCTGGCGGCTTCTTGCTCGCCACCATCGGCACGGGGCTGGCCATGTGGTCCACACATGCCGATTCGGTTCCGCTGCTCATTACCGGCCTACTCTTCCTGGGCGCCGGGGCGGGTTCCATCATGTCCGTATCTTCCATCGCGATTATCGGTTCGGTTCCGATGCACCGCTCCGGCATGGCCGCCGGCGTGGAGGAAGTCTCTTATGAGTTCGGCACCTTGCTGTCCGTGGCCTTCGTGGGTTCGCTGACTCCTGCTTTGTATCTGACTAATCTTCCGGCGGAGCTCAAGCACATGGGCATCGTAGCTCTGCATGGTGGGCTTGGTCATGCTCAAGCCTCGACCGCGTATGCTTCTGCATACGGCACCACCGTGGGATTCATGGCTGTCTTTGCTTTCATCCTCACTATTGTCACGGTCTGGTGCTTCCGCGATAACCCGAAGTCAGGAGGAAACGGTGGCGCGCACTAGCAAGAAGGAAGTAGCGCTTCAAGCAGCCCTGAACATCATTGAACGCGATGGTGTTCCCGCGTTGACCTATGAGTCACTCGCTGAGGCGACCGGCATGTCTAAATCAGGGCTGATCTATCACTTTCCTTCGCGCCACGAGATGCTTATTGACATCCACGCGTGGTCCGCGCAGCGCTGGGAGGATGAGCTCATCTCCATCGCTGGCGCACCTGCCGATGAGCTAGACGCCAAGCAGCGCCTGCGCGCGGTGATTTTATCGCTTGGCAAAAATGATCCGCTGGTGGAGCTCATCTTGAGCATCCACACCAAGTCTCACCCTGACTTCGCGCAGCAGTGGGTCCCGGTGGATAGCAAGTGGATTCCCAATGCCTCCGACCCAGACTTGAGTCCGGAAATGCTGGAAATCTCGCTTATTGCCAACGGCCTGTGGGTTTATGACCACATCTCGCAGCGCCCCCTGTCTGCGTCCAACCGCAAACTCATGGTGGACAACCTCCTCGACCGAATCGCGGCGGTATAGTCGAAAACTACGACTTATCGGGGGAAATTGTGATGTCACGATATAAGACGATCACCATCGTGGCGGCGGTGCCGACTTTTGGATACGCGCTTGGGCACTTCACCACGACTGCAATGCTTTCCGGTGAAGCCAACAGCTTGCTGTTCTTGCGCAACACCGTGGGCCTTGTTGTCGGCTCCGGCATCCTTTGGGCGTCGATGAGCGTGTGGGCTGGGCGTGTTGCCGGCCCCCGCCTGTGGCGCAGCATTCTTGCCGGTACCGTCATCATCTTCGCCATGCTGGCTATTCATTACGCATTTGGTTTGCTCATCGGCGTCTTCGATGATCAGATCTTTAGCAGCAACGCCTTGTGGATGTATGGCTCTTTCATTTCCGGTCCCACCTTCGGACTTATCGGGGGTCTTTCCCACAAATTCCCCTGGCTGCTTCTGATCGTTCCGCTTGGTCTTATCGCGGAACCATTTGTCATCAACAGCATCCCGGCACGGGTTTTCTCCCCTGGCCCACCGTCTGGGCCGGCTGGGTCTCCGGCGCCGTCCTCATCTCACTCGGCATTGTCCTTGCCCTTTATCTGTGGAAAGTTGTCATCCAACCTCAAACCTCAAGTTCCAATGACCGGACCAGCAATGAAATGAGCACGGAATGAATCCTCTGATCCTCACCGCCACTGACATTGCATTTGGCACACTTGCTGTTGTTCTTGTCGTACTCACTGCCTGGTCGGCAATCGATCTTTACTTCCAGCGAAACAACCGCGCCCGTACCTTACTCTGGCTGATTTTCATCCTGCTCGCGCCTTTCATCGGCTCGCTTGTGTCTCTTTTCAAGACACAAAGAATGCGGTCCCGCAGGTATTGAATTCCTCTGCGGAGCCGCATTTCTGTAGCGCTAAACCAAGTGTGTTCCAGCGCAATTTATCTTTCGGATGCTCCCCGAGCTTCATCGGTGCTGCTTTTCGCGACTTTGACGTCTGCATTGAAACGAGCTTCCTCAAAGTCCATGTCTGCTCCTTCAAGAATCCCGCGCGCAGTCTCCGCTACATTAGCCAGTACGGTGCCAGATGCGTTTGCTATTCCGATACCAAATCCCAAGTAAAGCGCAGGCTGCTCTACAAGCATTGGAACATAGGTCCATGTTCCACCAATGTTGTCTTTGTACCAGCATCCCAGCAAGTACGTCATTAGCTCATGCCGCTCACTCCTAGGCAAGTCCGAGTCCCGAATTGACTCAACTGCCTTCCGTGGAAAATCTACTTCACCGAGGTCAGCAACATTCAGTTCTGAATGCACAAGTGCACTGTCTCCAGCCTGATGCTCAATGAGAATCGCCCGAGCGCGTTTTTCGAGCTCTTGCAGTTTTTCCGCGTATAGCTCCGACATTCCGCCGTCTTTGTTTCGTCCTTCGCTCATGATTCCCCAATTCTCGTACAAATAATGGCAAACCTCGCAGCCCAGTTCAGGATGTGGGAATAACCAACGTGCAGCCCAATGTACAGAGAGAGAAAAACTTTCAATGGCTACTCAAGACAAATTCCCCTATTCGAGCTGCACAGCAGACCATAGGGGAAAATTTGAGCTGAAGACGAGACTTGAACTCGCAACCTACGCATTACAAGTGCGTTGCGCTACCAATTGCGCCACTTCAGCAGTGCCTATTTACACTACAACATTCCGTTTATAAACTTCCAAATAGGGCTATACGCAGTGGCAAAAGCCGAGTTTGACAGACCACATTTCAACGCATGACACGGCGTTATTTCTGGTGAAAACTAATGTTTACGCGGTGGTATGCACGAATCGAGTTCCGGCATTAAAGTGCAGTACAGAAAACGTGTAATGCGACTGTGTGCAGTGTAAATATCCGAAGAGTTTAATGTAGTTCATCAACGCTGGTGTAGAGGAAGTTCGTTGTCTGTATTTGAGTCTTTTAAGGCACGCCTGTTCAAGGGCGATAAGTCGGAAACGTCGGCTGAAGGTACTTCAGCAACCAGTTCTATCCATGATGAAGACTCCACTGTTCACGGCATCCTGACTGGTGAATTCCCTGAAGGTTTCCTCAACACCGACCACGTTGCAACGGTCGATACCGCGATGGCGGCACCGCCGCCATCGCCCCTGGCACCAGTCGATCTGACAGACCCAGCGCAGGTGACCGGCGTTATGGAAATCGCGGCGCGCATTGGTGAGATCTTGATCTTCTCCGGCAGCTCCAACGCGGATGCCCGCGCGCAGGTGTATCTCGCCGCGGCATCTTACGGTTTGCACTACTGCCACGTGGATATCGTCATGTCCACGATTACCATCCACACCAATATCGGTACCGGTTCCAAACGGCAGCCACTTACTGTGGTGCGCTCAGCCCCGAAGTGGACTGTTAACTTTTCTAAACTCTCCGCTGTTGACCGTCTGATTCGTTCGATCCACACGGGTATGACCCCGCCTGCTGTTGCAGAGCAAGCCCTGGATGACATCGAGGCCATGAAGTCGCCGCGCACCATCTTCACTGAGTTGCTTGGCTGGGGCACGATGGGTGGCGCGTTCTCAGTCATGCTGGGCGGCAACGTCTTCGTGGCAATCATGTCCTTCTTTGTTGCATTCAGCATCATGGCGGTTGTCATCTGGATGGATGGGCTGAGAATCCCGCCGTTCTATCACAATATTGTCGGCGGATTTATGGCCGTTGTGCCCGCAGCAGTCGTCTACAACATTGCATCCACGCTTGGATTGGCGTTCTCACCCAGCCAGGTTATCGGCATGGGCATCATCGTCCTGGTTGCTGGTCTAACGCTGGTGCAATCAATTATTGACGGCATTACCAGAGCACCCGTGACATCCACGGCGCGATTCTTTGAAGCGCTCCTATCAACAGGTGCGATTGTTGGCGGCGTCGGTTTGGGCATCCAGTTCTCCGCGTGGATCGGCTACCCGCTTCCGCCACTGGCTTCCATGTCATCGCCGGTGTACTACGAGATCCCGCTGCTGGTTCTTGCGGGTGGCATTGGTTCCGCGGCGCTAGGCTTCGCACTGCACGCTTCGTGGACTGAGGTGCTTATCTCCGGTGCGACTGCCGCATCAGGCATGTTGTTCTACTACTTCGTGGTCGTTCCTTTCGGCGCCAGCGTGGTTGTTGCCTCTGGTATTTCTGCGATTGTTGTGGGCCTTGCCGGTGGTCTGTTGGCTCGTCGCTTCTTCATCCCGCCGCTTATCACCATGATTGTTGGCTATACGCCAATGCTTCCTGGTTTGACTCTCTACCGCGGTATGTACGCCTCCTTGAACGAGCAGTTCATCACCGGTATCTCAAACCTGGCAACCGCGCTAGCTATCGCCGGTGCACTCGCGGCTGGTGTTCTCCTGGGCGAGCGCGGTGCGCGTCGTCTGCGCCGTCCAAAGCACTTCCGCCCATACACCGCGTTCAAACGAATAAGCCGCTATTCGGTGGTTCAAGCAAAGGGCTTGGCTGCGAAGGCACAGAAGATTCCGCGGGTGCCAATGGCGCCGCTTGCACCACGGGTTAACCGTCCCGAATTGCCACCAATTCAGGGACCGACAGCACCGCCGGAAGCTACCACCACCGTCTATGCTGATGCCACGCCAACGGCACAGTGGGAAGTTGAGCCAAACGAGCACGCTTACGATGAAGCGTGGCCGCCACGCACTACCTTCCCGGCGCAGCATTGGCCAGACGAAGAAGCCCCAACCGTATACACTTCACCAGGTACGGAAGAATTCGTTGCCCAGCGTTCCGCAGCCGAAGAAGCACAGGCCGCTGAACAAGGAAACAGTGCCGAGCCTGCCGGTGAAAATGAGGGCGACGCGGCTTCACAAGGTGAGATACGGTAGAATATCCGGTCTGAACCCTACTCACGGTTGATCATCATTTTCCCTGGCTAATCGCAGGGAACGCATATAGGAGGAACTCGTGCCACCAAAGGTCACTGACACACAGCCAGCAGCGGAGCAGATGCATGCTGTGGAGGAAGAGACCGCGCGCTCAGCTCGCCGCGTTGTCGCAACGTACGCTCAAGACTTCTTGGACGGCGTTACTTTGATGTCCATGCTGGGTGTGGAACCTGAGGGTCTAATCCACAAGAAGGTTCTGGCAGAGCAGGTCGAAGCAGAACCAAAGACCACCCGCAAGAATGCAACAAAGAAGGCCGCGAAGAAGACTCCGGCTAAGAAGGCCACCAAGAAGACCGCAGCAAAGAAAGCGACCAAGAAAACTGCTGCTAAGAAGACTACGAAGAAGACTGCTGCTAAGAAGACTTCAAGCTAGTTTCACTTCATCCAGCGAAAGCCAACTTGAGGAGCCTTTGAGCACATGAGCGAGACCGCCACGGGCGTTAGCGTCAAGGGCGCTAACCAAACAGGCGGAGCCGCAGGCAACAACAGTTTTGTCGTTGTTGCGAACCGGCTTCCCGTCGACATGATTACAGAAGCCGACGGCACAAAGACCTGGCAGGCGTCCCCTGGCGGTCTCGTTTCTGCGCTGTCGCCGGTCTTGGAAAAGCATCAGGGCTGCTGGGTTGGCTGGCCTGGTGTTGCTGATGAATCACCGGAGCCATTCCGCACTGAACGCGGGGTACTTCTTCACCCAGTGGAGCTCACTCAGTATGACTATGAGGAGTTCTATGAGGGCTTTTCTAATGCCACGCTGTGGCCGCTGTATCACAATCTGATTGTCACCCCGGAGTTCAATCGCTCCTGGTGGGATGCCTACCGCGACGTCAATTTACGTTTTGCCACCGAGGTAGCATCGGTTGCAGCACACGGCGCAACGGTGTGGGTGCAGGATTATCAGCTGCAGCTCGTTCCGGGGATCCTGCGCCAGCTGCGCCCGGATCTCACCATCGGGTTCTTCCTGCATATTCCGTTCCCACCGCCAGAAATCTACCGCCAGCTTCCATGGCGGGATGAGATGCTGCGGGGGCTCATGGACGCTGACCTCATCGGTTTCCACCTGGTATCTAACGTTCGTAACTTTGTTGAGCTGTGCCGTTCCTATGATTTTGAAATCAGCGGCGACATCACCATTCGTGAAGCTGGAATCACCATCACTACTCCAAGCGGTCACAAGCTTGGGGTTGGCGCATTCCCAATTTCTATTGATACTTCCGCGATGGCGACGCCGACTGCGTCGGGCTCCCATGAGGAAGCCGATGAAGCGTTGGAGCAAATGCACCTCGATATGGGGTCGCCCTCCACGGTCTTCCTTGGCGTTGACCGTTTGGACTACACCAAAGGCATCCTGCAGCGCCTTCTAGCTTTCGAGGAATTGCTTGATTCCGGCGCGTTGGATCCGGCCGATGTTGCGCTGGTTCAACTAGCTACGCCGTCGCGTGAGCGTATTGATAGCTACCGCATTACCCGCTCGAACGTGGAAGAAGCAGTCGGCCGCATCAATGGCCGTTTCGCGCAGATTGGCCGCCCGGTGGTGCATTATCAGCACCGCTCAGTGTCCAAAGATGTTTTGATGCGCTACTACCGCCTGGCGGACATCATGCTGGTCACCCCTTTCCGTGACGGTATGAATTTGGTGGCCAAAGAATTCGTGGCCACCCGTGCTGATTCTTCGGGTGCCCTGGTGCTTTCAGAGTTTGCCGGTGCGGCGGATGAGCTCACTCAGGCGCACCTGTGCAATCCATTCGATATTGAAGATACTAAGAAAGCCATGCTGCAGGCAGCTTGGGGTTTGAAGGACAACCCGGAGATGATGAAAGAACGAATGGCATCGATGTACAACCAAGTCATGGAACATGACGTTGACCTATGGGCGTCCGCATTCTTAAGTGCCTTGGATAAGGCACGCGCATAATGACAATTTCCAACCTTTTTGGCCAGAAGTTTTTGGGCCGCACGGTCAACAAGTATGTCGCAGGTGGTCTGGCCGCAGCAGCCCTTGTGCTCGCAGGATGCAGTACGCCTGACGATGCCCCACCGGAGCCACTGGGTGATGACCGCGTGGGCGGAAAGACCTGGCAAGCGATTGGCGTGTACACCTCGCCTGAGTCGAATGGCGCTATCTCTGAGAACGCCTTGGTGGTCCCACGCGTTGTCTTTGGTGAAACTTCCATGATTGGCTCGACCGGCTGTGAGCACTTCCGGGCAGAGGTCAGCTACTTTAGTGACGCCCCAGACTCTGAAGATGATTCCGCAGCGGAGCTGCGCAAGGCTGACTCGGTACGCATTGATTCAATTGCATATGACACCGAGGGCGAGACCGGCAGCGTGGAATGCTCGGGTGAAATGCAGTGGACGCACAACAACTTGTCGCGCCTATATGTTGAGGGCAATGAGTTCGATATTGCTGTGGATAAGAACAATCAGCTGATTTTGACTCTTCAGGATGACCTAGTGAATTCTCCAGCCATCCGCTTCGTGGGGCTCTAGCTCAAGACGAACTAGGCAAGACGGGGCCAGACTAGGACCTGCAAAGCTCTGCTTGTAGGTCTTGTTTTCTTTTTCGTGGGTAATCTTGTAGCCATGTCTGACTTTCCCATTGCATTTCGTGATTCCGCACAGGCCCAAGAGATCATCAACAAGCTAGCCTCCACTGAGCGCTTGTTCGTGGTCTCTGATTTTGATGGCACGCTCGCGCATCATTCCACGGATATCTATGCCGTCCCGGTCAATCAAGACTCCATCGATGCATTGTCTGCTTTCGCCGAGCTACCCAACACCTTCGCTGCCGCACTGTCAGGACGTCACCTGGATGGCTTGAAGAAGGTATTTCCGCTGCGTGCGCCAGTATTGCTTGGCGGTTCTCACGGCGCGGAGACTGAGGGGGAAGAAAGTGCTCTGTCTGAAGACATGAAGACTTTCCTTGACCGCGTCGGAGGTGAGCTCAACGCCATTGCCGCTGACTATGAAGGTGCATTTGTTGAGGAAAAGCCTTTCCACCGTGGACTGCACGTCAAGGCTGTTTATGAACGCAACCCAAAGGAAGCAAACGCTGCCCTAGCACGCGGACTGGAAGTGGATCCCGGCGATTACTTCGTCACTGAGGGCAAGAACTTGGTGGAGTTCTCCGCGACCACCGCCACCAAGGGCACCTGGTTGGAGACTCACCGCAAGACTGTCGATGCCACCGCGGTAGTTTTCTTGGGCGATGACACCACCGATGAACACGGTTTCGCAGTTCTTGACCAGCCTAATGACTTGGGCGTGAAGGTCGGCGACGGCGACACCGGCGCCTACCTGCGCGTTGCCGATATCGACGAGGTTGCAACGTTCTTACAAACGCTTCTGAAGGCACGCCAGGACTTCCTTACTAACTAAGGATTCACCGCGCGTTGATTCTGGCCACTTTGCATTGGCTAACCTTTCCTTTTTGAGTACATTCAAAGTAGTCAGCAATATCTTGCAATAGAAATTGCCTGCTCTCGGGGTCGGGGGGCTCGAAAAGGAAAATTATGGGTGCCAACGCGCAGCTTTCAAGCATCTCGGATGTGTTTTATCAGGGTGCTTTCACCACATATATTCTGTGTTTATTGGTGTCGCTGTACTACTACGGCCTCATCTCAGAAATCCTTCGAAAACAGAATCAAGCTAAAACCGCCACTGAGCAAGCCGTGGTTTCCGGGAACAGCACTGGCACAATTACCAAAGCCAAGAACGGCGTTAGTACGCAATCACGAAAAGCGCACCGTTCTTCCTCAATAGTTCGGTTCTTGTTGTTCTTAGGTTTGGTTCTGCACGCTGCCTCATGGACTATTCGAGGAATCGCGGTATCTCGATTTCCGCTCGGAAACCTCTATGAATACTCGGTCGCATTTGCTCTCGTCGCGATAATCATTTGCGCAATCCTGGTTGCGCGCGAGCGCCGCAATATCACCCTCGTGCCGTGGTTTCTCACCCCGACCCTGCTGTTGATGTTCTACGCTGCAGCCCGTCTTTATGCGGAAGCTGCTCCGGTCGTTCCAGCGCTGCAATCCAACCGGATTCCTATTCACATCACCACGGTCATCTTTGGCGCATCAATCGGCCTGACCTCCGGTGTCGGATCTTTGCTCTACTTGTTGCGGGTGTGGGAAGAAAAATCCAACCTCAAATTCCTGTCATTCCTAGTTCGCCCGCTTCCGTCCGCAGACAAACTAGATGCCCTTGCGTACCGGTTCGCAATCGCTGCCCTCCCCACCTTTGGTCTGGGAGTTATCTTCGGCGCCATCTGGGCTGAATCAGCATGGGAACGGTTCTGGGGATGGGATCCAAAAGAAGCAGTGTCGTTTATGACGTGGGTTCTTTATGCCGCGTATCTACACGCCCGTGCGACTCCCAGCTGGGGTCCGGAGAAGGCCGCGTTTGTAAACCTCTTGGCATTCGCCACCATGATCTTCAACTTATTCTTCATCAACATGGTGGTCTCTGGCCTGCATTCTTACGCAGGTCTCAACAAAACCCGCCGCTTCATCAGGTCCGCGGCGGCGCGACGGTGTTGCCCGGCGCGAGCTGGGTTTCGAGGAGAAAGCGCAGGGGCTCGCCGTCGGCGTCGGTGGGATAGTCGGTGTTGGCAACGGATGCATCAATAAGCTGTGCCAGCATGCGGCCGGCCTCTGCGCCCTTGTCAAAGTTTGGCTGGATGACCGTGGTCAGACCGCGCAGGCGGGCCGATTCGATGCCATCGAAACCGGTGACTGAGAGCTCTTCGGGAATGCTGATTCCATGTTCTTCGGCGTAGTCCATAACACCCAACGCCATGGAGTCCGTTGTACATAGCACCGCGGTGAGTTCCGGATTATTGCTCAGCAGTTCTTCGGCTGCTTCCCGCGCGGTGTCGCGGTTGTTGATGTGGCGAGTGACCACGGGAATCGCATCAGCATCAATACCGGCATCGGCGAAAGTTTTCAGCGCGCCCTGCACGCGCAGACGCTGCGTATCAAACTCGGCGGCAGCTAGATTCTCCCGGTCCACAGAACCATCAAGGCGCCCGTGGCGGAGGCGAATGGATAAGATGCCGACGTCGGTGTGTCCGGCATCGATAAGAGCTTGTGCTGCGGGGGCAATCGCCACGAAATCATCAATGCCCACGAAAGGCTGCCCGGTATCGCGCGGCTGGTCACAGACCACCACGGGCAATCCACGGTTGCCTGCCGCAGCCAGGTACGGGTCATCCCCACCGACGGAATAGACCACGAAGCCATCCACCACCGCGCGGCCAAGCAGCTCCGCCGCACCGGTGTCCTCAGCTGTGTCAGGCCCCGCGGGAATCAACGTCAAAGTGCTTTGCTCACCCGCGAGAGCCTGCGCCATACCCGCCAAGAAATCAACCGAGGCGGCGTCCTCAAAGGCGTAGGTCAAATCTTCCGTCAGCACCACGCCAATAGAACCCACACGCCGGGTGCGCAGGCTCCTAGCCATCGGATCCGGCCCGGAATAACCATGCGATGCAGCGGCCGCCAAAATTCGATCACGCAACTCTGGCGAGAGCTGATCCGGGCGGTTATATGCATTAGAAACGGTCGTTCGGGAGACCCCTAATTCAGCTGCTAGTGAAGCAAGAGTCTTTCGAACCGGACCGCGTTTAACCATGCTCTACACCTTACCGCTCCCGCACCGTTTTACTTCGCCGGGAATGGACGGCACATGCCCGGTGTTTGAAATAGGGGTTTAACTCTTAACTCATTTTCAATCCATTTTCAATCCATTTTCAGTTGACAATTGTTTTCAATAAGGCAATTATAGAACTTATGCATTTACAGACTTCCCCTAATTCATCCCGCACCCACCGCGGCCGACGTGCCGCTTTAGCTGCGCTGAGCGTCGGCGCGCTGGCTTTTGTATCGGCATGCTCTACCGCAACTTCTGATGAAGCATCTGACTACGGATCAGAAGGCGGCAATGACACCGACACCTTGAATATCGTTGCCTCCACGTCCATCTGGGGCGATGTCGCACAGTCCATTGCTGACTCCGCTGAAGGTGTGGATGTGGAAGTCACTTCCATCGTTGAAGGCAACAACATGGACCCACACCACTTTGAACCCACCGCGGCAGACCTTGCGCGCGCTGGCGAAGCCGACGTCATTGTTGTCGGCGGCGGCGGATACGACGCCTGGCTCTATGACGCCATCGAGTACCAGGACAAGATCATTCACGCTCTGCCTTTGACCGCGCACAGCCATGATCACGGCGATGAAGAGGCCCAAGATCACGACCATGACCATGATCATGGCGAAGAGGGACATTCGCATGATGTTTCTTCCATCGATGGCAATGAGCACATCTGGTATGACCCAACTGCGGTCATGGAAGTAGCGCATGAGATTGCGGAGCAGATCAATGAGGTTAATCCGGATGCGCAGGCTAGTGATGAAGAGGTAGTGAGCCTGGTATCTGACCTGGACTCACGCCTGCACGCGCTGCCAGAGGTCACCTACACACAGACCGAGCCAATCGCGGACTACATGCTGGCACACACCGACATGACTGATGCGACGCCAGAAGGCTACCGCCACGCAACCTTAAGCCACGGTGAACCAGCAGCTGCTGACTTGGCCGCATTCATTGATGAGCTCAAGGCCGGGGATGTGGATGTGTTCATCTACAACCCACAGACCCAGACTGATATGACCAGCCGCATCCGCACCACCGCGGAAGATGAAGGCATCCAGGTTGTAGAAATTGGTGAGACTCCCCCAGACAACCAGAATTTCTTTGAGTACTTTGAAGAAGTTGTTTCCAGCTTGGAAGCTCTCGAAGTATAAAATCTAAAAATATAAACCTGCGTTTAAGATGGTTGGGCTTAGACATCACTCGATGTAGCCCAACCATCCTTTTGGAGTTTGATGTTAGTTTCTTTTTCTCAAGCCGCCGTTGACCCACTCTGGTCAGGGCTGGACTTGGAAGTGCACCCCGGCGAATTTATCGCTGTTTTAGGCCCCAATGGCGTGGGTAAATCCACGCTGCTGGGCACCATGTTGGGCACCCGTTCGCTCACCGGGGGCAAGCTGGAAATCAACGCGCGGCTGGGATACATCCCGCAGCAGCGCATGTTCCCGCAGCAGTTGCCGTTGCGTGCACGTGATCTGGTGTCGCTGTCTTTAGCGCATGGCGTTATAGCCAAACGCAGTCCATCCAAGACCAAGGTTGATGAGTTGCTCGCCGAGGTCGGTGCAGAAGGCATCGCGGATCGGCGCGTGGGCCAGCTTTCCGGCGGGCAGCAACAGTTGGTGCGTCAGGCACAGGCGTTGGCTAATGATCCGCAGGTAATTCTTGCCGATGAACCACTGTTGTCGTTGGATCCTGCACGCCAGGCGATGACCATCGACAGGCTGCAGCGCCGCCGCCATGACAAGGGCACCGCAACCATCTTTGTCACCCACGGCATCAACCCGGTGCTCGATGTGGTCTCACGGGTGCTGTATCTCGCGCCGCACGGGCACGTGCTCGGCACGGTGGATGAGGTGATGCGCACGGAAGTGTTGTCTGAGCTTTATGGCGCGAACGTCAAGGTTTTGAACGTCGATGGAAGGATTATTGTCGCCTAATGGATTTTGAAACCATGTGGGAAGACACCGTCTACCTGCTCTCCGTTGACTTTGTGCAGCAAGCACTCATTGCCTGCGCGCTGCTCGGCGTGCTCTCCGGCGTGATGACCTCGCTGATTGTGCTGCGCCAGATGTCCTTCTCGGTGCACGCGACTTCTGAGCTGGCTTTGATGGGTGCGGCGGCAGCGTTGTTGTTTGGTCTCAACATTGGTTGGGGCGCTATCGCCGGCGCGATTGGTGCCGCGATTGTGCTGGCGGTGCTGGGCTTTAAAGGACAGCAAGACAGCGCCATCGGCGTGGTCATGAGCTTTGGCCTGGGCTTATCCGTTCTGTTTATTCACCTCTACCCCGGTAATTCCACCGCGGCTATGTCTTTGCTGACCGGTCAAATTGTTGGCGTTTCCAGCGCTTCTGTCTGGTTGCTGGCGCTGACCACGGTGATTGTTGTGGGCGCAGTCGTGCTGTTTTGGCGCCCGATCCTCTTTGCCTCCGCCGACCCGATCATGGCCCAAGCAGCGGGTATTCCGGTGCGCGCTATCGCCGTGCTTTTCGCGGTGTTGGTCGGTCTTGCTGCCGCGCAGTCCGTGCAGATTGTCGGCGCACTACTAGTCATGGCGCTGCTTATCACCCCGGGTGCGGCAGCGGTGCAGATTACCTCCTCCCCGCTGAAATCCGTGATGTGGTCGGTCATCTTCGCCGAAATCGCCGCGGTCGGTGGTTTGGTTCTTTCGCTGGCCCCGGGCCTGCCGGTGTCTGTTTTTGTCACCACCATTTCTTTCATCATCTATCTCATCTGCCGCGGTATCGGCAAGCTTATGAATCGCCGTGCAGTGCGCGATGATATTGCCGCTAAGCGTGACAATCAGAAGTTCACGACGGCCATCTCCCCGCAGCACAACAATGCCGACCCGGCAGAGGTACACCACACCAGCCACCATGATGAACGTTGCGATCACGTTGATGATTAAGCTTGTTGCTTATGGAACAACGCCGGATTACCTTCCAGGACACTGAACGTCGCTACGTTCTTGTCCCACCTGAGAACCCCGAAGACACCCCGCAGGATTTACTGTTGGTCTTCCATGGTTCTTTGCAGTCCCCGAATGTGATTCGGCGTTTTACTGATTTCACCTTTGATGCCCTGGCTAGCTGCAACACGATTGTGGCCTATCCAGGTGGTATTCATAATCACTTCAATGATGCCCGTAAGCACCTGCCGGAAAAGACGCGTGAGCTGGGCACCGATGATGTTGGATTCACCCAAGCAGTCGTGGATGAGCTGCGCAAAGAGTACAACATTGGCCGCATCTTTGCCTGCGGGTATTCCAATGGTGGGCAGATGGTGTTGCGCTTGCTTTTTGATGCCCCCGGGTTGCTCTCCGGCGCCGCCGTCTTCGCTGCAACCTTGGCTGCCTGTGAGAATCTCGCGCCAACCAATCCAATTGAGGCCTATCAGCCGACTCCTCTGCTGATGATTCACGGCACCTTGGATGACAAGGCACCGTATGAAGGCGGTATGGCTGGTATTCACGCCAAGCGCACCCGCGGCGAAGTGCTTTCCGCACCTGCTACCGGCGAGTTCTTTGCTGAGCGCAATGACGCCGGCGCCGCAGAAATCTCCAACCCCTACCCAGACGTGGAAGTCACCACCTGGCCGGGTGACAACCGCGTTGAGCTGTGGACCGTCCAAGACATGGGCCATGTTGTGCCCTCTGGAAAAGAACTAGACCCCCGCTTGGGAAAGAACACTGATTCTTTCACCGCAGCGGAGGTCGTAGCGGAATTCTTCGAGCTGTCTTAAATAACTCCTACCCCAATCACACACGATCACTGCTTTAAGCATCGCGTTTTCACATCATTATATGAACCAGGCAATTAGGAGGAGAAGTATGACAACAGCCGCTCCAGCAGCAAAATAGATCGCCTGCCGTTGTCGTTGCGCCTTTAATTTTCCATCATCGGATTGCATCAGAGTCCCAGCGATCTCAGCGACCGCCAGTAATACAATAAAAGCGCCGAGCCAAGCAAGCCAAGGTATTCCCGGGCTGAATGGAATCGCAACGGCAGTAATGACAAGCGCAATCAAGACACTGTACGTATGTTTGCCAATTGAACTCTTATTCATCCTCTTGCGCCTTTCATTATTAACAGGAAACCGCTGTCACCATAGCTCCACCGGCCGCTTCACACGCCGCACCAGTGGCAATTCCAGCAATTGGAGTGGCAACGCCACTCGCAGCTAGGGAAGCCGGAATACAAACCAGCCCACCCCACGTGATATTGAATGCCCATGCAACCCATTTCGGCATGCAAGCTGCTTGAACTACCATGCCCTCAGGAAGATTCTTCTCGGTCGCTGACTCCGCTGAAATGGTTTGGCTTTCTTCATCAAAACGGAACTTGGTATCACTGTCGCCTTCGTCATCGAGCTCGATGGACGCAATGATGTTTCCATCCAAATCCGTCCACGAAGCCACATCGTTATCTATCGATACTGTATCCCCTGGAGCTGTATTGAGCTTGAGTCCATCTTCAGTCGGAACCGCGGAACGCTCGTTCCCGGTCTCATCGACTGCTACTTGCCCCACGCTCTCACTAGTAGATTCGGCGTGTGCCGAACCAACTCCAAATAAAAAGACTGACAAGACCGTAGCCACCGCCACAACCTGTGCTCCAAAATTGATACTTCTCATAGGTCCCCCTTTTAGATATCGCACAAATCCCCCCTTTGGAATATGTGCATAGCCCAAAAGTACACCTCCACTAAGGATTGTGCAATAGATCCATAAACACTCGAACCAAATCTAGCCTTCTTGCGCAGCGACGCGGCGCTGGCGGGCGAATTCGGAGAGTACTGCGCCGGCAGCAACAGAGGCGTTGAGGGAATCAACCCAGCTGGTCATTGGGATGGACATGACAACGTCACAGTTTTCCTTAACCAGACGTGAGATGCCCTTGCCCTCAGAGCCGATGACGATAACAACTGGGTCTTTGCCGCCCTTGTAGGTGTCCAGGGTGTGCTCACCGCCGGCATCCAGGCCAACAACCTGGTAGCCGTTCTTCTGGAATTCCTGCACGGTGCGGGTCATGTTGGTCTCACGTGCCACTGGCAAACGCGCCGCGGTACCAGCAGAGGTACGCCACGCCACAGCGGTCACAGATGCAGAGCGACGCTCAGGGATAATCACGCCGTCACCACCAAAGGCAGCAACGGAGCGGATGACCGCGCCCAAGTTGCGTGGGTCGGTGATGTTATCCAGGATGACAAACATGCCTGGTTCTGCCTTGTCAGCAGCATTTGCAATCAGATCATGGACATCGGCGTACTTGTATGGCGGAATCTGCAGGCCAATGCCCTGATGCATGCCATTGCCGGTCATCTGGTCCATGGCGTGGCGCTGGACTTCCAAGATAGGAAGGTTGCGCGCGTTCGCAATGGCTACTGCCTCAGACAGACGCTCATCATTGCGCGTGCCCTGCACGATGTAGAGGCTGGTTGCAGGGACCTTCGCGTGTAGGCACTCAACAACCGGGTTGCGGCCAACGACCATCTCCGCGGTTTCCTTCTCATGACGTCCGGAATCGCGGCGCTGGCGATGCAGCTTTGCCTTGTGCTTCGCGTGGTAGGTGCGGTCTTCTGCCTTAGGCGTTGGGCCTTTTCCTTCTAGGCCCTTGCGGCGCTGACCGCCGGTGCCTTTAACAGCACCCTTCTTGTTGGTTTTACGGGGACCTGCGCCGCCGCGGCCGTGGATACGTGCCATGTATGTGTTTCTCCTTAACGGTAGTTTAATTCAGCGACCACGTGGCGCCATCAGCGGAATCAGTAACAGTGATTCCGGCTTCGGCGAGACGATCGCGGACTTCATCAGCAACAGCCCAGTCCTTTTCTGCACGAGCTTGCGCGCGACGAGTCAGTTCAGCCTGAACCAAAACATCCAACGCGCCAAGTGCAGCAGATTCATCAGATTCACCCTTCGACCACTGATTACTCAATGGGTCGAAGCCTAAAATTGCAGCCATGCGGCGCACTGAACCTGCAAGCGATAGTGCAGTCTGCTCATCGGAAGCAGAAAGGGCCTTATTGCCCTCACGAACAGCAACATGAATTTCAGCCAGTGCCTTCGGGACAGAGAAGTCATCATTCATGGCCTTCTCAAAACCTTCGGTCCACTCACCGAGTTCCACGTTGTCAAAGCGTGCTAGGAACTCCTCAATGCGACGGTAGCCAGCAGCTGCCTCAGTCAACGCACCTTCGGAGTACTCAAGAACAGAGCGATAATGTGCAGAACCAAGATAATAGCGCAATTCTTGCGGACGAACTATATCGAGCAAATTATCCACGGCCAAAACATTGCCCAAGGACTTGGACATTTTCTCCCCGGCCATGGTGACCCAGTGGTTGTGCATCCAGAAATTGGCAAAGCCATCACCGGCTGCATGCGACTGTGCAATCTCATTCTCGTGGTGCGGGAACTGCAGGTCTAGGCCACCACCGTGGATGTCAAAGCTTTCGCCCAGATAGTAGGTGGACATCGCCGAGCACTCTAGGTGCCAGCCGGGGCGGCCGTCGCCCCACGGGGTGGGCCAGGAAGGCTCGCCTGGTTTCGCAGCTTTCCACAGGGCAAAATCTTGCGGGCTTCGCTTGCCCGTGACATCGGTTTCGCCCTGCTCCATATCCTCCACGCGGTTGCCAGACAAGGAACCATAATCCGAGCCCTCGGAGTTAACCCAGGCAGCAACGTCGAAGTAGACAGAGCCCTCGGAAGCATAAGCAAATCCGCGGTCCATCAGGCGTTGCATGTAGTCCACCATCTGCGTGACAAAGCCCGTCGCGCGTGGTTCTACCGATGGCGGCAGTACGCCAAGAGTTTCATAAGCCTTGGTAAATTCCCGCTCATAGGTCGAAACCCACTCCCACCAAGGGCGGTTGTTATCAGCGGCTTTGGTTAAAATCTTGTCATCAATGTCGGTGACATTGCGGACAAAAGCCACATCCAAGCCCAGCTCGCTGAGCCAGCGGCGCACAATATCAAAGGCAACACCTGAGCGCAGGTGTCCGATATGAGGCTTGGCCTGTGGAGTGGCACCACACAAATAGATCGAAGCATAGCCGGGCTTGATCGGCTCGAAGTCGCGCAACGAACGGGTGGCGGTGTCAAAGATACGAAGATTCACGTGTCCTAGTCTACCGGCCAGTATCTCCCCGTCACTAACGGTTTGCAGAACCGTCTTGCCTAGCGTTGTTTAAGCAGGTTTGTGCTGTTGAATGAACTTGTAATAGTCCACGTTGTTGAGCTTGCTTGCCGCGGCTTCATCCACGATGACGGTGGCGTGCGGGTGGATCTGCAGAATGGAAGCTGGACAGGCTGCGCTCAAGGGGCCTTCCACCAGTTGAGAGATGGCATGTGCTTTCTGCTCACCGGTGGCCAGCAGCAAAAGCTGCCCGGCGCGCTGGATGGTGCCCAAGCCTTGGGTCACCACGTGTACTGGCACATTTTCTGCGGAATCAAAGAAGCGTGCATTGTCTGCCACGGTCTGCGGGTGCAGCGTCTTCATGCGGGTCAGTGAGGAAAGGGAGCTGGAAGGCTCATTGAAACCGACGTGGCCGTTAGCGCCGATGCCCAGCAGCTGAACATCAATTCCGCCTGCGTCCACGATGGCTTGCTCATAATCCGCGCAACCCGCTGCGAGGTCTTCTGCCAGGCCGTTCGGGATGTGGACATCCTGAGGGTCAATGTCAACGTGATTGGAGAGCTCATTGTGGATAACGCTGTAATAGGACTGCTCATGTTCAATGGGCAGGCCCACGTACTCATCAAGTGCGAACATCTTGCAGCCGGCAAAGCTGAGCTCGCCTGCTGTGTGGCGGCGGATTAGTTCTTCATAGGTTGCCAAGGGAGTTGAGCCGGTAGCAACGCCCAAGGTTGCGCCGCGATTGGCGTAGCCCTGGAGAATATCTGCTGCTTTGACAGCTACATCATTGGGTGAGTCGCTGATGATAATTTCCATGTGAGCTGCCTTTTCTCCAAATCCTAAAATTTTAAAACATAAAAATTGTGGCCTAGATTTTCTTCCCCCATACTACGACTGCGCGCCGGTTTGCAGCGCACAGCCCTGATAAAAGCACAGGTTCTTGAAATTCTAGGTCACTTTCTCAGCCCTCGCTGAGATATTCCCGGGATTAGCGCCCGAATTGGCGCGCTGATTAGCTTCGGTCTAGGCCATTGTCACCTTGGCGGCTATGGTGCCGAATCCTTGGGCGAACTGGACAGATTCCACTTGCTTCTTGGTTGGCATAACCACTGCGGTGGTCAAGTCGACACCCTTAGCGCGCAGTGTCTTGGCATCCACGCGGATAATGGGCTGGCCCGCTTCGACCGGTTGACCAGCTTCAACCAGACGAGTGAAGCCTTCACCTTTCAGCTTGACTGTGTCAAAGCCAATGTGGACGAGTACTTCCAGTCCAGTGGCCGTTGTGATGGAGAAGGCGTGGTTGGTCTTGAATACCATGTCGAGCTGGCCTGATGCCGGTGCGCAGATATCAAACACTGCCGCTGCTTCCACTGGCACCAGCGCGAAGCCATCACCAATGGACTTGGACGCGAATGCTTCATCAGAGACATTCTCCAACGCGGTCACAGAACCCACCGTTGGCTTGGACAGCTCAACTACTACCCCAGCTGTTGTTCCTGCCAAGGTTGCGGTTCCAGCAGCAGCACCAGCTGCGCCGATGTCACTTCCGAGCTCGGATTCTGGGCGCGCGCCAATGAGCTCCACGTCAGCACCGGATTGTGCCAGGATGCGTGCGACTTCGTCATAAACGAATTGCACCTTCGGTCCGACAATAACCTGCACGGTCTGCTTGGATGGGCGAACCAATCCGGAGACAGAGGCCTTCCGAATTTCTGATTCCGTCACCAGCTCCGGGTCATTGATGCGGGTGCGCAGTCGCGTTGAGCAGTAGTCAATCGAATCAATATTGTCTTTGCCGCCGAGGCCACGAACAATCTGCTGGGCAGTTTGTGCATTCGGATTACTAGATGCAGCTGCTGCACCGGCGCCAGTGGAAGAGTCAGCAACATCGGAAAATGCATCAAAGTCTGCGCCAGAATCAGCGTCATCATCGTCTTCGCGGCCCGGCGTTTTAATGTTGAGCTTGCCGATGAGGAAGTAGAAAATCCCTAAGTAAACGAAGAAGTAAGCCACGCCCATCACAAGCAGCATCCACCACTGATTCGCCAGTGGGTTTTGCGAGGACAACAGGAAGTCCACGGCACCGGCACTAAATCCGAAGCCCGCAGTCCAGCCCATCGCCGAAGCAATAGCCAAGGAGATACCAGTCAGGATTGCGTGCACCAGGTACAGCAGTGGAGCCAGGAACATGAAGGAGAATTCCAGTGGCTCGGTAACACCAGTAAAGAAGGAGGCAACAGCTGCCGCAATCATCAAGGCACCAACTACCTTGCGGCGCTTGGTCTTTGCACGCAGGTAGATAGCCAACGCCGCACCTGGCAGACCGAACATCATGATGGGGAAGAATCCGGCCTGGTACTGACCAATAATGCCCATGACTTCACAGGTAGAACCGTCCCAGACACCCGGACAACTCAAAGCATCAGTAGCTGCGGCAGCCGCCTCAATAGTGGCAGGCCCTTCCTGGAATTTACGAATGTCATCAATACCCATCACGTCAAACCAGAACACTGAGTTCAACGCGTGATGCAGGCCTGTCGGGATGAGCAAACGGTTGGCGAATCCGTAGAGACCAGCACCAACCGCACCTAGTCCTTGAATCCACGCGCCAAAGGAGAACAGAGCGGAGTAGACCAGCGGCCAGATGATGTACATGATTCCAGCGACAACCGCCGAGAAGATCGACGCGAGAATTGGGACCAGGCGGCGGCCTGAGAAGAAGGCCAGGGCATCAGGCAGTTGCGTTTGATAGAACCTGTTGTAGGTCCACGCGGCGAGGATACCGATCATGATTCCGAACAAAGCGTTGCCGTAGCCAATGCCGTTCCAGCCGGCCTCCGCCCACTGCAGAGCTTCATCACCAGTAAGTTCAGCCGGGTCAATGCCCCGGTATCCGGCGATCGCGTCCGGTCCGATGAGGTTGACCAGCGTGGCGAAACCAACAAAGCCTGCCAGCGCTGCCGCGCCACTGTTGTCTTTAGAAAGCCCGTAAGCAATAGCGATGGCGAAGATGACACCAAGGTTGTCAAGAACTGCAGCACCGGTCTTGAGCAGCAGGTCACCGAACATAACGGCGTTGTCCCCACCGACTGAGGTGATCCAGTAACCAACACCCATCATGAGCGCAGCCAGTGGCATAACTGCAACTGCACCCATCAAAGCTCTTCCGAGTCGCTGTAGCGGCTCCATGAAATTATCCATCGCGCCCGCGCCCCTTTCTACTTTTGCGTAATTGTGTTTGAGAAGTTGAATGGTTTGATTAAAAAGTCGACAAAGCGCGAGCAAAGGTAATCCTGCTCACACATCAAAAAGTTTTATTCAACCTAACACGCACAGGCCATTGCTGGCGACGCCCTACCTACCCAAGTGCGCAGGACACACATAGCGCTCTACCCAATTTCAACCGCCCTAAGCCGACTCCCAAAGGTGCCCACGCTACGTGCGTGGGCACCCCAAACTTCCACAAAAGCGCTAGTCCCACGCAGTGAAATAGCAAGAGGGCACCGAGCGGTGCCCTCTTGCTATGGCCGGTTCCAATATCTTGACCGCTATTTCACAAGCACTTTCAGTTCCCAACATTAAGGCAGCGAAAACTAACCCCATTCGGGTGACGCATGTGACTAGTGGTGCTGAAGTTGCAATCAACTTCAGCACCACGTTATGAAGTCTAAGCCTTCCAGACCACTGCGGTGGCGATAGCAGCGCGGCCTTCCCCACTGCCGGTAAAGCCCATGTGGTCAGTCGTGGTTGCAGAAATTGACACCGGCGCGCCAAGAATCTCACTGAGAACGCCCTGCGCCTCTTCACGTCGTGGGCCCATCTTTGGGGTCTGCGCGATCATTTGCGCAGCCGCGTTGCCAATCACGAATCCGTTGGATTCCAACAGTTCACGACATTCCCGCAGCAAACGCTCACCGGAGACATTGTCATATTCCTTGCGGCCTACGCCGACAAAGGAACCTAGGTCGCCTAAGTTGGCGGCGGACAAGAGGGCATCGACAAGCGCATGCGATACAACATCCCCATCGGAATGACCCTCACACCCTGCAACGCCGTCGAACAGCAGCCCAGCAATCCAGCACTCTTTGCCTTCTTCAATCTGGTGCGCGTCAAAAGCCGTGCCGACGCGGGGAATGATGGGCTGCGGTTGTGGTGAAGTCACGGTAGTGAATGCCTTTCTGCGTTTTATTGCGCGATAATTGCGTTAGCCAAGGTCAAGTCAATGGGCGTTGTGATTTTAAATGCCAGTCCGTCGCCCTCAACAGTGGTGACTCGCTGGCCGAACCATTCCATCAAGCTGGCGTCATCTGTTGCCACAAAAGTCCTTGTTGAACTGGCAAAGTACTTCTCATTCGCCGCGCGCAACGTGGCCAAGTCGAAGGCCTGCGGGGTTTGCACCGCCCGCAGCGTCGCGCGATCCGGGGTACCGATAACCTGTGTGCCCTCAACGCGCTTGATGGTATCGGCCAAGGCGAGCACCGGAATGACCGCCGGCGCGCCAGCCTGCACGGCATTAACCACGCGGGCAATCATATCCGGCGGAGTCAATGCTCGGGCAGCATCATGAACCAGAACAATACCGTCCTCATCGGGGATGGACTTAAGCCCCTCCCACACAGAATCAGCGCGCTCCACGCTGCCGTGCACCAAACGCACACAGTCGGCGAGCTCGGCTTTTTCAAAGATTGCTCGCGCGTGATCCTCCATGGATGGGGAAACCACAATGGCGATGTCATCCACCACGCCCGAGTCAAGCATCGCGCGCACCGAACGCTCCACCAGAGTCATGCCCGCCAGCTCAACATAAGCCTTGGGGACGGCTGCACCTAGACGAGTGCCCTGGCCAGCAGCAGCGACCAGGGCACTAACGCGACGAGCCACTATTTAATCCTCGTCATCATCGAAGGAGAGATCATCCAGATCCGCATCATCATCGATGGTGGTGGTAATCGAATTATCTTCAACCAAACCAGCCGCGCGGTGACGCTCAATGGTGGAGTTAATCTCATCCAACATGGTGTCAGCCTTCTTCTCATCCACTGGCTGCGCAAGCGCTAGCTCGCCTACCAAGATCTGACGAGCCTTAGCCAACATGCGCTTCTCACCAGCGGACAAGCCGCGGTCTTGGTCACGGCGCCACAGGTCACGAACAACCTCCGCAACCTTGTTGATGTCACCGGAAGCCAAACGCTCCTGGTTCGCCTTGTAACGACGGGACCAGTTGCCCGCTTCTTCAACGTCAATTTCGCGTAGAACGGAGAAGACCTTTTCCAGGCCTGACTTGCCTACGACGTCACGAACGCCAACCTGTTCAACGTTCTTGGAAGGAACGCGAACCACAAGGTCAGACTGATTGATCTGCAGCACGAGATACTCCAGCATCTCGCCGCCCATCTCACGATGCTCAATTGCCTCAATCACCGCCGCACCGTGGTGGGGATATACGACAACCTCGCCGACCTTGAACTCCATTGCAGCTCCTTTAAAATAAAATTTCGTTGCATATGCACACGTGCGCACCACAATCTTCGGCCATGCATTGCCTAAAAGACTGCTTCTATCCTTTGCAGCTCACTCAATGCCTAAGCACCGATGAGCCAGATACCAAATCCACGCCATAAACGCACCAAGGACACACTCAGGCAGTCGATTCTAGCACGCCTTCCCCATACGCTGCAGCTTCGGGCGAGGTAATATTTTAAGCCCAAGTGCGCTGCATACTGGCCCAGACGTAAGCGCTACATTCTAGACGGATTACCCCCGATTCACCCCGAGAATGCCCCCTAAAATGTCATTGTGAGCATCTCGACAGGATAGAAACTGGGTATTCCGCGACAAGAGGGACTAAGCTAAGTCGTTGATAACCCGCGTGATCTCAATCGATGGAGGACCCTCGACGTGATGTCCCTGAAGTCTGTAACCCGCAAGGGTGCCACCATTTCCGCCACTGCTATTGCCGCGTTGGCTCTGGCATCCTGCTCCGCAGGCCAGATTACCCAGACCTCTAACCAGGTTGCAGCAGTTGACGGCGGCGAGGCCGAAAGCGAGGATGGCAACATTGCAGTTCGCGACGTCGCCATTCAGGTTGAGCCTGACACCGGTGAAGCATCCCTGAAGTTCACCGCCTCCAACCAGGCATACGCCAACGAAGAGTTCACCCTTGATTCCATCACAGTTGATGGCCAGGACGTTGCACTCGAAGGCTTGGAGCCACTGACCCGCAACACCTCCATCGTCGGCAACTCTGCTGACTTGCTGGATGAAATTCCACAATCGGACAACGACCGTATCCAGTACGTTGCTACCGAGCTTGAGAATGATGACTACGGCTACGCTGGCCACCGCCCGGTCGTATTCTCCTTCTCCAACGGCGACATTGAGCTCAACGCCACCGTCTCCGCTCCACAGATGCCTGCTGGCGAGATGGACCGCGACGTCGAGAGCACCGAAGGCTACGAGGCTAACTAAGCCCCGCACAGCTTTCAGCACCTCAGCGCCCCGCTTGGATCCCTATCCCGGCAGGGCGCGTTTGCGTTTTCAGACCGCCTGCATCCAGAGTCAGCCCGCCAGCCCGAATTGGTCGCAGGCTATCGCTCGAACAGTCCAATTCGTTACGCCACCAGCGGGTTTCACCCTAACGGGGGTAGGTTTCTCTCAGTTTAAATTCGGATTATTCCAAGCGAAAACGCAGGTATAAATCTAGACAATTCATGCAGGTCAAACCATGATTTCACGTCTCGCGATTGGTGACACGTGACACGTCACCTTTCGAGTTAGTGCCCTCACGCTGCACATTTGCACTGCACAAATGTCGGCAAAACTTTTAATTGAGGAGACACTTAACCCACTCGAAAGGAAACACCATGGCAACTATCATCAGTCTTGCATCATCCGCAGCATTCATCTGGGGCATCCTCGAGGTATTCACTGAGTACCAGCGCGCACCAGGTGCAGGCATCCCTTCCGCTGCACGCCGCGCAGCTTCCAAGTACGGCTTCTAATTCCTTTCGAGGAACTCCCTACTAACCCGAAAAGGATTCAACATGCTCGCTCTTGCATCATCCGCAGCATTCATCTGGGGCATCCTCGAGGTATTCACTGAATACCAGCGCGCACCAGGTGCAGGCATCCCTGCAGCTGCTCAGCGTGCAGCATCCAAGTACGGCTTTTAATCTCCTTAAAGCCAACTTGGCCGCCGCTTGAAACGGCCGGGGGATCTCACCGCCGTCAAACCTACGTGAAGGGGTTTGACGGCGGTTTCTTATTGGGAGAGAGCTTCAACCTTGCTGGTTAAGGCTAATGTCGGGGCGGTCGACTAAAGTGTGAAGACATGGCTAAAAAGCAACGTCCCATCCACACCTGTTCTGAATGTGGATATGTTTCACCCAAGTGGTTGGGTCGCTGTCCAGAGTGCGGCTCGTGGGGCACGCTGCAAGAATCAATGCCCGCTACTGCTAGCGCGAATGTTGCGGCAGCGGCAATCTCTGGGCAAGTATCTAAGGGGCTGACTCCTACTGCCCCAGCAAAGCCCATCTCACAGGTCGCAAGCACCACCACGAAAGCTCTAAAGACCGGTATCGGGGAACTCGACCGTGTGCTGGGTGATGGCATTGTTCCAGGTTCTGTGGTGTTGATGGCCGGTGAACCCGGTGTTGGTAAATCCACGCTTCTGCTTGAAGTGGCCGCACGTTGGACTCAGGCTGAAAAGGATCCGCGAACGGCATTGTATGTCACCGCTGAGGAATCAGTGGGCCAAGTTCGTACCCGTGCGGAGCGCACCAACGCCTTGCATGACACGTTGTATCTAGCAGCCGAATCAAACCTCGACATTGTCTTCGGGCATGTGGAGCAAATCAAACCCTCCCTCATCATCGTGGACTCAGTGCAGACCATGCACGCAGCCGGCGTTGAGGGCGTTGCCGGCGGTGTGGCGCAGTCCCGCGCGGTGACCGCTGCGTTGACCACACTGGCAAAGACCACCGGCATTCCCATCCTTCTGGTCGGGCATGTAACCAAGGACGGCAATGTTGCTGGCCCGCGCGTACTTGAACACCTGGTGGATGTGGTGCTCAACTTCGAAGGCGACCGCCAATCCAGTTTGCGCATGCTGCGCGGCATTAAAAACCGCTTCGGCGCTACAGATGAGGTGGGTTGTTTTGAACAAACCGCCGGCGGCATCCGGGAAGTCGCCGACCCCTCAGGGCTGTTTCTCTCCCACCGCGGCACCACTCCTGACGGCTCTGCCGTCACCGTTGCGATGGATGGCGTGCGGCCTATTCTCGCAGAAGTACAATCTTTGACCGTTGACCCAGTGGGCAAGAACCCACGCCGCGTGGTTACCGGATTGGATAATAACCGCGTGCCCATGGTGCTGGCAGTGCTGCAGGCACGTGCGAATGAGCGCACTAATGACAAAGATGCTTATGTGGCAACCGTTGGCGGCATGAAAATTACTGAGACCGCCACAGACCTAGCGGTTGCGCTAGCAACCTGGTCATCGCTGCATGAACGGCCATTGCCCTCCAAGATGGTAGTCATCGGCGAGGTCGGGCTTGCAGGCGAGCTGCGCCACGTGCCTAATATTGACCGCCGATTGAGCGAAGCCGCGCGTCTGGGTTATACCCACGCTATTGTTCCGGCCGGTGGGAAGTCCGAAGTCACCAGCATGAACATTGCCTATGCTTCCACCCTTGGCCAAGCTATTGCCATCATCAATAACTAACCCGCCTGTGCTGGGCTATTCCAGTGCACAGACGGGCTAGTTGAACAAAAGTTATGCCAAGTTAAAGGTGTATGGCTCCGAAGCATTATCACCAATGACAGTGTGCAGAAAATAAGCACCTGGTTCTACTACCGGGCGCTGGCCGCAGTCGCCGCCGCGCTCAGATGCAAGGCGGGACCAGACTGCGTCGAAGCTGCGCTTTTCGCCTGCTGGGAAGTTGTAGGTACCGGTCTGTACTGAGTCGTAGCAGTCGGTATCAGTCCACATACGCTGGTTGTCCGAGATTCGGTACACCTCAAAGCGTAGGGTTTCCTCATCCAGGTTGATGTCGCAGTCAGCACCAGTTGGGTTCACCACCGTCATACCAAAGTTTGGCTGCACGCCATTCGGGTAGGTGGTGGCATCAGAGGACGCACGGATAACCAAGTCGGAGAGCTCACAAGAATCCTTGTCCGCTAATGCTGGGTCGATGTTGCTGGAGTTGGAATCATTAGAGGATTCTTCGCTCTCACCGTCACGCGCTTGATCACGGTTAGCTTCTTCATCATTGGCCGCAGATGGCTCCGCGGATTCAGATTCAATTTCTTCTGAACCTTCGGAGCCTGCGCCCTCATCTTCTGAGTTTTCAGGCGCCGAAACCGGAGTGGACTCCGGGGCAGCCGTTTCATCATCGTTGTTGCCGCCGAATGCGCTAAATGCAATCAGCAAACCAACCACCACGACCAGAATGACAACAAACGCCGCGATGCGACGTCGCATGTAAATCTCGCGCGGCAGCTTATCGGAGGACTGGTTTGGGTTAGACACACCCTCATGTTAAG
Source organism: Corynebacterium casei LMG S-19264 (assembly GCF_000550785.1). Taxonomy (NCBI): domain Bacteria; kingdom Bacillati; phylum Actinomycetota; class Actinomycetes; order Mycobacteriales; family Corynebacteriaceae; genus Corynebacterium; species Corynebacterium casei. The sequence goes on from NZ_CP004350.1 coordinate 2,727,547, forward strand.
CGCTTTTGCTGCTCAGCAACACCATGCGGGCGGGCGTGTCTCAAAAGCGCCCGACCCAGGGCACAGCGTTAGTGGCCTGGATTCGGGCGCTTTAAAAAACTGGACAACGGAAGTTGTTAAACCACGCCGTGCAGAACGACTGGCTCAATGCTGCTCTCATCCAGCAGGTAGCGAGTGCCCACTACGCCGAGCTCGCCATTGATGATGCGCTGGTTCAAGTTAGGCATGCGGGCAAGAATCTGACGCACAGTGTCCTGAACGTTCTGGCGCTCATAGTCGGAGCGGTCACGCTTGCCTTCCTTCTGTGCGCGCAATGTAGACATCGCAACCTTTTCAATAATAGTGCGCTGGAAACCAGAAGGAATCTGCATGTCACCATCAACAAAGGCAGCGGTAGCGCCAATTGCACCGCAGGACTGGTGGCCCATGACCACAATCAGGTTGCAGCCTAGGTTCTCCAGCGCGTAGTCCAAAGAGCCCAGCACGGTGTTGTCGACGATGTGGCCGGCGGTACGAATGACAAAGGCATCTCCAAGGCCCATGTCAAAGACCAGCTCCACTGGAACACGGGAGTCCGAGCAGGACAGCACTACGACCTTAGGGTCTTGTCCAGAGACCAGGGAAACACGTCGGGTCTGGTCAATGTTGGGGTGTTCGGCGCGCTCTTCTACGAAACGCTGGTTGCCTTCTTTCAAGGCATCCCAGACGCTTTGGGGGTTCATATTAGTAGTTTGTTCCGTCACAATTACTGATCTTACTCCCTACTAGTACAATTACCGTGATCATGATTGATACTGCTGCGCTTCTTATTTGGTTTGACCTCAATGAACGTCCCCTTCCCTGGCGAAACAAAACTACCTCTGCCTGGGGGATTCTTATCAGTGAGGTCATGAGTCAACAGACTCCTGTGGCGCGCGTGGCACCCCAGTGGCAAGAATGGATTGAGCGCTGGCCCACCCCTGCGGACTTCGCGAAGGCAAGTAAGGCGGAGGTTCTGCGCGCCTGGGGCAAGCTGGGCTACCCGCGCCGCGCGTTGCGCCTGCATGAGTGCGCGCAGGCGATTGTTAAGCGCCATGATGGCGCAGTGCCTTCCGATGTCGATGAGCTCCTCGCGTTGCCCGGCATCGGCGCATATACCGCGCGTGCAGTGGCATGTTTTCATTTCCAGCAGAACGTACCGGTGGTTGATACCAACGTGCGTCGTGTTTGCGGCCGCGCCGTGACTGGGCAGTTCCTACAGCCTCAGCCATCCGCCAAGGAGCTTGGCCAGGTTGCTGAGGTCACCACTGGGCCGCGCTGTTCGGCGGCATTCATGGAGTTGGGCGCACTGGTGTGCACCGCGAAGTCCCCGAAGTGCGATATCTGTCCAATTAGGCGCACCTGCCAATGGCAGAAACTCGGCTGTCCACAGCCAAGCGAAGAAGACTTGAGCAAAGCAAAGAAGCGAGTTCAAAAGTTCACTGGCACTGACCGCCAGGTCCGTGGTCTGCTCATGGATGTGTTGCGCGCGGCCGATGATCCAGTGGAGAAATCACAGCTCGACGTGGTGTGGCCCGATGCCGCGCAGCGCTCCCGTGCGCTTTTCTCGCTTGTTGAAGACGGTCTCGCCGTCCAAACTGATGCCGGCAAATTCCATCTTCCGCAGTAACGCTTTCCACGGTCAGTGCTGAACGGTAAATCTCTAACCGATGAAATCGACGTTGGATTTATTTCCAGCGGCCGCGGAAGTTCAGTCCGCCAGGCAGATTGACCCACATGCCGCCGCGAGAGTTGAGGGTGACTGGTCCAATCTTCGTAGAGGTGGATGCACCCGAACCAGAGAGGTTAAGCCAGGAGTTCTTGCCCATCTTTTTGCGCTTACGAAAGTAAATTCCCATACCGAAAACCTTAGCGCAGCATGCACAGTTCAGCCATGAATTTTCATCACCACGACAACTTCGGCTGCGGAAATTGTTTTTTAACTAACCTGGTTCACTACAAACTCAACAATGAGAGGTAGCTGCTGATGAAGCAAAGCTTTTTCCCAATAATGTTTGCGCTGTCGTGGTTGCTCAACGGGGCGTTGCTTTACATAGTTCTTGATGACCCATTCCGATGGTTTTTCCCATTCCTTGGAATCATCTTGGCCTTAATCGTCGGCATTGAACTCAATCATCGAAAGAAGACCGCTGTAGGGAACTAAAACAGAAGAAAGTCGCCGTTTCAGTGTTTGTACTGAAACGGCGACTTTCTTGTATCTCCGGCAATCACCGGGAGTAGCTACTGCCAGCAGCTACTCAGGGCGACTACTGACCGGAAGGAGCGCCTGCACCAGCTGGTGGTGGGTTGTTTCCGTCGTCGTTAGAGGAGGAAACAGGCTCTTCTGGCAGAGTGTCCGGAACGATGGTGTCAGCGCCGTCGGAGTCTTCGCCGTCGTTCTCATGAACCACGGTGTCCTCCAAAGGCTCGTCGAAGGTGCCTTCTGGCAGTGGCTTCGGACGTGGGCTGAAGGTAAACGTTGCCTTGGAGTTATCCTTGGCCTCGCCATCCCAGCCTTCGACATCGACGGAGATGATCTCGCCGGCACCAATTTCGCCGTAGAGAATCTTCTCAGACAGCTGGTCTTCAATCTCACGCTGGATAGTACGACGCAGTGGACGTGCACCCAGCACTGGATCGAAGCCGCGCTTAGCCAGCAAGTCCTTCGCCTTCTGAGTCAACTCAATGCCCATGTCGCGCTCAGCAAGCTGAACCTCAACACGGCCGATGAGCAGCTCAACCATCTGAACAATCTCATCACGAGTGAGCTGGTGGAAGACCACAATCTCATCAATACGGTTCAAGAACTCAGGACGGAAGTGCTTCTTCAGCTCATCATTGACCTTGTTCTTCATGCGGTCATACTGAGCATCCGAGTCAGTCTCATTCGCAGAGGTGAAGCCCAGACCAACAGCCTTGGAAATATCTTGGGTACCAAGGTTGGAAGTGAAAATCAGAACGGTGTTCTTAAAGTCCACCACGCGACCCTGACCATCGGTCAGACGGCCATCTTCCAGGACCTGCAGCAAGGTGTTGTAAATCTCCTTGTGTGCCTTCTCAATTTCATCGAAAAGAACCACGGAGAAAGGCTTACGGCGAACCTTCTCAGTCAGCTGGCCACCTTCTTCGTAGCCAACGTATCCCGGAGGAGCACCGAACAGACGTGACGCAGTAAAGCGGTCATGGAACTCACCCATGTCGATCTGAATCAAGTCATCATCAGAACCGAACAGGAAGTTAGCTAAAGCCTTGGACAGCTCAGTCTTACCAACACCGGAAGGACCAGCGAAGATAAAGGAACCGGAAGGACGACGTGGGTCCTTCAGACCAGCACGGGTACGGCGGATGGCGCGAGAAACAGCCTTGACTGCCTCGTTCTGGCCAATGATGCGCTTGTGCAACTCATCTTCCATGTTGAGCAGACGGGAAGATTCCTTCTCGGTCAGCTTCAGAACAGGGATACCGGTCCAGTGTGCAAGAACCTCTGCGATCTGCTCTTCAGAAATCTCAGCGATTTCTTCCAAGTCACCGGAGCGCCACTGCTTTTCCTTCGCGGAACGCTCTTCATGCAGCTTACGCTCGGTATCGCGAAGGCCAGCTGCCTTCTCGAAGTCCTGCGCATCAATAGCAGATTCCTTCTCCTTGCGGACTTCCGCAATGCGGTCATCCACGTCACGAATGCCCTTTGGTGCGGTCATGCGCTTGATGCGCATGCGTGCACCGGCCTCATCAAGTAGGTCAACTGCCTTATCTGGCAAGAAACGGTCATTGATGTAGCGGTCAGACAAGGAAGCCGCAGCCTTCAAAGCATCATCGGTGTAGGAGACGCGGTGGTGTGCCTCATACTTATCACGCAGACCACGCAGGATGGTGATGGTGTCTTCCATGGAAGGCTCATCAACCTTGACTGGCTGGAAACGACGCTCCAGCGCAGCATCCTTCTCAATGTGCTTGCGGTACTCATCCAGGGTGGTTGCACCAATGGTCTGCAGCTCACCTCGAGCAAGCTTTGGCTTCAGCAAGGAAGCTGCATCGATTGCGCCCTCTGCCGCACCAGCACCAACGAGTGTGTGGATCTCATCAATAAACAAGATGATGTCGCCGCGCTGGTTAATCTCCTTGAGAACCTTCTTCAGGCGCTCTTCGAAGTCACCACGGTAGCGGGAACCTGCAACCAAAGAACCCAGGTCAAGCGAGTAAACCTGCTTGTCCTTCAGGGTCTCTGGAACCTTGCCGTTAACAATATCCAGCGCGAGGCCTTCAACCACGGCGGTCTTACCAACACCCGGCTCACCGATAAGAACAGGGTTGTTCTTGGTACGGCGGGACAGGACCTGCATAATGCGCTCAATTTCGGATTCGCGTCCCACAACTGGATCCAGCTTGCCATCCTTGGCTGCCTGGGTGAGATTGCGTCCGAACTGGTCTAATACGAGCGAATTGGAACGCTCACCCTGGTTGCCAGGACCCTGGCGTCCTGGGTTCTGTGGGCCGGTACCAGCACCAACTGGGCCCGGCCCTGCCTCTGGCTTCTCACCCTGGTTACCTTCGTAACCAGAAAGCAGCTGAATAACCTGCTGGCGCACGCGTGGAAGGTCAGCGCCCAGCTTGGTCAGAACCTGTGCAGCAACGCCTTCGCCTTCACGGATGAGACCGAGCAGTAGGAACTCAGTACCGATGTACTTGTGTCCCATCTGCAGACCTTCACGCAAGGAAAGCTCCAGAACCTTCTTTGCACGTGGAGTAAACGGAATGTGGCCATTGTGTGGCTGAGTTCCGTGGCCAATAATTGCCTCTACCTCGCCGCGGACGTCCTCGAGCGAGATTCCCATGGACTCCAGCGCCTTAGCGGCAACGCCCTCACCTTCCTGGATGAGGCCAAGCAGGATGTGCTCGGTGCCAATGTAATTGTGGTTGAGCATCCGTGCCTCTTCTTGCGCCAACACAATGACGCGACGAGCACGGTCCGTAAACCTCTCGAACATGAGTCTTACCCCTTGAATTTCGTTGCTAAGTTGTCACCCACTCTAACGCGAGTTAGGCAGGACTATTTCTCACTAACTCAGCAATTGTTCAAAAATTCACCATAACACCAGCTCAAAGGGGTGTACGCCGGTAGCGAACAGAGGCATAAATCGCATTTTATAGCCAACGTTTGTGCCGGTTTTAGGGCAGGAAAAAGGCCGGCATCGACAAGCTTGTGCAAGCTTTTAAAAACGTCGATGCCGGCCTGCCTTAAAGCCGTGAAACTACCTTAAGCCTTTGCTGCCTCATCCTTAGAGACTGGCTCGGTTACTTCAACGAGCTCTGGGTCATTGTTGACGCGCTTAACAAAAGGTACCAAGCAGACAACAACCAGCATGCAAGCTGCAGCGAAAGTAAACGCCATCGTCGCGCCCTGGGCGGTGGCGGCTGCCTCAGTCATGCCAGACTCCGTGCCCGCAATCGTGCCGCGTGTGAGGAAGACAACCAAGATGGCGGTACCGGTTGCACCGGCTAGCTGCTGCACGGTGTTCATGCCGGCCGAGCCATGGCTGTACAGGTTGTCCGGCAAGGAGCTCACCGCCGTGGTCATCATTGGGGTCATCATCATGGCCATGCCGACGGAGAAGGTGATGTGCATGGCAACAACCATCCACACTGCGGACTCCTCGCTCAGCGTAATCATGGAACCAACGCCGATGAGCATCAAGATGGTGCCCGGAATAGCCAGCGGGAATGGTCCGTAGGAGTCAAAGAGACGACCGACGAATGGGGACATAATCGCCTGGAACACGCCACCTGGCATAACCACCAGGCCGGTGACCAGCGCGGTCACGCCGAGGGAGGTCTGCAGGTAAATCGGCAGCACGGTTGCAAAACCGAGCATGGCGCCAAACGAAATCAGGATGACGGAAACCGCCAGGGTGAAGTTACGGATGGTGAATGGGCGCAGGTCCAAGAATGCCTTGTTTTCTTTGCCCAGCTTGATTTGGCGCATCACGAACAGCACCAGGGAAACCGCACCGATGACGGCCACTGCGATTGCCACGGTGCCCTCACCGGCCAGCATGGATTCCATGGAAGACAGGCCATAAATCAAGCCGCCGAAAGCGATGGCGGAGAGGAAGAAGGACAAGATATCCAGCGGAACCTTGCGGTTTTCGCCCACGTTTTTCAACTTGAACCAACCAGCGATCAAGACCAAAGCGATGAGTGGAACCATCAACCAGAACACCCAGTGCCAGGTCAGGGAGTTAACAATCGCGCCACCAACTGTTGGGCCGAGCGCCGGTGCTACGGAGATAACAATGGAGATAATGCCCATGACGGAACCGCGCCGCTGGCGCGGAACCAGCGTCATTGCCACTGTCATCAGCAACGGGATAACCAGTGCCGTGCCGGCCGCCTGAATCAGGCGGCCGATGAACAAAAACACGAACGCCGGCGCGAGGGCCGCAACAACGGTGCCGCTCAGAAACAGCAAACATGCAGTAATAAACACCTGGCGGGTGGTAAAACGCTCAATGGCGAAACCAGTAGCCGGAATGACCACAGCCATGGTCAGCATAAAACCGGTGAGCAACCACTGCACTGTAGTTGCTGGCACAGCGTATTCCGCCATGATGGCTGGTAACGCCACCGACAGCGAGGTCTCATTCAAAATCATGATGGTCGCTGCGCCGACCAGGACCGCCAACGTGGTCTTCACGTCAGCGGGCAGTTTATCCGGGCTGGCCGCGGTTGCGGGCGCCTGGGTATTTTCTTGTGACACTAGAGATTTCTTTCTTAACTAAACACGCATTGCTTTAAGGAAAACATGGGGAGAGGAAATTGAGCACCGCGTGAAATCTCGCGCCGGTACCTAAAGACAAAAAAGGGCCCATGCGGTATGAGCCGAAAAATTGGTCAACCGCATTAGAGCTAGCAACAGGTTACGGAATTTTAATCCACATAGATAGCCCACAGCGCCCTGCTGTAACTGAAAACACTATGTGTACGCGGTGTGCACTATTGCTAGCTCTCCGGCAGTGGCCCCGGAGTGTGGTCAGCACGTAGTCGCTTGATGATGTTCTCCGCAGAAATCAGACACAACGGCACGCCAACGCCAGGCACCGTGGTTGCTCCCGCGTAGTAGAGACTTTCCACCTTGGCGGACTTGTTTTTACCGCGAAAGAACGCCGATTGCGCCAGCGTATGCGCCGGACCAATCGCCCCACCGGACCAGGAGTAGTAACGCTCAGCAAAATCCGCCGGGCCGACAGTTTTGGACACCACAATGCGTTGTGCAAGGTCATCAATGCCCGCCCACTGGGCGATAAGCGCTATCGCTTGCTTAGCGATGCTCCGCACGCGCTCATCTTCCCCCCGGCCAGCAACACCGCCATTCACTTTGCTGCTGTCTTCTATGTAGGCACTACCGTGCCCGATCTCGGGCTCAGCGGCAGCTGGTACCAACACGAAGAGGTTTTCATAACCTTCTGGTGCGACATCTGCATCCGTGGCGGAAGTCTTAGAAACATAAATCGAGTGCGACCAAGATTTCTGCAGAGACTTCTGCGGGCCGAACACGGCTTCGAAATCAGGATCCCAGTCCCTGCTAAATAGCAAAGTGTGGTGTGCCAGCTCCGGTAGCTTGCCTTTAACCCCGGCATAGATGAGAACAGAACTTAAACCCGGGTTGCGTTTGTCCCAATACTTTTCCGGATAGGTCTGCAAGCTTTGCGGCAACAACTTCGTTTCTGTGTACTTCAAATCGGCCGCCGACACCACAACATCCGCCGTAATAATTCGGCCGTGTTGACCGTGTTGGCCGTGCTCTCCGTCTCCGTCCATGTCCCCACCAGCAATACGCACACCTCGCACGCGCTGTTTCTTTCCAAAGGTCACGATTTCGGTGACTTCCGTGGCCATCTGGAACTTCACACCATTGTCTTTGGCAAGGCGGACAAGGGAATCCACAACCGCCGCGAATCCACCGCGCGGATACTTTGGCCCCTGAATGAGGTCAGTGTGGCTCATCAGCGAATACAACGCCGGGGCTTGTTTTGGTTCTGTGGAGAGAAATACCGCGGGGTAGCTCAGCACCTGGCGCAGTCGGCTATCTTGCGCAACGGTCTTCACATAGGAATCCAGGCTTCGCGCCAACAGCACTGCCAGCAGGCGTGCATGCAGCAGCATCTCCCAGGTCATGAGGTTTTGCGGGCGCGTGAAGTTGTTATAGAGGAACTTTTGAATCGCCACCTCATAGACCAAAGAAGACTTCTGCAGATACTTACGCAGCCGCTCGCCCGCCCCAGGTTCAATGCTTTCAAAGGTATCGATGATGGTCTCTGGCGTGATATCAAGAACGCGGTCTAACGCATTTCCAGCGTCTCCAGCCCCCTCGGTGCCCACAACGCCCTCAGCATCCTGTTCATCTGCAGAAGGTCCAGTAATGACGCGGTAAGCCGGCTGCAGGTCAACCAGGTCCAGTTGTTCTTCGGTGGTCGTGCCGCACAGGCGGTAGAAGTGGTCGAATGCTTCTGGCATGAGATACCAGCTGGGGCCGGAATCCCAACGAAAGCCCGGTGCGTCCTGCGTGGTGTAGCTACCAGCACGTCCTCCGGGTTGGCTCAAACGGTCAATAACCGTGACGTCATAGCCTTCACGGCTGAGCAAAGTCGCGGTTGCAAGACCTGCGACACCAGCGCCAATGACTACTGCTGACTGTTCGCTCATTACCTTACTTCGAGCCCTTCTTCTGATTATCCTTCTTCAAAACGGTGCGCGGAATGCGTGCCAAGACTCTGGTCTTACGCGCTGGCGACAGGCTCACGCGTGTGCTCAGCAGTTCCGCTGCGGTAAGACGATCGATGTCATTAGTCAGTTCATTAAAAAGCTCAAGTGCTGCGACTACTCCAATACGGGCATCGAGCGGCAGTAGCGCAACGCTGCGGCGTGCTGCAGCTAAATCTGTGCGGATATCGGCAACAAGTTCGGCTTTGATGGCGTCATTGAACTCATCGTCTTGGAGTTGCGGAAAGTACTGCCTTCCCAAGAACTCAGTGTCATTGGCAATATCGCGCAGGAAATTAATTTTTTGAAATGCTGCGCCCAACTTTCGCGCGCCATGCTCCATTATTTGCCGGTCGCTGGCGTTGACATCCCGGTCAACTAAGAATGCTTGCAGGCATAACAGCCCAATGACTTCAGCAGAGCCATAGATATAGGCATCGAATTCTTGTTGTTCATTAGTACTTTGATCGCCCAAGTCCCTGCGCATAGAAGTAAAGAAGGCACGGATATGTTCATCGGCGAACCCGCAACGCCGGGCGGTTATGCCGTAGGCGTGCATGATCGGGTCGCGGTGCAGCCTTTGGCGTGGGGCGCGCAGAACCTGCGCTTCATAATCATCGAGCAACTCTCGACATTGCTCATTATTAAGCCCTGCGGCGTGGCCGGCCCCGTCCACGATTTCATCGGCGATGCGAACAACCGCGTACAAACTGCGGATATCTGTCTTGATAGTGCCCCGCAATAAGTTTGAGGCCAGGTTGAAACTGCTGGAATAGTTGCGGATAACTTGGTGCGCCGCGCGCTGAGCAGTGCGGTCATAGTGGTGCAGCAACTTAGCAGGTTGCTCATCCCACGCACCTGACATGTCTGCCACACCTCCGCCTTAACTACAGCGCTTAAACCAAAATTTCTACCCACTGACTATAAGCCGGTCGGCTGAAAATTAAGACATTGGGCTTTTTCTTCTCCATTTTTGACCCTGCCCGAACGTGACCGTTTGGAGCAGGTTGAGAAATTAGAGACACCTATTTCAGTGTTCGAATTACTGCCGAAAATAAATCCCTTTATCCACACAAGCAACACTTAAACACACTGGTCACAATAGTGTACCCCTTCTTTACCCCTGCTCCTCGCGCCGCTTTTTGTTCAGTCCTAAAGTTTCTTTTCAGACCTTATATATCGATTAAATAACAAACCCGCTACAGCTTGGTGTCAATCCGCACGGGGCGTAACGAACGGTTTAAGTGGAGCGAATTCGATGAACGCAATTCAAACTCAGATCGCTGGCTTTATCGCGATCATTACCACCGCACTCGGTGGCCTTACTGGCGGCGTCCAGGACGCAGTTGCATCTGTTGAAGCCCAGTTTGCTGGCTCTTCCCAGAGCGCTACCGCAGCAACCACCGCTGGCGCAGGCGCTATTACTCCTGCTTCTTCTAGCGGTCAAGTAAGCACCACTTCAATTTACCTTGCGGTCAATGAATACCGTGCTCGCCATGGTCTGGCACCAATTGCTTCCAACCCGCAGCTGAAGAACATTGCGCAGAACTGGGCTGACCACATGGCACGTACTGGCGTTCCGGCACACAACCCTAACTACTTGGGCCAGTACCCTGCCGGCTGGCGTGAGGGCGGCGAGAACGTGCACCAGAACTGGCGCGGCGCTTCCCCGCAGGAAGTTGTCCAGGCTTGGCACAACTCCGAATCCCACCGCCTAAACCAGGCTGACCCGAACTTCAACCAGATTGGCGTCGGCGTTGCCTACAGCGCCGATGGCCGCATGTGGGTTGTCACCAACTACATGCGCTAATAAGCCACACTGGCTACCCGCCCAGACGGCAAGATTTAAAGGCTAGAGCAAGCTCCTGCTCTAGCCTTTCTTCATACCTGCATCTCCTATCGTCGTGCGACATGCACACCACCAAACTGGGCACCCCACAACCACTAGAATCTGCCCGAAGTTGAGGGATCGAAGAAGCCGCGGGCTGCAACCCAAATGATTGCGGCCCGCGGCTTCAACGCGTTGTAGCCTCTTAATCAGAGGCTAGAAGAAACCCTTAAGCGTTGACCTTGTTGAGCATTGCTTCAAGATCGGTGAACAGGTTGGCTGCTTCTTCGATACGACGGTCGTTAGGTGCAAAGCCGTTCTCACCAAAGTCGGTGAACAGGCCGAGCTCCAGGGAGGTACGAACCTGCAGCATCTGGAAGTTGGAAACAATCAGGCGCCATGCCTCGGTAGCGCGAACGCCGCCGGAAGCACCGTAGCTGATGAAGGAAACAGCCTTGCCGAACCACTCGCTGCCAAGAGCGTCGAATGCATTCTTGAAAGCGCCTGGTACAGAGTGGTTGTACTCAGGGGTGATGAAGATGAAGCCATCGAAAGAATCGATTGCGTTGGACCATTCCTGGACCTGCGCGTTGTCGTACTGCTTGTTCGCTGCACCCGGAACAACTGGGCTTTCAAGCAGAGGAACGTTGAACTTCTTCAAGTCCACCAGTTCGTACTCAACGCCGGTGTCGCGACCCTGAGCCAAGTCATTCACCCATTTCGCAATACCTTCGCCCAAGCGGCCTTCGCGGATAGAACCAACAATAATGCCGACCTTCATTTAAGAAACCTTTCGATAGTTGATATGTCAACGGCCATCCTAAATGATTAAAGCTTTAAGTGCTAGTCCTTTGTTTCCGGTTTTACAATTGGGAACAAAACGGTCTCGCGGATACCCAAACCAGTCAGGGCCATGAGCAGGCGATCAATGCCCATTCCGGCGCCGCCTGTTGGTGGCATGCCCTGTTCCATGGCTGAAAGGAATTCCTCATCCAGAACCATTGCCTCGTCGTCACCGGCGGCAGCAAGGCGAGCCTGGTCCTCAAAGCGCTCACGCTGAATAACTGGGTCAACCAGCTCAGAGTAGCCGGTAGCCAACTCGAAGCCGCGGACATAGAGGTCCCACTTTTCAGTCACACCTGGTTCGCTGCGGTGTGAACGGGTCAGTGGTGAGGTCTCAACTGGGAAGTGCTTAACAAAGATTGGGCCTTCCAGCTGATCCTCGCACAGCAGCTCCCAGATTTCCTCAACAAGCTTGCCGTGGCCCCAGCCACCGCCCTTTGGAACGTCCAGACCAATAACCTTGGCCAGCTCCTCGAGCTGTTCAACGGTGGAGTCGATGGTGACTTCCTGCTGGCCTGGGAACTTCTTCTGCAGGGCTTCATTCAGAGATGGGTACATCTCAATTTCTGGCCAGGTCTCGCCACCCAGGTCGTATTCGGTGCCGTCCGCCAAAGTGACAACGTGGGAGCCAAATACGGACTTGGCTACTGCTTGGATGGAGTCCTTGATGGTCTTGGCAATACCGTTGTAGTCGCTCCAGGCATCATAAATCTCCAGCATCGCGAACTCAGGCGAGTGAGACTTATCAATACCCTCATTGCGGAAGTTGCGGTTGATTTCAAAGACCTTGTCAATACCGCCAACAACAGCCCTCTTGAGGAACAGCTCAGGAGCAATACGCAGGTAGAGATCAATATCCAGTGCGTTGGAGTGAGTCACGAATGGACGAGCCGCTGCACCGCCGTGCAGTGTTTGCAGCATTGGGGTTTCAATCTCATTGAAGCCGTCATCTTCCAAGTGGTGACGCAGTGCGCGGATGACCTGAATACGGGTCATGGCGTTCTTACGCGCTTCCTCACGAACAATTAGATCGTTGTAGCGCTGGCGAACGCGGGTATCTTCTGCCATGTCGGCAAACGCCACTGGCATTGGGCGCAGAGACTTCGCAGCCATCTGCCACTCAGACGCCATTACGGAAAGCTCACCACGGCGAGAAGAAATCACGCGACCGGTAACAGAGATGAAGTCACCAAGGTCAACATCAGCCTTCCACGCAGCCAGGGCTTCCTCGCCGACCTCTGCCAAAGACAGCATGGCCTGAACCTGCGTGCCGTCACCGTCTTGCAGGGTGGCGAAGCACAGCTTGCCGGTGTTGCGCATAAAGATAAGACGGCCAGCGATGGAAACAACCTCTTGAGTTTCCTGCCCTACCTCCAGGTAGGTCACACCTTCTGCATCCCCTGCGGTTTCGCCTTCTGCAAGAACCTGGAACTTCTGGCGCAGATCGCGCAGCCCGATAGTGCGCTTAACGGATACCGGGTAAGCCTCGGTGCCGTTTTCTAGCAGCCGGGCGCGCTTAGCGCGGCGGATACGCAGTTGCTCTGGGACGTCTGGGGTCTGATTGTTTTTCTTCTGCTCGCTCACGCACACAAGGTTAGTCGATCAACCACATCCACGTTAAATACAGGCCGAGCTGGAGTTTCTACCTTATCCAAGGACAACGCGCGTGCCACCGATAGTTAATTCACCTAATTGTCATCTGGATTTATTAGTTAGGAAAGCTGAAATACCTACCTTAGATACGTCATCCCCAGACAACGATCTTCACCTTTTTCAATTTCAGACTGGAGCATACTTCGTGGATCTCAAAGGACGTAACCTTCTAAGTTCGCTGTTTTCATCTTCTCGTTCTTCCCTGACCTGCACCTACAAGTGCGGCAACGCATGTTTCGGGGCATGCGAGAACACCTCTAATAACCCCTACTTTGGCGATCAGCTTTCCCGCCGCACTGCACTGCGTGCTGGCGGGCTGACTGTTGTTACCGTCGGCGGCGGTGCAGCTTTGGCTGCGTGTGCGCCTCCGAACCAGAATGATTCCGCAGCAACCACCTCTGCGAATGCTGCGCCAGAATCCTCTTCGGGTTCGTCCTCCGCTGCTACCGCGGAGCACGTTTCCAATAAGGGCATGCAGTTCACCCCAGTGGAGCCAAACACTGAGGATGCGATTGTCATCCCTGAAGGCTACGAGCAATCCATCCTGATTGCCTGGGGCGATCCAGTGATTGAAGGCGCGCCAGAATTCGATGTTGAGAACCAGACCGCTGTGGATGCAGAAAAGCAGTTCGGCTTCAACAATGACTTCGCTGGCTTGCTAGAGCATCCAGAAGATGACTCTCGCATGATGTACGTCTGCTCCCACGAATACACCACTGAGCCACAGATGTTCCCAGATTATGATCCTGAAGATCCATCTGAAGAGCACGTGAAGATTGGCTGGGCAGGCCACGGCCTGACTGTTTTGGAGGTTTCCAAAGTTGATGGCACCGGTGATCTGAAGCGCGAGTTCGGCCCGCTCAACCGCCGCATCACCGCCACCACCCCATTCAAGCTGGTCGGCCCTGCAGCAGGTTCTGATTACACCAAGACTGCAGCTGACCCAACTGGCGAAGACGTCCTGGGCACCCTTAATAACTGCGCGGGCGGCGTCACCCCGTGGGGCACCGTCTTGTCTGGTGAAGAAAACTTTAACCAGTACTTCGCTAATGCCAAGTCTGATGATGAACGCACCCAGAAGTCGCTGGAACGTTTCGGATTCGGCGATGAGGCATCAGACCGCAAGTGGGAAAACTACGATGACCGCTTTGATGTCACCAAGACTCCCAATGAGGTCAACCGCTTCGGATACATCGTGGAATTTGATCCTTTCGATCCAGAGTCCACCCCAATCAAGCACTCCGCTAATGGCCGCTTCAAGCACGAGGCCGGCAACATCCACATCACCGAAGATGGCACCGTGGTGTGCTATTCCGGCGATGACTCCCGCTTCGAGTACATCTACAAGTTCGTCTCTTCCAAGAAGATGGTTGAAGGCGACCTCGAGCACAACATGTCCATCCTGGACAACGGCACCCTCTACGTCGCCGTTATGGAAGGTAACTCCCCAGAAGATGAAATCGATGGCTCTGGTGTACTGCCAGAAGACGGTGCTTTTGATGGCACCGGCACGTGGGAACCGTTGCTGACCTGTGAGGACGGAAACTACGAGTCCCACGTTGACGGTTTCACCGCTGAGGAAGTTGCCATCTTCACTCGCGAGGCTGCCGATGAAGTCGGCGCGACCAAGATGGACCGCCCAGAAGACATCGAGGTTCACCCAACCTCATCCAAGGTCTACGTTGCTTTGACCAACAACTCCTACCGTGGCGCAACCGGTGAAAACGCCGACAGCAACCAGGAAGATCCAATGGAGTGGGCACCGGTCAAGGAAAACAAGAACGGCTTGGTGATGGAAATTGAAGACGACCACGCGGGCGAAAGCTTCACCTGGAACCTGCTTTTGGTCTGTGGCGATCCTGCAGAAGCTGCGACCTACTTCGGCGGCTTCGACAAAGAGAAGGTATCCCCCATCTCCTGCCCAGACAACTTGGCTTTCGATAACCACGGATTGATGTGGATTTCTACCGACGGCAATGCTCTCGGTTCCAACGATGGTCTTTACGCTGTAACCACCGAAGGCAAGAATCGGGGTGAACTCAAGTGCTTCCTCACCGTTCCCGTTAGTGCGGAAACCTGTGGCCCGATCGTCACCGATGAACGTGTGATGGTCAACGTTCAACACCCGGGTGAGTCCGACGACGCAACCTTTGCAAAGCCAACCTCCAATTGGCCGGATGGTGGCAACTCTACCCCTCGCCCAGCCGTCGTCACCGTGTGGCGCACCGACGGCAATATTGGCATCCAAGACGCTTAGCTCCAACCCGTCAAGCGTCGACAGTCGATGTTATGAGCTGACTGTAACCGCCGAATAAGACCTGCTAGCCCTGAAAAAGTGGGGCTAGCAGGTCTTATCGGGCTCTCACATCGGTATTAAATGCCGTTTGCCCACATGCTTAGTCGCGTTTACGCACTGAGGGATTATGCGTGGGGCTATCTGGCCCCCATAGGTTCTGGCGCTCTCGGAGTTCCTTGGAATTTCGTTTAGCCCAGAAGTACGTAAAGAAACAAGAGACAAACGCCGCGCCAATCCATGGCAGCACATCCTGTGTATTAATCATGTGCCCTCTTCCCAACGCGAAGAAGAACGCCAGAATAACCGTGGAAATGATGAAGAATATCCCGCAACTAATGACCATTCTCATAAGATACTTTCGTGGGGTCATGACACTCTTTCTACCATAGTACTGTTTCAGTTTTCTCTACTGCTGAAAAGCGCACAGTCCAGCAGCTACAACTAGAGCGGCTGCAATTGTTACCGGCCCGCCAATCGCCTTTCCGGCGCCATTAACGAACGCCGGACCGAGAGCGCGAACGATGGTCGATGCAGTAAGTTTCCACTGATTTGCTTTAATTCCTGTGACGATTGCTTGCCAAGTTCCAGCAGAAAACGCCGTCGCTGGAATTCCCAATGCGCCCCAAATCAAGCACTTAGCATAAGACTGCGCATCCCTTGTTTGGATTAAGTTCTCATTGGTCGGCTCACCCCTCATTTGGCTCGGATTAGGGCTATTTAGGATCGCCGCCAATGCCTCAAAATCTCCTAGACTCGCTTCGTGCCCATCAGCTGTAATCGCCTGCTCATCTACCACGAAAACTCCGTCTTTTTCAGGCACATACTCGGTGAACAGGATTTCAAGGTCTCCGGCTAATTCGTCTTCTTGCTCAGTCTGCAGCGAATCGACCGATTCAAACTCAGCAGCACCGTATGGCTCAGACGCGCCAGCAACAGCAGCCATGTGACCGCTCATCAAAGCAGCCGCCACAAATGCGACAGCAGTTGATCTTATTTTGGTTCTCAAAGAACACATAGGTCAAGTTCGCGTGATGAAGCCAGGAAAGCTGAGCCCCGATGGATTGAGATTGTCTACAACCGGCGCCGCCGTTACTCAGCTATCTGGATGGTCAGCTCAGCCAACTTCGAAGCGCAGAATAAAGACCCACAAGGAAAAGAAGCAGCTGCTTAATCACCGGGTAACTTAAATACGTGTCCATATTTTTCGGGTAACCCAGTACCCGCTTGGGAAACCACTGTCCCTCAGTTTAAGGATTTAGCCACACTCCCAAAGACCGCGTCGAGTCAACCCCTAAGAAACGGCATCCAATTAACTTAGGCAATTTACAGCATTTCAGTCCAACGCTTCGCTGTTGTCACCGTGTGGCGCACCGATGGCAACATCGGCCTGCAAGACGCTTAGTCGCCAGCAGACTTGATACAGCTCTACCGAGTTAGAAGCATTAGCTGCATTAGCTAAATAGTCCACCACGGCACTTCCCTGCTAGCCTACCCGCCACTCAGGTGGAACCTATGTCTAGCAGGGATTTCACGTTTTCGAACGTCCCGCGGGGGCACCCATGTTCTTTGGGATTGGAAATTAGTTCCCCTAATCCTTCGTGAATTCACCTTCAATGATTTACGCTATGTTCACAACAATCTTTGATGCACATCACATATACCTGTGGTGGACCTTGCCGTCTTACTGTGTTCGGAGCATTCCACATGAACTCTTTAATCTTAGCGATAATCGGCGTGGCCATGATGGTCTGTGGCTATCTGCTTTATTCCAAGTTCCTTGGTAAGAAAATTTTCCAGCTTTCACCAAACTATAAAACCCCAGCCCACACCATGGAAGATGGCGTGGACTTTGTTCCTACTAACAAGTACGTCCTGTGGGGACACCACTTCACCTCCGTTGCAGGTGCAGCGCCCATCATCGGCCCAGCCGTTGCGGTTATCTGGGGCTGGTTCCCAGCATTCCTCTGGGTAACCATCGGTACGGTCTTCGCCGCCGGTATGCATGACATGGGCGTGCTCTGGGCATCCCAACGTCACCGCGGCCAGTCCATTGGACTTTTGTCCGGGCGCTACATCGGCAAGCGTGGCCGCATGCTCTTCCTCGTGGTCATCTTCCTGCTGCTGCTCATGGTCAACACAGCATTCGGTGTGGTTATCTCCGGTCTGCTGATTTCCACCCCATCTTCGGTCATCCCAACCTGGGGCGCTATCGCCGTTGCACTGTGCATCGGCCAGGCTATGTACCGCTTCAAGTGGAACCTGCCACTGGTGTCCGTTGTTGGCGTGGTCGCGCTGTACTCCCTGATGCTCATTGGCGATAGGTACCCAATCTCCCTGCCGGAGACCGTCCTGGGTATCCCAGCCGCTGGTGTCTGGATCATCATCTTGTTCATCTACGCGTTCTGCGCATCTCTGCTGCCAGTGTGGATGCTGCTTCAGCCACGTGACTACATTAACGGCCTGCAGCTGTTCATTGGCCTGGGTATTCTCTACGCGTCCTTCCTGTTCACCCGCCCTGACCTCGTTGCACCGGCAATCCGTGAAGACGTTCCTGCCGGTACCCCGGGCATGTTCCCACTGCTGTTCGTGACCATTGCGTGTGGCGCGATTTCCGGCTTCCACGGCATGGTTGCTTCTGGTACTTCCTCGAAGCAGTTGGATAAGGAAACCGATGCTCGCTTCGTCGGCTACTTCGGCGCTGTTGGTGAAGGCCTGCTGGCGCTGGGCACCATCATTGCTACCACTGCTGGTTTCCGCACTTACCAGGAATGGGAATCCATTTACTCCGAGTTCAACGCCGGCGGTGTGAACGCGTTTGTTGAAGGTGGCGGCAACCTGGTGAATGAGGGCCTTGGCATCTCCACCTCGTTGTCGGCAACAATCCTGGCAACCATGGCCGTGCTGTTCGCCGCAACAACCATGGACTCCGGTGTGCGTCTTCAGCGAATCGTGGTGCAAGAAATTGGTGATACCGCAGGTTTCAAGATCAACACCTTCCTAGCAACGTGTATCGCCGTACTGGTCGCCTTCGGTCTGACCTTCTCCCAGGGCACCGACGGTTCAGGCGGCATGACCATCTGGCCGCTGTTCGGTACCACCAACCAGCTCATGGCAGGCCTGTCACTGTCCATCCTGCTGCTGATTCTCATGCACCTGCGTCGACCAACGTGGCCAATTCTCATCCCGTTGATCTTCCTGACAGTGATGTCTCTGTGGGCCGCATTCATCCAGCTGGGCACATTCTTCCAGCAAGGCAATTGGCTGCTGTTTACCATGGACGTCATCATCGTCCTAGCAGCAATCTGGATCATCGTGGAGGTCTTCCTCGCGGTTGGCCGCATGAAGCAGACCAAGCAGATTGAGTGGTCAGATGAAGACATCGACGCCCCAACACCAGAATCGGTAGACAGCAAGGCCTAATTTATGTCGCTGAAAGACAAACTCGCACGGTTGAGCGCGGAGCTTCAAGAGTATTACTCCGCGCCCTACCGAGCGACGTTTGCAAAAGCACAGCAACAAGAAGAAGACCTGTTCATGCTGCTGGTCATGTCAGAAGCTTTGGGGATTCCGAATCCAGCGAGCTTTTATACCCTGGAGCTCCTGCCCGTTATTTATGAAGATTTCCACGCCTGGCACCGCCGGATGGGAATGGCGAACTCACCGTTGGAGAACATTCAGTGTTGTTAAATGTCCCTACCTCTCCCGTCATGTTCTTTGGTGGCAAAGGCGGGGTAGGTAAAACAACCATCGCCAATGCAACGGCGCTCAAACTTTCTGAGAGTGCCTCCACCTTGGTGGTCTCCACGGATCCAGCGCACAACGTTGGCCACCTATGGAATACCAAGGTGGGAGATACCCAAACCACGGTGCGCCCGGGCGTGGATGTGCTGGAGCTCGATCCCGCGCGCGCCACGGATGAGCATCTCAAGCAGGCTGGCAACACGATGCGCCGGATGATGCCGGAGCATCTGCACAAGGAAGTGAACAAGCACCTGAACTTGGCCAAGCATTCGCCGGGCACCCATGAGGCAGCGTTGTTGGAGCGCATCGCTATATTGCTGGAAGAGTACGGCGAGAGCTATGACCACATCATTTTTGATACCGCGCCGTCGGGCCACACGGCACGGTTGATGGCATTGCCGGAGCTCATGTCCGCCTGGACGGATGGGTTGTTGGAGCGGCGCGCGAAATCGGAGAAGTTCTCCGAGTTGGTTCGCGGGATGTCGCCAACAGGCAAAGACACCACGGTGACAACAGCCATCGATCCCGTCGATCGCCGCAACCAAGAGTTGCGGTCCATTTTGCTCAAACGCAGGCACCGGTTTGAGCGGCTTCGCGCAGTGCTTAACGATGCCACCGCGTGCACCTTCAACATTGTCCTCACCGCGGAGCGTCTACCGGTGTTAGAAACCGATGAGTTTCACGCCGAGCTCACCGCCAACGGCGTCCACGTCGGCGCACTAATTGTGAACCGTCGCTCCCCTGCGGACCAGGGTGATTTCCTCGCCTCCCGCCGCAGCTATGAAGACGAAGCACTGACAGATCTTCACCGCCGCCTACCAAATCTTCCAGTCGTGGAGATTCCCCTGCGCGCCCACGATGTCGGCTCGCCGCAGGCGCTAGAAGATATCGCTACTTACCTCTAAGTAGCGGCTGCTATTAGTTGGAACCTGCTGCGTTTTCAGCTTGTGTCGCTTCTTCAGCGTGGGCTTCGATGTTGCGGAAGCCGATGCCGAGTGGCAGGCCGACGTTGTCGGTCAGTCGGACGCCGCCGATGTTCGCTGCGACGAGCAGGCGGGCATCGCCAATTTCAGGAGCTGGGCCAAGGTCGCGGCCGCGCAGTTCCACGTATTCAGGCTCGATTCCGGCTGCGTCCAGAACAGTCTTAACTATTTCAAGTACCTGCTCGGCGCCTGCTTCAGCGGCGTGCGCGCCAGCGGTCAGCGCTGCTGATAAGGTGCTGGCTTTTTCACGCGCAGATTCCTCGACATCCATATTGCGCAGTGACAGTGCTAGGCCATCAGGCATACGCACGGTCGGAACACCCTGCAGGCGGACTTGGATGTGGAAATCATGAATAGCCTGATTCAGCGCGATGAGCAGCTCATAGTCTTTTTCACCCACCACGACATCGCTTGGGCTCAGCGCGCCGATAAGCGCGAGGTTGCGGGTGAGGGCGGCGGAGAGGGCATCGGCAGGCTCTAGCGCATCCTGCTTCACCGCGAGCTGCAAGCGGTGGCCGTTTGGCCACAACTGCTCATCGGTGTACTGCCAAATGACATCCACAGATTCTTTGCGCAGCGCTTCCAAGTCCTGCTCATCAGTAGAGGACAACGCCACGACGACCACGCCGCCGCGGATTGCTTTCGCTGCGCGCACCAGCGCAATGTGGCCGGCGTGAACGCCGCGGCCCAGAGGAACCAGCACGACCGGCGCACCGGTTTTCTTAAAAGCCGAACCGACCTTGGAAATCATATTCAGGTCTGCAACCACCGTTGCTTGCCCGCGGCCAATGCTCATCGAAGCTCCTCCTGCAATCCCCACATCTCTAACTCCATGTTGTTTTCAATCTCGCCCACCCGGCGTGCTGCCTCCACGAAGGCTTTTCTAAAGCCCGGGTCTGTAATGGATTGAAATGCCGAATAGATGTCACTGGTGACAAAGCGTGGCGCCAAAAACTCGCCCTGTTCCTCCCCGGGTGGAACGGCTTCTTCATCCAGAACCACTTTCAGGTCCCTGTGTGCTGCGCGCGCAAGCTGGCGCACCATCTGCGCATACGCAATCTTGGGCGCAATCTCCACGCGCTCAGCATCCGTCTTCGGCAAGGTCACCTGACCGGATTCAAAGAGCAAGACCTCAGCGATTCCCTGCGCAAGCTCATCACTGGTGGTGACAATCCAACGGTCCGCACCGACATGCGCAATAGCCATAGCCAACGCACCTTGCACCTCTAGCGGATCCAAGACCTGCACGCCCAAGCCAATGCTGCAGTGGACAACAATCTGCCCCCTGCGCACGTGTGGCTCAAGCGCGGTAACCATGCCCTCTACCTGGGCTTCCGGCGTAGAAATGACAATGGCTTCGCAGCGCACCGAATCTGCTGCTGACTCAAGATCAACAATGTCGTGGCCTTGGGCTTCAAGTAGTGCTTTGAAACGGCTTTCACGACCCAACCAACCAACGATCATGCGTGGTCCTGGCATTGGTTTTAGGAATCCTTCTCGCGCTTTTTCGCCGCTGCTAGAAGCTCAGCAACAGACACGGAACCCTGACGGTGCGCATCACTGCGGCGACGTCCACCGCGTGGCTCGTCTTCTTCCTCAGCCGGCGTCGCGTTCTTGGCCGCAGGCTTCGCTGCTTCATCGCCGCCCGCATCCCAGCGCACTGCCTGGAAGGAACCGGTGTTGAATTCCTTTGGCTTCTCACCCTGGGAGTCTTCAGCTTTGGCCGCTGCCTTGTTTTCAGCCTTGTCTTCGACCCTGGCCTCAGCCTTCTTTTCTGGCTTCGCTTCCGGCTTTGGCTCTGCCTTCGCAGCAGCCTCAGATGCCTTGGACTTGGACTTCTTCTTGGCGTCCTTCTTAGTCTCAGCCTTTGGTGCATTCTTTTCTGCAGCGGGCTCAGCTACAGGTTCTGCAACAGATTCAGCTGGTGCCTTGGCAGCAGCCGCCGGCTTTGGCTCTTCATCCTTGGCGTTGCTGTTCATCTCATTGATGAACTCAGCCAGTGGATTGTCATTGCGTGGATAGGTTGGGGTGTTGCCAATGCGGCCAGCAATAGCATCTGCGGACGGCTTGCCCGCTGGCGCCTGCGTGTAATTCACCGGGGTGAACTCTGGCTCGGCGTCATCACCGAAATCAGTGCCATAGCTCGAGGCATAGCTGCTGCTGTTGTAATTGCTGCCAGTACCTGTGCCAGCAGCGGCGCCAGCGCCGTTGCCGTTGGCTTCGGCGGCATGTGCACGGGCTTCAATTTCCATGATGCGGCGCGCTTCCGCCTGAAGCGCGGCTGGCTCATAGGTGAACTCACGTCCGGAGAGTTCTTCTAGCTGCTCACGGATAGAGGCCAGTTCCGCCTTGATTTCCGCCAGCACATCCATGTCAACGGAAGAAGAGTTTTCTAAATGCTCAATTGCCTGGCGGGTTTCTTGCTGCGCACGCAGCCTTTCCAGTTCAGCGTGGTAGAGGTCTTCACGGACGTAGAGTTCATCCTCGCGGTCACGGACCTGGTTGCGGTAGCGCGAGACCAGGAAGATTCCGCCGACTGCCGCCCACAGCGCGGCCAGCAAAGCAATCTTCAAAGCGGCAGTAGAGCTGGCAATCAGCATCACGATAGACGCAATGATTGCTAGCACTACCAACACAATCAAAATGATGGAGCCGGTATCAAGGCCTTGTTTATTACTTTGAGCATGACCGTTTGATTGATCATCACTGTAATCATCGCCCGTGTGTGAATCGGCGGACTGATCAGCGCTGTCAGAGCGTTCAGAGTCGTGGTACTTCTCTTCGTCGTAGGCGGTCATGATTTCTACTCTATCGCTTGTGCTCCGTCAGTTGGAGGTGGCACCTCACAGTGTCGCTCCAGGATTACTCCCGAAACTGCCATTGCTAGCCCACCTAAAACTGAGGTAACTACTCCAGTAAGGTCTTCTTGCGCTGCGGCGATCTGCCCTGACATCGGCACCACGTACAACGCGATGCCTAAATATGCAGCGCCGACAATCGTCCCGGTCCAGGCGGATGCTTTGCCCACCAGCATGAACTGCGCGATGGTCATGGGGTTAAGTTGGCTGCGGTCTAATCCAATGCCGTGAGAGTCATCGCCCTTGGCTTTATGGACTTTCCAGGACAGGCCCGCGCATAAAATTGCCATGCCCCACAGGGTGATGGACACCGTGGTGGGAATGGACATCATGGAGCCATAAAAGCCGCGGGTGAGGATGAAAACAGCCAGGGTGATAAAGACAGCAATGCCCGCTAGTGCGGCAATGGATGTCTTTTTCACAGCTTGTCGATGCTCCCCAACACCTTGATTCCTTCGATGTCTTCTTGAGGGACGTTGCCTATGAGCTCCGCTACTGGCTTTCCGCCCAACGTGGCATTAACATCAGCGGCCATCCATGGGATGAGCACGAAGGCGCGCTCAGCGGCATGCGGATGAGGAACGGTAAGTTCTTCCGTTTCGGAGCTAAAGCCTTCGATCTCAATGATGTCTACATCCAGAGTGCGAGGACCCCAGCGCTGCTCGCGGACACGCTCCGCTGCCGCTTCAAGTGCCTGTCCACGGTGCAGCAGCTCGAGCGGGGTTTGGTCCACGTCGACGATGATGACGGCGTTAAGGAATTCCGCTTGGTCTTCCACACCCCATGGCGGGGTGGAGTACACGCGCGACTCAGAAACTATTTCATCCTTGAATTCTTCGAAGACGGTTCGCAATAGTTCGACGCGGTCGTCCATGTTGGACCCGATTGATAGCACTGCACGCATGATTTACATCCGTTCTGATTTGCGGGAACGACGGGCAACAACGGCCACGTCATGGAAAGTTCGCTCAATTGGTGCATCCGGTTTGTGCACGGTGACTTCCACAGCGTACAAAATTGGATCACTAGCCATGATCTTATCGGCGATTTCAGAAGCAACGGTCTCAATGAGATTCCGCGCTGGGCCTTCAACGATGTCGGCGGCGATGTCAGCGAGGTCCGCGTAGCTCACAGTCTTGTCCAGATCATCGGTCGCCGCTGCTTCTTTGAAGCTCAACCAGCAGGTCAAGTCCACGATGAATTTTTGCCCATCGCGCTTTTCATGGTCGAAGACGCCATGGTAGCCAAAGCATTCTAAGCCTTTGAGTTCAATACGGTCAGCCATTTAGCGCTCACTTCCTGAAATATACTGTGGGCCTGCTGCCCAAGCGGCGGCGACATCCACGGCATCGCGGGAAACCGGCACGTCATGCACGCGCACTGCCCATGCACCCAATTGTGCCGATAGCGCGGTTACTGCCGCCGTTGCAGGATCTGACAAGTGCGGCCCATGTTCCATGCCGCGGTCTTCGCGGATAGCGGCGAGGAAACGCTTGCGGGATGCGCCAACCAAGATGGGATAGTGCCCAGCGATAAACTCCGGTAGTGCTTTGAGAAGCACCCAGTTATCCTGCGGGGTCTTGGCAAAGCCCAAGCCTGGGTCCAGGGTGATGAGCTCTGGTGTGACACCGGCTTTGATGGCGTTGTCAGTAAGCCGCGCGAGGGTGGCATGTACGTCTTTGACCACGTCACCGTTGTGGTCCGCGGAACCCGCTGCGTCCCCAAAGCGCACGGTGCGCCAATGCATCAAGCACACTGGCACCTTGGAATCTGCCATGACTGAGTACATGTTGTCATCGGCAAGGCCACCGGAGACATCGTTAAGCAATAATGCCCCTGCCTCGACTGCTGCCTCGGCGACACTTGCACGCATTGTGTCAACGGAGACCACAATGCCTTCCTCCGCCAAAGCCTGAACAACTGGTGCTACCCGCTGCTTTTCCATCTCCGGCTCAACGCGTGTTGCGCCCGGACGGGTGGATTCGCCGCCGACATCAATCATGTCCGCACCCTGCGCGACCAGCTCACGGCCATGCGCAATCGCGCGGTCGATGTCGATCCACTTTCCGCCATCGGAAAAGGAATCCTCTGTGACGTTCACAATTCCCATGACCAGCGTGCGCTTGGCTGCGGCATCAGGGCAAATATCGGCGACCTGCATGTGTGTGGCTCTCCTCGAAAGTCTGACTAGCTGCGGATGAGGCTCATGACTTCAGCGCGGGATGCGGAGTTGTTCTTGAACCCGCCGCGCACAGCCGACGTGGTGGTCACTGCACCCGGCTTACGCACGCCGCGCATGCCCATGCACAAATGCTCGCATTCGATAACCACGATGACAGACTGCGCGCCGAGTTCCTCAGTCAGCGCATCCGCAATCTGGCGGGTCAGGCGCTCTTGTACCTGTGGGCGCTTGGCAAAGCCATCGGCCAGGCGTGACAGCTTGGACAGGCCAGTAACTTTGCCGTCGTTGCCCGGAATATAACCAATGTGTGCCACGCCGTAAAACGGCACCAAGTGGTGCTCACAGGTGGAGTAGATCGGAATATCACGCACCAGGACGAGCTCCTGGTGGTCCTCCGCGAAAGTCTTGTTTAGAACTTCCGTTGGGTCAGTATGAAGTCCGGAGAAGATCTCTGCATATGAGCGCGCAACTCGTGCCGGGGTCTCTTGGAGGCCCTCGCGTTCTGGGTCTTCACCCACTGCGATGAGCAGCTCGCGAATTGCTGCTTCAGCTCGTGCCTGATCAAAAGGCTTGCGGGCTGGAATCGAATTGTCACTCATATCGACGGATCTTTTCCTTGCTTTCAAGTTTTCTCAAGCTTCCCGCGCCATTGCGCACGCGGGAAGCAGCTAAACACGCCTAGTAATTATCTTCACCGGGGTGACGGTCCTGCTTATCCTTCGGCTTCGCCGCATAAGGATTGCTGGACTCATCTTGATTGTCCCAGCCCGGAGCCTGCCAACCCTCATCATCATTCATCGACGGCTTGTGGTGGCGCCCGGTTGGGATAACCGCAGTGTCATCCTCGCTTGGACGACTCTCACCCATCCGCTCTGAAATGGAAGGCTTCTCAGATTTTTCTGCCTGGTCGGCCTTTTCAGCCTTTTCAGCTTTGTCCTTCGTTGGTTCTGCAGCCTTCGGCGCAGTACGCGATGGCTCAGGCATGATGACCGATGGCTTCGCATCCTTCGGCTTTTCAGCCTCAGGCGCTACATCTGGAACGACGTGGGAGTCATCCTCGGCTGGCT
Organism: Corynebacterium casei LMG S-19264; assembly: GCF_000550785.1. Classification (NCBI taxonomy): domain Bacteria; kingdom Bacillati; phylum Actinomycetota; class Actinomycetes; order Mycobacteriales; family Corynebacteriaceae; genus Corynebacterium; species Corynebacterium casei. The sequence goes on from NZ_CP004350.1 coordinate 2,753,773, forward strand.
CGGCGTCGGATGGCGTGGTCGGCTCGGTTTCCTCGACGGTCTTGAAGCCGTCTTCGGTCCAGTCGCCGGCGTGCTGGCCAAAGTTGAAGCCAATCTCTGGCTCGTTGGCAGAGTCCTTGTCGGAGCTCTCGTTGGCGTCATCGGAGTCGTTGCCAGCGTTGGCTTGAGATTCTTCCAAAGCTATGCGGCGCTCACGCGCGATACGGGAGGCGTCCAGCAGGGAGAAACGGCGTGGTGGTTCTTCGCCGCGCTCGATGGCAACTTCAACTGGGGTCTGGACTGGCTCGCGGCCGGCTTGAGCTGGGAAACGGGAGTCTTCACCAGGGAAGACCTCGCGAGATTCGCGTGGCTCAATGCCATCGAAAAGAGCTTCCAGGTCAGGGCGACGCAGAGTTTCCTTTTCCAGCAACGCTTCGGCGAGCTTGTCCAGGTAGTCTCGGTGCTCAGCCAAAATGTCGTAGGCCTGCTGGTGAGCGGAGTCCAAAAGGAAGGACATCTGATCATCAATCTTGGCTGCCACGGCATCCGAGTATTCAGAGACTCCGCCGCCACCGGCATAAGCGAATGGGTCGCCTTGTTCCTTGCCGTACTTCACGGTGCCCAATGATGGGCTGAAGCCGTACTCCGTAATCATGGCGCGGGCAATCTTGGTTGCCTGCTCAATATCGGAAGAAGCACCGGTAGTTGGAGTACCAAAGACCAGTTCCTCAGCGGCACGGCCACCCATGGCGAAGATCAAACGCGCAAACAGCTCATCGCGGGTGTACATGCCCTTGTCGTCTTCTTGAGCAGTCATCGCGTGGCCACCGGTACGGCCACGGGCCAAAATGGTGACCTTGTAGACGCGCTCAATGTCCTTCAATGCCCACGCGGACAGCGTGTGTCCGCCCTCGTGGTAGGCAGTGATCTTCTTTTCATGCTCAGAAATCACCTTGGACTGACGGCGCGGGCCGCCGACAACGCGGTCAGTGGCTTCTTCCAGAGCATCGGCGGTAATCACATTGCCGCCGATACGGGCAGTCAACAGTGCCGCCTCATTCAACACATTGGCCAGGTCCGCACCGGACATGCCGGCGGTACGCTTTGCCAGCTGGGTGACGTCAACTTCCTTCGCCAAAGGCTTGTTCTTTGAGTGCACGCGCAAAATCTGCTCACGGCCAGCCAAATCAGGCGGGGTGACAGGAATCTGACGGTCGAAACGGCCCGGGCGCAACAGCGCTGGGTCCAAGATGTCTGGGCGGTTGGTCGCGGCAATCAAAATGACGCCCTCGCGGTCGCCGAAGCCATCCATTTCCACCAGCAGCTGGTTCAGGGTCTGCTCACGTTCATCGTGTCCACCGCCAGTGCCGGAGCCACGCTGGCGGCCAACGGCATCAATCTCATCGACGAAGATGATACAAGGACTATTTTCCTTAGCCTGCTTGAACAAATCACGCACGCGCGATGCACCAACACCGACGAACATTTCCACGAAGTCCGAGCCAGAGATGGAGTAGAAAGGAACGCCTGCCTCACCTGCAACGGCGCGGGCAAGAAGGGTTTTACCAGTACCCGGAGGGCCATAGAGCAGCACGCCGCGCGGAATCTTCGCGCCAAGCTCGTGGTAGCGCGTTGGGTCTTCCAAGAAGTCCTTGATTTCTTGCAGCTCATCCACTGCTTCATCAGCGCCCGCAACATCCTCAAAGGTGTTGGTAGGCATGTCCTTGGTCAGTTCCTTCGCCTTGGAACCGCCAATGCCGAACATGCCGCCGGCGCCGGTTTGCATACGCGAGATGAACCAGAACAGTACTGCGAACAGAATCAACATCGGCAGCAAGAAGGAGATCATCGACATGAAGATCGAATCTTGCGTGACGTTGGTCTGGTAGGTCTCAGCACCGGAGTTGCGCACTGAGTCGAAGATTTCCGGCGAGGTACGCGCTGGGTACTTCGCAATAACCTCTTCAACGCCCTCGCGTTCTTCAACCGTTATTGGCTCGCGCAGAGTCAGGCGCAGTTGTTGTTCGCGATCATCAATTTGCGCCTCCTCAACGTTTTGGTCGTTGAGCTGCTCCAGCGCAATGGACGTATCCACTCGCATGAAGGAGCGGGTGTCGTCGGAGAAGAAGGTGAAGATGTACAGCGCTACTAGTACTACTGCAGCGATGCCACCGTATTTGATCCAGGAAGAATTTTTCATCAAGCGTTTTAGTTTAGTGGTTGGAGTAGACGTCCGGATGCAAAGTGCCTACATACGGCAAGTCGCGGTAACGTTCGGCGTAGTCAAGGCCGTAGCCAATGACAAATTCATTAGGGATGTCAAATCCCACGTCATAGAGGTCAATTTCAGCGGTGACTACCTCAGGCTTGCGCAGCAAGGTGATGACTTCCAAAGACTTTGGGTGACGGCCCTTGAGGTTGCGCAGCAACCAGGACAGGGTCAGGCCGGAGTCAATGATGTCCTCAACGATGAGCACGTCGCGGCCTTCAATTTCACGGTCCAGGTCTTTAAGGATGCGTACCACGCCGGAAGAGGAGGTGGAGTTGCCGTAGGAAGAAACCGCCATGAATTCCATCTGGGAAGGAATGGACAACGCACGCGCGAAGTCGGTCAGGAAGTAGACCGCGCCCTTGAGCACGCAGATAAGCAGCAGGTCCTCTTCGGTGTCCGCGTAGTCCTTGGATACTTTATCAGCTAGTTCCTGGATTCTTTCCTGGAGCTTTTCTTCACTGATCAGTACTGATTCAACATCGTTGCCATAACGGTGTGGCGGGACGTTGAAGTCTTTGGATTCATATAGCGCAGTTTCATTGTGAGCCATGGTCGCCCTTTCTGATGAGCCGGTTTAGGACCTTTAGGTGGCTTAGGGAGCGTTAAAACGCAATAGTCTCAGTTTGCCACCAACACGCACGACTTCCAACCTACTATGTGGGATTTTTGTGTATGTATCAGCCACCGCTACCCCGCCTTGTCCGCTCCAGGCGCTGCATAA